>NZ_JAJIRR010000008.1:0-273654 GCF_025717595.1 Kinneretia sp. DJ1R-11
CTGCCTTGCGCTGCTCGCGCCTCGGGGCTGGCGCATAACTCTCTTCACTCACTCCGTTCGTTTCGTTCAAACAGACGCGCCAAGTCAGAACTTGAAGCGCGCGGGTACGCGCGCGCTTCGAGCCGCTGCGCTGCTCAGCCCTTCACAAATCGCCCAGCGGCAGCCCGGACTGCAGGGCACTTGCATCGCGCTCGATCTGCCCCTCGACGGTGGAACACGCCACCTTCGGAGGTGGCTCGGCCTGACGACGGGCGATTTGTGCGCGGCCGAGAGCGCAGCGGAGCGGCTCAGGCGCGCGCCGAAGCTTGCTTCAAGCGCGCTTCAAGCACTGACTCGGCGCCACTGTTTGACCACAGTGAGCGCAGCGAACGGAGGGAGTTTGGCGCCGCTGAGCCACGCAGTGAGCACCGAGGGGAGTCGGCTCGCAGAGCCGACCCGGGCACCATGAGCACGGCGGCGGGCCGAGTCACCGCAGCGCGACAAACCCAGCCATCGAACTTCCGCTATGTGCCGTGACCTGCCAGTCAGCAGCTGCACTTGCAGCCGCTATGGCTTCCCGTTTCAGGATCAGAGGAACTCGCCGGTGACCGTGTCGCCTTCGAGGTCTGGGTAGTCGTCTTTGCTGGTGGCCGCGCGCAGGCTCTCGATGTCCTGGTGGGCGCGGCTCAGACGGCCGACGATATTGGCTTCTTCGGCAATCGACAGGAAATAGGGGTAGAGCGAGCGCACTTCCAGTGACTTCTCGGGTTGGCCGCCCAGGGTGGCGATTTGCTCCTGCACATAGCTGAAGTCCAGGCACATCAGCACCGCCGGTGCATTGACACGCGGGTTCTGCCGCTGGCCGGTCAGGACCTTGAAACCCAGCATGGCCTCGTAAAAACGAACGTGGCGAGGGTTGACTTCGATCAGCAGGCTGTCGAAGCCCATCAAGCGGTGGGCGTAGATGTAGGCCACGTGAAACAGCGAAGCCAGCACACGCTTGGACTTGGAAACGTTGTCCACCGCCAGCTTGGTGAATTCGCAGATATTGCGACGCTCTGCACGCAATGCGTCGGTCTCGGGGCCGAAGGTTTCGTCCACGTTGAGGCCGGCCGGGGAATCGAAGCCAATGGTGATGGTGCCGATGATGACTTCAGCATCGCTGGCCATCAAGGTGATGCGTTGCGGTTCCGCTTCTTCGGGCAGGTCGCTGGCGATGTATCCCCGGGAGGCATAGCGACGCTGGATCAGCACGCTGGCGGAGCTGCGACGGCCGGAAGAATCGGCATTGCGGATCTTGAACAGGCGCTGGTTGATCTCCAGGCCTTTGCCCACGGCTTCGCTCTGCAGCAATTCGGGCAGCAGCGATTGCAGCTTGTGCGGTGACTCGAATGTCACGCCGATGATGGTGTCGCCTTGCAAAGTACTACTTCCTCACACTCTCACATTCGGCTCGGGGGGCTGAGTTCGCTGCCGCCTGGGCAGAGGGTGTCTGCTTCGGGCGCCGCAGCATTGTCTCCAAATACGACGAGCCTTGTGCACACTTCCCGCAACATTCTCGAGTATCCATTATCGGCTTGATATCAATGGTCAGTGTAAGTACGGCGTCAGAGCTGCAGAAATGCGGTCAATTCCGTCAAGTGCTCGTCAAAATCACTGAGACCATGGTCGCTGCCCTCCAGCAGGCGGATCGGGCCTTCGATGTAGCGGGTCTGCATCTCCCGCCAGTCCAGCAGTTCGTCACCCTTGGCCACCACGGCCAGGCAGCGTTCCGGGTTCAAGAGCTGTTCCGGCATCAGGGCGTGCAGCTCATCGACGAAATCCGCTTGAAAAAAGAAGCGTTCGGTCGGGTCTTGCCAGCAGCTTTGCTCGCCGATGTAGGCGGCCAGGTCGCGGGCTGGATCCACTGCGGGGTTGATGACGACAGCGCGCCAATGCGGCAGGGTCTGAATCAGCGCTGTCGTGTAGAAGCCGCCCAGTGAACTGCCCATGACCGCCGATTCATCCGCCGGCCAGCCCTCCGTCAGGCTTTGCAGCAGTGCGAAAGCCGCACGCGGCGAGGGCGGCAGCTGGGGGCAGGAGAAATGGAGATCGGGGCGATGTTCTGCCACCCAGGCCTGCATGCGCAAGGCCTTGGCCGAGCGCGGCGAGGAGCGGAAGCCATGCAGATAGAGCAAGTGGCTGCGGCGCTGGGCAGGGCGTGCGTTCAGGGTCATGTCGGCGAGTGTAGGTCGCCTCAGACCTGGTACTTACCCGCGGCCGACCGGGGCCTGCGGCCATTGACGGCCCGCAGATGACAAGACACAGTTGCCGCCTTTGTGCCGCCGTGGTCGGCTTTCGCGTCTGCTTCGCGAGCTGTGCCCGGAGCCAGCGGCCCTATTTCGAACCTGCAACGTGCCAAGGAAGTCTGAATGTTCACGAGCCGCTCCACACCCCCGTTTTCGCCCATGACGCCGACCTCGCCGCTGGGCGCTCTGAAGTTGTCCAGCCTTGCTGCCGCAGTCGCCTTGTTGAGCGCTTGCGCCAGCACCACCGCACCGACGGGCCAGGCCGCCGCTCCCGCACCGGCCGCAGCCCCTGCTGCTGCCCCGGCAGTTGCGGCCACGGCGCCGGCTGCAGCGCCGGGTGCCTCCGCGACGGTGCCCGGTGCCGCTCGCCCGCCCGCCGATCCCACGGCGCCCAAGCCCTTCGCCGAGGTCAGCAAGGACGCCAAGGTGCAGGACGGTCTGTTCCCGATCTGGCGCAAGGACGAGAAGGTCTGGTTGGAAGTGTCCAAGGACAAAATCGGCAAGCCCTTCCTCTTCACCGCCAATGTGGCCAATGCCGTCGGAGAGCGCGGTCTCTACGCGAGCCAGATGGGCATGGACCAGATGGTCGAATGGCGTCGCATCGGCAACCAGATCCAGCTGATCGCCTTGAACACCGCCTTCCGCGGCGAGGGCGGCGGCAAGGCCGCCGTGGCTCAGGCCTTCTCGCCCAGTTTGCTGGCAGCCGGCCCGGTGGCCAGCGCCGAGCACCCGGAGCGCAAGTCGGTGCTGGTCGATGCGGCTATGTTCCTGAGTGACATCCCAGGCCTGTCGACCCGTCTGGAGGCGGCTTACCGACTGCCTTTCGCGGCCGACCGTGCCAACTCACATATCGAAGCCAGCCGCGCCGACGCCACGCTGAGCACCCTGACCGCGCGCATGCATTTCGCCACGCCGCGCATCCCAGCGCCGCCGCTGACCCCGAGCCCGGTGCCCATGCCGACGCCGCCGCAGGCCACGCCTGATGCGCGCAGCATGTTCGTCAGCTTTGTCTACAGCTTCGCGGCCTTGCCCGAGGCCCCGCTGCGCCCGCGTCTGAGCGACCCGCGTCTCGGCCATTTCATGGAGTCCTTCACCGACCTTGGCAATGACATGAAGGCCAATGCGCGCGTGCACTACATCAAGCGCTGGCGCCTGGAAAAGCAGGACCCGAACGCGGCCCTGAGCGAGCCGGTCAAGCCCATCGTCTACTGGATGGACAAGAACATCCCGGCCAAGTACCGCCCGGCCGTGGAAGCCGGCATCGTCGAGTGGAACAAGGCCTTCGAGAAAATCGGTTTCAAGAATGCCGTGCTGGCCAAGCAGCAGCCGGACGATGCCGATTGGGACAATATGGACGCCGGCCATGCCTCGATCCGCTGGTTCGTCGGCGCCGATGTCGGCTTTGCCATCGGCCCCAGCCATGCCGACCCGCGCAGCGGTGAGATCCTCGACGCCGACATCGGCATGAGCGATGTGTTCTCGCGTGGTTCGCGCCGCATGATTGTGGAAGACGTGGGTTTCAGCGCGCAGCAGGCCCAGCAGGCGACCCAGGCGCTGGGCGCGCACCGCCACGGCGCCGCCGAGGCCTTGTGCACCTATGCGCACGACGCGGCATCCGAGATGAATTTCGCGCTCGATGTGCTGGAAGCACGCGGCGATGTGGCGCCCGACAGCCCGGAGGCCGAAGCCTTTGTGGCCGCGGTCATCAAGGACACCATCATGCATGAGGTGGGCCACACCCTGGGCCTGAAGCACAACTTCAAGGCCTCCACCACGATCAGCCAGAAGCAGCTGCAGGACAAGGCCTATACCGATGCCAACGGCATCTCCGGCTCGGTGATGGACTACAACGCCTACAACCTGGCGCTCAAGGGCGAGGCCCCGACCACCTTCAACAACACCACCCTCGGTGCTTACGACTACTGGGCCATCGAGTACGCCTACAAGCCCATCAGCGTGGAGAACGAAGCGGCCGAGCTGGCCAAGATCGCCAGCCGCAGCATCGAGCCGGCATTGGCGTATGCCGATGACGCCGATGCCGGAGGCTTCGGCCCTTACGACGGCATGGACCCGCTGGCCAACCGCTTCGACCTGGGTGATGACCCGCTGGCCTATTACAAGAAGCGCCTGAAGCTGTCCAAGGAACTCTGGACTCGCGTGCAGGACCGCAAGCCTGAGGTTGGTGACGACCCGCTGCGTCAGCGCCGCGCTCTGATGAGCGGCTTCAACCAGCTGTTCCGCTCTGCCGAGCTGGTCGGCAAGTATGTCGGCGGCATGCACGCCCTGCGTGACCTGCCCGGCAGCACCGGCCGTGCCAGCTTCAAGCCGGTCGAGCCGGCCAAGCAGCGCGAGGCCTTGCAGTTCCTGGCCAGCGGCTTGTTCAGCGTGGACAGCTTCAAGTTCAAGCCCGAGTTCCTGTCCACCCTGACCATCGACTACAACGAATGGGAGCGTGGCGGCCCCTTGAATGTGCCGGCCTCGGTTGCGCGGGTGCAGTTGGTGGCTTTGGACCGCCTGCTGAGCCAGAACACGGCTCTGCGCCTGATGGATATGCCGGCCTATGTGCCGGAAGCCCAGCGCAAGGGTCTGATCTCGCTCAACGAGGTCTACGCCACCTTGCAAGGCGCCATCTGGAGCGAGCTCAAGAGCGGCAGCGAGATCGACCGCATGCGCCGCAATCTGCAGCGCGAGCATCTCAAGCGCCTGCAGACCATCCTGACCAAGGGTGGCGGCGCCTCGGGCCAGATGGCCGATGCCTATGCCCTGGCCCGCTTGCAGGCCAACAGCCTGGTGGCCGATCTGCGCGCCGCGGTGGCCAAGGGCGGGCAGACCGTTGAGACCCGCGCTCACTTGGCCGAAAGCCTGGACACGCTGAACAGCGCCCTCAAGGCTTCGATGTCGCGTTCTTGACCTGACGCGCTCTGTTGCATAGAAAGAAGCAGGCCGGCGCCGAGAGGTGCCGGCCCTTTTTTTGACCTGGTCCTCGGCTGCTCGGTGCGACACCCGCCACAGCAGCCCTGACATCTCCATGACGCACAATCGCGCCCGCAGCAGAGCCAGGGGAGGGCAGGCGGTATGAGTTTCAGTTTTGGTGCGCATCAGGACAGTGCCCTGATCTGCGGGTTCGTCTTGGCGCCAGGTCAGGCCGGCCGTCCGCTCAGCCTGGCCGAGGCTTTGGCCTGGCTGGCAGACGCGCGCGCGCGGGCAAGCAGCCCCGAGTTCATCTGGCTGCATTTCAATCTCACCGATGCTTCGGCCCAGGCCTGGATGCAGTCGCATCTGAGCCTGCCACCCGAGTTCTTCGAGACTCTGCGCCAGGGCTCGCGCTCCACCCGCATCGAGGATGCCGACGACCACCTGATCGCCGTGGTCAACGATGTGGCCTACGAGTTTGCTTTCGACCCATCCGAGATTGCCACGCTCTGGGTCAATGTCAGCCCGCAGGTGGCCGTGAGTGCGCGCAGCCACCCGCTGCGTTCCATCGACCGGCTGCGTGAGGCGGTCAAGATGGGTGCGCATTTCGACTCCACGGTGTCCCTGCTCAACCACCTGTTTCGCGACCAGGGCGATGTGCTGGTGCGCATCGTGCGCGACGCCACCGTGCAAGTGGACCGCATCGAAGACAGCCTGCTGGCTGGCCGCCTGCAGGCCAAACGCAGCGAACTGGGCCAGTTACGCCGGGTGCTGGTACGCCTGCAGCGCCTGCTGGCGCCGGAGCCGGGAGCCTTGTTCCGTCTGCTGCGCTTGCCGCCGCCCTGGGTCGTGCCACAAGACCTGGATGAGCTGCGCCAGGCCACCGAGGAGTTTTCCCTGGTCATCCGCGATATGGCAGCGCTGCAGGAGCGCATCAAGCTGCTGCAAGAAGAAATGGCCGCCCAGGTGGGTGAGCAGACCAACCGCAGCGTCTTCACCTTGACCGTGGTGACCGTGTTGGCCCTGCCGATCAACATCATGGCCGGTATGTTCGGCATGAACGTGGGCGGCGTGCCCCTGTCCGACGATCCGCATGGTTTCGCCATCCTGGCGGTGTTGGTGCTGCTGTTCACGGCCGTGGCTGGCTGGTGGGCTTTTCGCAAGCGCGACTGATTCAGTCCGCGCCGAGGCACAACTCCTCGTCGCCATGGCCATCGCGCCGGCCGCTGGGTTGCCAGCCCTGAGCGCGGTAGAAGCCATGCGAACGCAGCGCCGGGTCGGCGCCGGCCATCAGCCAGGGCCTGGGGCTGCCCACCGATTGCAAATGTGACACGGCCGCTGCCAGCAAGTCGCGGCCCAGGCCTTGGCCTTCGCAGCCCGCCAGCACGGCCAGCACCAGCACTTCGCCGCTGGCCGGGTCCACATTGCAAAAGCCGATCGCCTGATCGTCGCCATCGACGGCCAGCCAGCCGCAGACCTCGCCGTCATCGAAGGCCGCGCGCAGCGTGGAGGGCGTGAGGCCCAGTTCGGCCAGTCGTTGCGGCGAGATCGCGTTGTCGCGCGTGCGCGCTCGGATGTGGAACATCACGTCTACATCGGCGCTGCAGGCCATGCGCAGCCGCATATTCAGTTCAACGCTGCGCCAGGGCCGCGAGCAGCTTCTCGTGGATGCCGCCGAAACCGCCATTGCTCATGCACAGCAGATGATCGCCCGGGCGCGCGGCCTTGAGCACGGCGGTGACCAATGCGTCGATATTGGCCGTCACGACGGCCTGGGCGCCCATCGGCGCCAGGGCCTCGGCCGCGTCCCAGTCCAGGCCGCCTTGGTGGCAGAAGCTCAGGTCGGCGGCTTCGAGGGCCCAGGGCAGCTGCGCCTTCATGGTGCCCAGCTTCATGGTGTTGGAACGCGGCTCGAAGATGGCCAGGATGCGCTCAGCCGGTGCGATGCGGCGGCGCAGGCCGTCCACGGTGGTGCGGATCGCGGTGGGGTGGTGGGCGAAGTCGTCGTAGACCTTGATGCCGGCTACGTCTCCGCGCAGTTCCATGCGGCGGCGCACATTCTTGAACTCGGCCAGGGCGGCGGCACTCTGCTCGGGCGTCACTCCCAGGTGCTCGGCGGCGGCGATGGCGGCCAGGGCGTTGAGTTGGTTGTGCTCGCCGATCAGCGACCACTCGACCCGCGCCACCTTGAGGCTGCCACGCAGCACATCGAAAGCCTGAGGCTCGCCGCGTGCACGCAGGGCGCCGCTTTCTTCCTTGCGAGCCCCGAATCGCTGCACCTCGCTCCAGCAGCCGCGGCTGAGCACGCGCTGCAGCGCTTCTTCGCGGGCGTTGAGCACGATGCGGCCGCTGGCCGGCACGGTGCGCACCAGGTGGTGGAACTGGGTTTCGATGGCGGCCAGGTCGGGGAAGATGTCGGCGTGGTCGTACTCGAGGTTGTTCAGCACGGCCGTGCGCGGGCGGTAGTGCACAAACTTGCTGCGCTTGTCGAAGAAGGCGGTGTCGTATTCATCGGCTTCAATGACGAATGGAGCCCCCACGCTCGGCCCTGCGGGCGCTTCGCTGCCCCCCGAGGGGGCGTTCGCGCCTTGGGACGGCCCGGCGGCGCTCGGCGTGCGGCCCGAACCGAGCTTGGCGGAGACACCGAAATTTTGCGGCACACCGCCGACCAGAAAGCCCGGCTGCAGGCCGGCGTGTTCGAGGATCCAGGCCAGCATCGAGGTGGTGCTGGTCTTGCCGTGGGTGCCGGCGACGGCCAGCACATGGCGGCCTTGCAGCACATGCTCGGCCAGCCATTGAGGGCCGCTGGTGTAGGCGGCGCCGGCGTCAAGGATGGCTTCCATCAGCGGGAACTTCTCGCCGCGCGTGACCACATTGCCGATCACGAACACATCGGGTTGCAGTGCCATCTGTTCCGCGCCAAAGCCTTGGGTCAGCTCAATGCCCAGGGCTTGCAGCTGATCGCTCATCGGCGGGTAGACATTGGCATCGCAGCCGGTGACGCGGTGGCCGGCCTCGCGCGCCAGAGCAGCCAAGCCGCCCATGAAAGTGCCGCAGATGCCGAGGATGTGGATGTGCATGGTCGTCGTCAATCGTCAGAAACGGAACAGAACACTATGGGGCAGGCTCAGGCCGTGAACCACTGTTCGGCCAGGGGCGGGGCGGCTTCGAGCGAATTCAGCACGAGGCAGCGCGGCGCGATCGCCGGGTCGGGGGCTTTGAGGTCGGGCACCAGCACCACGCCGGCCCCGGCTGCCAGTGCGCCTTGCGCGCCATAGCTGGAGTCTTCAAACACCAAGGTCTGCTCCGGCGCCAGGCCCAGGCTGCGGGCGGCCAGCTCGAACAGGTCGGGATGCGGCTTGCCACGCGTGACCTGGTCACCGCCGTGGATGGGGCCGAAAAAGCTCAGCAGGCCCGCGAGGCCCAGGCGCCGCAGCACCTCGGTGTGTCGGGTGGAAGAGGCGACTGCGCAAGGTACGCCGCGCGCTTGCAGTGACTGAAGCAGCGACAACGCACCGGGGCGCAAGGCAAAGCCCTGGCCTTGAAACTGCGCTTCAACCTCGCGATCCACCTCGTCGTACATGGCCTCGGCTTGCGCATGCGAGCCCAGCTTGTCGGCCAGCACCCGCAGGCTGTCGCAGCGGTTGATGCCCACGGTCAGCAGGTAGTCGGCCTCGCTGAGCGGCGTGCCGACAGCCGCACTCTGGCGCAGCCAAGCGTCACGGATGGGCCGCTCGGAATCGAGCAGCAGGCCGTCCATATCAAAGATGGCCGCGGTGAAGCGGCGGCCGGTGTGCGGCATGACTGGGGTCGCTGCGATCAGCGCAGGGCGTGGCGAGCGGCGTCCAGCGTGGCCTGGATGTCGGCCTCGCTGTGGGCGGCGGAGACAAAGCCGGCTTCGTACAGCGCCGGGGCCAGGTAGACGCCGGCGTCCAGCATGGCGTGGAAGAAGCGGTTGAAGCGCTCCTTGTCGGTGGTCATCACGGTCTGGTATTCCTGCGGCAGCTGGTCCATCAGGAAGAAGCCGAACATGCCGCCTTGGCAATCGACGCTGAAGGGCACGCCATTGTCCTTGGCGACCGCTGCGAGGCCGTCGACCAGGCGACGCGTCTTGGCCGACAGGTCTTCGAAGAAACCGGGCTTCTGGATCTCGCGCAGCGTGGCCAGGCCGCAAGCGGTGGCCACCGGGTTGCCGCTCAGGGTGCCGGCCTGGTAGACGCCGCCCAGCGGGGCCAGGTGCTTCATGATCTCGCGGCTGGCGCCGAAGGCGGCCAGGGGCATGCCGCCGCCGATGACTTTGCCGAAGACGCTGATATCGGGCTTGAAGCCGGGGATCAGGCTGGCGTAATGGCCTTGGGCGCTGTGCAGACCGACGCGGAAGCCGGTCATCACCTCGTCCAGGACCAGCAGGGCGCCGTGTTCGGTGCAGAGCTCACGCAGACGCTTCATGTACGCCGTCTGGGTGCGCACGAAATTCATATTGCCGGCGATCGGCTCGATGATGACGCAGGCCAGCTCCTTGCCGTGCAGGGCAAAGGCTTCTTCCAGCTGGGCCAGATGGTTGAACTCCAGCACCAGGGTGTGCTGGGCCACTTCGGCCGGCACGCCGGCGCTGGTCGGGTGGCCGAAGGTGGCAAGACCTGACCCTGCCTTGACCAACAGCGCGTCGGTGTGGCCGTGGTAGCAGCCCTCGAACTTGATGAACTTGCTGCGGCCGGTGGCGCCGCGCGCCAGGCGGATGGCGCTCATGGTCGCCTCGGTGCCCGAGGACACCAGACGTACCTGCTCCATGCTGGGCACCAGCTTCAGGATTTCTTCGGCCAGCTCGATCTCGCGCTCGGTCGGCGCGCCGAAGGAGAAGCCTTCGCGGGCGGCCTTGGTGACGGCCTCCAGCACGGCCGGGTGGCCGTGGCCCAAAATCATCGGGCCCCAGGAGCCGATGTAGTCGATGTAGCGCTGGCCGTCGGCGTCGACGATGTAAGCCCCGTCGCCGCGGGTGATGAAGCGCGGCGTGCCGCCGACCGCGCGGAAGGCACGCACCGGCGAATTGACGCCGCCAGGGATGACGCGCTGGGCGCGTTCGAACAGTTCTTGGTTCTTGGACATGATGAATTGAAGGGCCAGGACAAAGGGCCGAGGAAAAAGGCTGCCTCTAGGCGTGCAGGATCAATTGGGGGCGGACTTCAGTGCATGCGGCGCGGCGGGCGGCCCGGAGCTGCCTCATCCAGCTTGACCGTGACGCTGCCCGCTTGCGCAGCCGCAGCCGCTTCGGCGGCCATCTCGGCTTCTTCCTCTTCGCTGGGCGGCAAGGCCCAGAAGAAGCGGTCGGGAATGACATTGCCCATGCCGGGGCGGAAGCCGCCGTCCAGGGCCTGGTCGAGGAAGGACAGGGCCTCGCCGACGGCGGAGTGAATCTCGGCGCCGACCGAGAGCAGGGCGGCCAAGCCGGCCGAGAGCGTGTCACCGGCGCCGACGAAGTTGACTTCGAAGCGCTCGAACTTCTCGCCCGTCACTGGGCCGGCCGGTGTGGCCAGCACGTTGTCGACGAACTGGTTGGGCAGGGCAATGCCGGTGACCAGCACATGGGCCGTGCCGTGCTGGCCGGCGGCCACGGCCAGCTCGCGCGGCGAGGCTGGGCGGTCGGCGTCCCAGTCGGGCAGCAGGAAATCACTCAAGGTCTTGTGGTTGCCGACCAGCACATGGGTTTGCGGCAGCACCAGCTCACGGAAGGCGTCCAGATAGCTGGCTTGTTGCTCCTCGTCGAGCCAGGCGACATTGGGCAGGTAGGCGACCAGGGGCACGTCGGGGTAGTCCGAAAGCACTTCCGCGACCGCGCTGACGCCCTCGGCGCTGCCCAGGAAGCCGACCTTCCAGGCACTGATCTGGACATCTTCCAGGATCAAGCGGGCCTGCTCGGCAATGGTGTCCGGGTCCAGGGTGTGGTGTTCGAAGACTTCGGCCGTGTCGCGCAGCACGATGGCGCTGACCACGGGCAGGCAATGGGCACCCATGGCTGCGATGGTGGCGATGTCACCGGCCAGGCCGCCGGCGCCACTGGCGTCGCTGGCATTGAAGCTCAGCACGCAGGCCGGGGCCTGGGCTTCCTGCTCATCGAGGGCGGCCGTCGGATCGGTACTGCTGGGGAGTTCGGTCTTGTTCATGATGTGCGGCGCGGGTTCGGGGGACAGAAATTGCAAGCAAATGCAAAAAAGGCGGGCCGCAGGCGGCGAGGGCGGGTGCTCAAGCACTGCAAAACAGGCTCCTGACGCTCGGGTGTACCCTGCTTTGAAAGCATGCGCGACAGGGGGAATCCAGCTGTTGCATCCTTGCCGATTCGCTGGCCCGGGAGGGCAAGCCGGCGTGGCTACAATCTTCGCATTGTAGATAGCAAACCCATACCCATCGTGAGCGAAGCAAGTACCTGGATGTGCCTGATCTGCGGCTGGATTTACGACGAAGCCGCAGGTGACCCCGAGCACGGTATTGCACCGGGTACCCTGTGGGCCAATGTCGACATGAACTGGACCTGCCCCGAGTGTGGCGCCCGCAAAGAAGACTTCGAGATGGTTCGTATCTGACGCTGCGCACTGTAGCGCTGTCCCACCCGTCTGCAGTGAGTCATGGCTGTCCGGCCATGAGTGTGCTGCTGTGAGGAGATAAGGCTTGGACGTACAAGTTCCCCAAGGCGCAAGCGGCATCGTGGCGACCGCTGCCAAGGTGCTGGTCATTGATGACAGCAACACCATCCGGCGCAGTGCCGAGATTTTTCTCAAGCAAGGTGGTCACGAGGTGGTGCTGGCCGAGGATGGTTTCGACGCCCTGGCCAAGCTCAGTGATTACGAGCCCGACCTGGTGTTCTGTGACATCCTGATGCCGCGTCTCGACGGCTATCAGACCTGCGCCATCATCAAGCGCAACCCGCAGTTCGCGGGCGTGCCGGTCATCATGCTGTCGTCCAAAGATGGCTTGTTTGACAAGGCGCGCGGCCGCATGGTGGGTTCGCAGGACTATCTGACCAAGCCATTCACCAAGGATCAGTTGTTGAAAGCCGTGCTTTCGCACCGGCGCGGCGCCTGATACTCAGGCCGCGGCACCGGATTTGTTGCTGTTGACGATGTTGTTGATGATGGTTCTGTTTGCCGACCCTGTGGTCGGTCCGGTCGCCGGGGCTTATCGCCTCGCTGCGGTGACGTGAGGACGCCAAATGCCGATACAAAAAATTCTGTTGGTCGATGATTCCAAGACCGAGCTCCATGTGCTGAGCGAAATGCTCGTCAAGCGTGGCTATCAGGTGCGCACCGCCGAAAACGGCGAGGAGGCACTCAAGCGCTTGGCCGAGGAAACGCCGGACTTGATCTTGATGGATGTGGTGATGCCGGGTCAGAACGGCTTTCAGCTGACTCGCACCATCACCCGTGATGAGCGTTTTGCCCATGTGCCGGTGATCATGTGCACGAGCAAGAATCAGGAAACTGATCGCGTCTGGGGCATGCGTCAAGGCGCGCGCGATTACGTGGTCAAGCCGGTCAAGGCCGAGGACTTGCTCGCCAAGATCAAGGCCCTGGGCTGAACATGCGAGCGCTGAAATGAGTAGCAGCTCCAGCAAACAGGCCCTGCGTGACCTGCAGACCCGCCTCGCGCAACGCATGCAGGCGGCGCGGGATCAAGAGATCCAGGCCGCCAGCTGGCTGGCAGTGGAGTGCGCCGGTGTCGGCTTGCTGCTGTCCCTGCGTCAGGCGGCGGAAATCTTCACGCCGGTGCCGATGCGTGCCTTGCCTTATGCCCAGCCCTGGCTGGCTGGGGTGGCCAATCTGCGCGGCGGCCTGTTCACGGTCGTTGATCTGGCGGTTTTTCTGGGCTTGCGTGAGGCCGGTGCGGCTCGCCTTGAGGCGCGCCAGGACCTGGCCCAGGTGCGCATGGTGTCGCTCAATGCCGAGCTCAACACCAACTGCGCCTTGTTGGTGGACCGTTTGCTGGGCTTGCGCGGTGACGAGCAGCTGCAGCCCGATCCGGCCGACAGCGAGACAGCCGGCCAACGACCTCGATTTGCCGGCCCCCGCCTGCTCGACGCCGACGGCCGCAGCTGGCAGACGCTCGATCTCGAGGCCTTGGCCAAGCACGACCAGTTTCTCCGTGTCGTGGTTTGATCTGATAAGCAAGCCGAGCGCATTCAGCTAGGCTCGAGGGTTAGCGGCACGGCCAACACCGGTTCATGAAGGACCGGTTTTCAACGAATTCACGAGGGTGAGATGAGCTTCCTGGACAAGATCAAGAACCTGGGCAAGACCGAGACCGAAGGCCAAGTGGAAGCCGCACATGCGGATTCCGTGCCCTCCGGTGCGGTGCTGGTGTCCACGCAGACGCACACCGGCCCGGGCCAGTTGTCGAACTCATCCATCATCTCTGAGGCCCTGCCCACCGAGCAGCAAGGCGCCACCGAGTTTGGTGAAACCACGGCAACCTTTGCCACCACCAGCGCGGCCCTGGATGGCCCTCTGACGGAGCAGCAGACGGACAGCAAGCCGCCAGAGAACCGCCGCCAGACGGTACTGATCGCCCTGGTCGCGGTGGGCTTGCTCGGCACGGCCGCCACGGTCAGCCTGAGTCTGCTTGGCGGCAGCCGCAGTGCGGCCCAGGTGCGCGCGGCCGGTCAGGCCCTGATGCACTCGCAGCGCATGGCCAAGTCGGTGTCCACCGCCCTGGTGGGTAACCAAGGCGCGTTTGCCGAGCTGCGTGAGAGCGGCAGCGTGCTGGTCGGCGTGGTCGGCAACTTGCGCACCGGCGACGGCCCCTTGGCCGCAGCCCCAGGAAGCGTGCAGCCGGTGCTGGACATTGTTCAGCCCCTGGTGGAGCGCGCTGAAAAGAATGCCAAGGTGGTGCAGGCGCAGGAAAAGGTGCTGACTGAAGTGGGCCAGGCCCTGCGTGCCATCAACCGCCAGTCCAGCGATCTGCTGGAAAGCGCCGAGGCCGTGGCCTCGGAGTCGCTGCAGCGCAATGGTTCGGCCGCTGAAATCTCCGCCGCCGGCCAGTTGGTGATGTTGACCCAGCGTATCGGCAAGAGCGCCAACGAATTCCTGACCCAGGACGGCGTCAGCCCCGAGGCCGTGTTCCTGCTGGGCAAAGACTTGAACTCCTTCAAGCTGATTGCCGAAGCACTGCTGAACGGCAATTCCGAGCTGCGCCTGGCCAGTGCCAAGGACCCGCAGCTGCGCGAACGCCTGGGCGCCTTGCTGAAGCAATATGAACAGACCCGCACCCAAGCTTCCGCCATTCTGGGCAATCTGCAAGGCCTGGTGGCTTCGCGCGAAGCCCAGAAGAGCATCTTGGGCGACAGCGAAACCCTGCGCAAGGGCTTGGAAGACCTGGCCTTGGAGCTGGAGTCGGCCGGTGGCGTGAGCTGGTGGTTGGCCCTGCTGATGATCGCCTCCTTGGGCGCCCTGGTGGCCGGCTCGCTCGGTTTCCTGCGCCTTTATGTGGCGGACCAAAAACAGCGTGCCATGTTGGCCGAGGCCCAGGAGGGCGAGGCCAAGGCGCAAGAGCGCGAAGCCAAGCGCGTCAACGACGCCAACCAGGCCGCAATTTTGCGTTTGATGAACGAACTGCAGTCGGTCGCTGAAGGTGACTTGACGCAACAAGCCACGGTGACCGAGGACATCACCGGCGCCATCGCCGACTCGGTGAACTACACCGTGGAAGAGCTGCGCAGCTTGGTCGGCCAGGTGCAGGCCACGGCCGCTCGGGTGACCGACACCACAGGTCAGGTCGACCAGACCTCGACCGACCTGCTGGCCGCGTCTAAGGAACAGCTGCACGAGATCCGTTCCACCGGTGAGGCCGTGTTGCAGATGGCCGAGCGCATCAATGAGGTGTCCAACCAGGCCCAGTCCACGGCCGAAGTGGCGCGCCAGTCGCGTCAGGCCGCCGAGTCGGGTCTGCAGGCCATGCAGAACAACATCAGCGGTATGAATGCCATCCGCGAGCACATCCAGGAAACTTCCAAGCGCATCAAGCGCCTGGGCGAGTCCTCGCAGGAAATTGGAGAGATCACCGAGCTGATCTCCGACATTACCGAACAAACCAACGTGCTGGCGCTGAACGCGGCCATCCAGGCCGCTTCGGCCGGTGAAGCCGGTCGCGGCTTCTCGGTGGTGGCAGAAGAAGTGCAGCGCCTGGCGGAACGCTCGGGCGATGCGACGCGCCGGATTGCCGCCCTGGTCAAGACCATTCAGACCGACACCCACGATGCCGTGGCCGCCATGGAGCGCTCGACGCTCGGCGTGGTGCAGGGTACGCGACTGTCCGATGCGGCCGGCAAGGCGCTGGAAGAGATCGACAGCGTGTCGCGTCGCCTCGATGACTTGATCGCCCAGATTTCTACCCAGGCCCTCAGCGAAGCCGCCTCCGCCAATGAGGTGGCCTCCAACATCCAGCATATTTTTGCCGTGACCGAACAGACCAGCGAAGGCACGCGCTCGACCGCACAGATGGTGCACGAGTTGTCCCGTTCGGCCGAGGCTTTGAAGCAGTCGGTGGCGCGGTTCAAGGTCGCCTAAGAGGCGGAGCCCGGCATGGATCAGTTCCGCGAGTCCGAGTTTCCTCCCGACCTCAGCCCCCTGGCGTGGGTGCAGGAGGAGTTGCGCCGATCCCTTGAATCGGTCCACAAGGCGCTGCGGCGCATGCTGCGCGATGGCGACAGCAAGTTCAGCGTGTTGGGTGCCGAAGTCGGCTCCAGCTCCCAGTCTTTGCTGGGCGCCGCAGCCCAGTTGCACCAGGTGGCCGGCGTGTTGTCCCTGGTCGGCTTGCCGGCCGGTGCCACGGTGCTGCGCGCTGCCGAACAGGCGGTGCAATTCCTGGCCGAGCGCACCGATCTGGTGGATCCTTTCCGCGTCGAGACCATCGAGCGCGCCAATTTCGCCCTGCTCAGCTACATCGCCCGCCTGCTGGCTGGCAACAAGGCCTCGACGCTGAGCCTGTTCCCGGCCTACCGTGAGCTGCAGACTTTTGTCGGCGCCGAGCGGGTGCACCCGGCCGACCTCTGGCAGTACGAATGGCGCTGGTGCGATGTGCCGGACGAAACCGGCTGCCCGGCCCTGGCCCCTGAGACCGGCCGCGCGCCGTTCGAAGCGGCCCTGCTCAAGCACATGCGCACGCCCAGCCCGGCCTTTGCCGGCCGCTTGAGCGACCTTTGCGCCGGCCTGGCCGCGGGCCTGATCGAATCGCACAGCAAGACCCTCTGGCAGTTGGCTGCCGCGCAGTTCCAGGCCCAGGCCTTGGGCTTGCTGGACGGCGACGCTTTCGTCAAGCGCCTGGGCTCGCGCCTGCTGTCCCAGCTCAAGCTGGGTCGTCAGGTTGATCCGGCGGTGCAAGAGCGTCTGGCGCAAGACCTGCTTTTCTTCTGCGCCCAGGCGCGCGACCCGGCGAACGAGCGCATGGCGCCACGCCTGAGTGCGGTGCGCCGGGCTTTCGGCCTGAACCCTGAATTCCGGGGTGATTACGAAGACCAGACCCTGGGTCATATCGATCCGGCCTGGGTGGCGCAGGCGCGCCGCCGCGTCGGCGTGGCCAAGGAGTCCTGGGGCAGTGCCGCCGAGGGCGACAGCCATCGCCTGGCCGGCCTCGACGAGCAATTCGCAGCCGTGGCGGAATCGCTGCAGCGCCTGTTCCCGAGTGGCGAGGTGCTGGGCCAGACCCTGCAACGCGCGGTGGTTGCCACCTTGCGCTCGGGCCAGCCGCCGCGCCCCGCTCTGGCCATGGAAGTGGCCACCAGCATGTTGTATGTGGAGGCGGCGCTCGACGACGCGGCCTTCGACCAGCCCGAGCAAGCCGAGCGCGTGCGCGCTCTGGCCCAGCGTATTGACGCGGTCGCCCATGGCGACGCACCACAGCCGCTGGAAGCCTGGATGGAGGATCTGTATCGCCGGGTCTCCGACCGCCAGACCCTGGGCAGCGTGGTTCATGAGCTGCGTGCCAGCCTGTCGGACATCGAGCGCCAGGCGGATGAGTATTTCCGTGACCCGGCGCAGCGTCAAAAATTGATTCCGGTGCCGGCCCAGCTCTCCGCCATGCGCGGTGTGCTGACCGTCTTGGGTCTGGACCAAGCGGCTTTGGCCTGCCTGCGCATGCGCGACGAGGTCGATGAGCTAGCCAACACTGAGGTCGACACCGAGCGTGGCGGTCCGCGCGAGCTGTTCGAGCGCCTCGCCAACAATCTTGGCGCCCTGGGTTTCCTGATCGACATGCTGAGCGTGCAGCCGCAGCTGGCCAAACGCATGTTTGTGTTCGAGGAGGCCAGTGGTCGTCTCAACCCGGTCATGGGCCGACGCGCCGACGCCAGCCCGCTGCCGCCCATGGTGGCTTCGGCACCGGCGCCGCTGGACGGCCTGATGCACTTGGACCTGGACAGCCCCTCGGCACCCACGCCCCTGCAGACCTTGGACAGCCAGTCACCTGCTGCCTTGGGCGACCTGGGTCTGCCGGAGCTGAGTTTCGGGTTCGACAGCGCGCCCGAGCTTGCAGAACCTGCCTCCATGCCTGAGCCTGCCGAGGCGTCCTTGGCGCCGGCCGAACCGGCCCCGGCCGCCTTTGCGCAGGACCCCGAGATGCAGGAGATCTTCCTCGAGGAAGCTGGCGAAGTGTTGGGCAATGCCCGCGCTGCCCTGGCTGCCTTGCAAGAAGACGGCAGCGATCGCGAGCAGCTGACGGTTCTGCGCCGTGCCTTCCACACCCTCAAGGGCAGCTCCCGCATGGTGGGCTTTGACGCCTATGGCGAGGGTGCTTGGGCCTGCGAACAGCTTTTCAATGCGCGCTTGGCCGATGCCACGCCGCAGGCCGATGCGCCTTTGCTGGCCTTCAGTGCCGAGGCCTTGGATTACCTTGGCCAGTGGTGCGAGCAGATCGCCGGCCGTCAGAGCGGCGCCTTCATTCCCGACCCGCTGCGACGCAGTGCCAACGCCTTGCGTTTGCAGGGCGAGGCGCTGGCACTGGACTGGCCGGGACGCCAGCTGCCTTCGGAAGAAATGCCGGCCGAGCCTCTGGCCGAAGCGCCGGCTCAGGAGCTGTTCGAGCCCGCGCCGGCTGAAGCCGAGGCCGCAGCCGAAGTGGAACCCTTGCAAGCCTTGATCGATGCCTCGGCGGAACAGCCGGGCGGCGAGCTCAGCATGGAGTCGCTGCCTGAATCCGAAGCCGCGCCCGAGCCCATCGAGTCGCAAGCCGAGGCGATTGAGCTGGCCGAGCAGGCTGAGCCGAGCGCAGACCTGGAGTTGCCGGTCGAGTTGCCGGAGCTGTCCGAAGAGGTGTTGGAACTGCCTGAGCTGGCGCTGCCCGAGCTGACGCTTCCAGAGTTGACTCTGGCTGAACCGCCCCTGTTGACCGACGAGGCCGCAGTGCCCGCAGTTTCGTTGGCGCCGGATCTGGCCGACCCGGATCTGGGTCTTGACCTCGAACTCCCGGCACTGTCGGACGAGTTGCCCACGGTCCAGCCGACGCCGACCGAGTTCATGGATGAACCGGTCGAGTTGCCGAGCTGGCAGGCCACGGCCATCGAGCCTGCCCCCACGGTGCTGTCTGAAGGCCCGGATACCGAGCTCTTGACTGAACTGGCCACCGAGTTGCTGCCTGAACTTGGGCCGGACTTGGGCGAAGCCGAGCCGCTGCTTGGCGATGCCGGGCTGATGCTCGAGCTCGATGCCGGTGCAGCGGCCGACGCGCAGCCGCCTGTGCTGACGGACTTGCTGGAACTGGATCTGCTGGGCGAGGGCGAAGCCGCCGCGGACAGCGCGCTGGAAGCCGCTCAAGCCCAGACGCCGACCGATGTGCTGCCCGCCGCCGCCGAGACCGTTCTCAGCGAACTGCCGAGTGAGGCCGAGGACGCTGCGGCCAGCGAGTTTGCATCCCTGGATGCACTCGACCTGCCCCTGACCTTGGACCTGCCTTTGGACGCTGCCGAAGCGGCGCCCGAGACGGTCAGCCAGGCCGTACCCGATTTTGAATTGCCCGAGTTCGAGCTGAACCTCGATCTGGGCGAGTTGGTGGGTGAACCTCTTGTCCCGGCTGAACCTGAAGTGGTGGCCGAAGCCGAGGACGCCGCCGAGACGGAGGCCGAAGCACTTGCCGACCTGGCGAACGCGATTGAGCCGCCGGTCGCAGCGCCGGCTGTGCCTCATCTCAGCTTGGTCAGTTCTGGCAACAGCCAGGCTGGCGATGTGGATGCGGGCGAGGGCGAGGCTGCCGACGAAACTGCCGAAGAGGGGGACGAAGGCGTCAAGCGCATCGGTTCCCTGCGCATCGGCATCACCCTGTTCAACATCTTCCTGAACGAGGCCGATGAGCTCTCGCGTCGCCTGGCCACCGGCTTGGCGGAATGGGCGATGGAGCTGAACCCGCCGCTGCCCGCGCAGTGCGAGGCCCTGGCGCACGCGCTGGCCGGCAATTCGGCCACCGTGGGCTATGAGGATTTGTCGACCCTGGCGCGAGCCCTGGAGCACGCCTTGGGCCGCGCCCAGCGCGCTCAGCGCTTCAGCGAAGCCGATGCTCAGCTGTTCGAGCGGGCGGCCGAAGACATTCGCCAGCTCTTGCATCAGTTCGCGGCCGGCTTCCTGCGCCCGCATGACGCCTCGCTGGTCGAGCGTCTGCATTCTTACGAGCCCGAGGTGGACAGCAGCCTGCTGGGCAGCTTCGACGCCTTGGATGATCTGGAAACTCCGGACGCAGGCGATATCGGTCCCACGCCGACGGTGGTGGACGACACCTTGGACCTGCATCTGCCGGCCTATTCGGCGGCAGCGCTTGAGCCTGCGCCGAGCCGACCGACGGCCGATCAAGACGAAGTCGAGCCTGGCTTGCCGGACGAAATCGACGCCGTGCTGCTGCCGATCTTCGAGGAGGAAGCGCGCGAGCTACTGCCCCAGCTGCATGCCGCGCTGCGCGACTGGCTGCTGCGGCCGCAAGACCGCAGCGCGCCCGATGCCTGCATGCGCGCCCTGCACACCTTCAAGGGCGGTGCTCGCCTGACCGGTGCCATGCGTCTGGGCGAGCAGGCCCATGAGCTGGAGTCGGCCGTCGAGGTGGCGCTGGCCATGGACCCGCCAGACAATGCCAGCCTGCAAGCCCTGCAGGATGGCGGCGATGCGCTCGAAGCCAGCCTGGATCGTTTGCTGGCCTCGCTTCTGGAGCCCGAAGCGGCCGTGCCAGTGCCCGAGGTGCTGCCGGTGGCTGAGCTGGTACCTGCATTGGAGTCCGGCGACGCGCCCGTTGCCGATGCCGCCGCTGCCGAAGCAGAGCTCGAGGTCCTCGCTGCAGCCGAACCCGGCGCCGATGTGGAGGCCGAGCAGGTTGAGGAACAGGCCGCGCCAGCGCCGCCGCGCCAGATCGACTGGTCGCGCTTCAGCGAACGTCAGGCCAGCCCCGACGACATCACCATCGAACTGCCCGGCACCGGCCCGCAAGCCATGGTGCGCGTGCGAGGCAGCCTGCTTGAACGCATGGCGGCCCAGGCCGGTGAGGTCAGCATCCGGCGCGCGCGTCTGGAGTCCGAGTTGGCTCAGATGAAGGGCTCCTTGCTCGAGCTGGACGACAACTTGGCGCGCCTGCGCAATCAGTTGCGTGAGCTGGAGCTGCAGGCCGAGGCCCAGATGGGCACGCAGCAGGAGCTCCATCAAAAGGCCGGCCGTGATTTCGACCCGCTGGAATTCGATCGCTACACCCGCTTCCAGGAACTGACCAAGATGCTGACCGAGTCGGTCGGCGACGTGGCCACGGTGCAGCGCGCCTTGCAGCGCAATGTGCAGCTCGGTGAAGACGAGTTGGCGGCTCAGTCGCGCCTGACGCGTGAGCTGCAGGACGATTTGCTGCGCACCCGTTTGATCGAGTTCGAGAGCTTGGGTGAGCGTATGCACCGGGTGGTGCGCCAGGCGGCGCGCGATGCCGGCCGTCAAGCCCAGCTGGAGATCATCGGCGGCCAGACCGAACTGGACCGCAGCGTCCTGGAACGCATGGCCGGGCCCTTCGAGCATTTGCTGCGCAACAGCATCAGCCATGGCATCGAAGCGCCCGAGCAGCGCCAGGCTCTGGGCAAGCCCGTTCAAGGCACGGTCCGGCTGGAGCTGCGTCAGGAAAGCAATGAAGTCCTGCTGACCTTCAGCGATGACGGTGCTGGCCTGGATTTGAAACGCATCCGCGAACGCGGCGAGCAGCTGGGTCTGATTCAGCCCGGCGAAACGCTGTCGGAAGCGGCCCTGATGCAGCTGATCTTCACCTCCGGCTTCTCCACGGCCACGCAAGTGACCGAGTTGAGCGGGCGTGGCGTCGGCATGGATGTGGTGCGCGCCGAGGTCAGCACCTTGGGCGGCTCCATCACCACCGAGTCCAAGCCGGGGCTGGGCACCAGTTTCGCGCTGCGCTTGCCTTTGACCACGGCTCTGACCCAGGTCGTGCTGCTGCGCAGCGGCGATCAGGTGGTGGCGGTGCCGGCCAGTTTGATGGCTTCGCTGCAGCGAGTGCCGGCCGCTTTGGTGGAAGAGGCTTATGCCACGGGCAATCTGCAGCATGCTGGACAGGTCCTGCCGTTCTACTGGCTGGGCGGTCTGCTGGGCCAGCCCGGGCGCGGCCATGGTCAGGGCAAGTACCTGCCGGTGGTGCTGATGCGCAGTGCCCAGCAGTCACTGGCACTGCACGTGGACGAGGTCCTGGGCAATCAGGAAGTGGTGGTCAAGAACCTCGGTGCACAGCTCAGCCGCGTGCCGGGTCTGGCGGGCGTCAGCCTGCTCGCCTCGGGCGATGTGGCTCTGATTTACAACCCTGTGGCTTTGGCAGCTTGGTACGGCCCACTGGCGCAGCAGCGTCTGCTGGAGGCCCGTGAAGCTGCCCAGCATGTGGCCGAGCAGGGCATTGCGCCGAAGCCGGTGGCCGAATCGAGCGAAGACCTGCCGCCGCTGGTTCTGGTCGTCGATGACTCTTTGACGGTGCGTCGCGTCACCCAGCGTCTTCTGGAGCGCGAGGGCTACCGTGTGCAGCTGGCCAAGGACGGGCTGGATGCCATGGAGGCGCTCGGCGGCGACGAGCTTCCAGTGCTGGTGCTGTCGGACATCGAGATGCCGCGCATGGACGGTTTCGACCTGCTGCGCAATATCCGAGCCGACGCCCGTCTGCGCGAACTGCCGGTGGTGATGATCACTTCTCGCATTGCTCAGAAACATCGCGACTACGCCGAGCAGCTCGGGGCGGACCACTATCTCGGCAAGCCCTATGACGAAGCCCATCTGCTGGAGCTGATCGCTCGCTACACTGCGGCACATGCCCAGGCCACACAAGCGGCGGCGCTGTGAGTTGAATGCGGCTGTGCTGCGGCTTTCGAGCCGTGCCGCAGCCGCCCCGCCCTTCTTCATTGTGTTCCCTGTGCCTGCCCTGGCTCAACGAGGCGTTCTTCCCTGACCCATGTCTGAAGTCGTTGATCATCTTGCCGAGTTGACCGGCTTCCGAGACCGCGATGTCATGGATGTGACGCTGGTGTCGGCCCTGCGCGATCTGCTGGAGCCGCGCTCGGTGGCGATCTATCGCTATATCGGGGAGCCCGGAGTTGAACGTTGGCTGACGCGCGCCCATTTGCGCGGAGACGATGCCGTGGCAACCGCGGACCCGCTCTGGCTGGAACCCGATCGGCTGCCGCCGGCCGCGGATTTCCCTCAGCGCCTGGAATGCATGCGCAGTCGGACGGTGCTGCAATGGCAGCAGCCGCCGCTTGCCGATGAGGCCGAGGCGGGCCCGGCGCCGAAGTCAGCGTTGGACTGGATCAATCTCTTTCCAATTGCCACCGAGCGCGAAGTCATCGGCGTGCTGGAGATCCATTCGGCCAGCCGCCTCAAGAGCAAGGCCCAGCGCATGGTCAGCAGCGTGCTGCGGATCTATCACAACTTCCAAGGTCTGCTCGACTACAGCGAGCGCGACACCCTGACTGGTCTGCTCAACCGCAAGACCTTCGAGGAGAGCTTTCTCAAGGCTTTGAGCGAGCTGTCGACGCTGGCGCAGGTGGTGGCGGCCGATCCGCAGGCGGGTGAGAACGACCGTCGCCACGAGAACATCCACCCGCAGTATTTCCTGGGTGTGATCGACATCGATCATTTCAAGGCCGTCAACGATGGTTTCGGCCATTTGATCGGCGACGAAGTGCTGCTGCTGCTGTCGCGCCTGATGCGCAGCAGCTTCCGCTTCCACGACCTGCTCTACCGTTTCGGCGGTGAAGAGTTCGTCGTGCTGATGCGCTGCGACGAGGGCGTGGATGCGGCCCATGCCTTCGAGCGACTGCGTCACAACACCGAGCATTACGCCTTCCCTCAGGTGGGCCGCATCACGGTCAGCATCGGTTTTACCCAGGTGCGTGTTGGCGACTCACCGGCGGCTGCCTTCGAGCGCGCTGACAAGGCCGTTTATCACGCCAAAGATAACGGTCGCAACCAGGTGCACAACCATGCCGACCTGGTCTCTGCCGGGCAGATGCAGGAAGTGACTCAGCTCAGCGATATGGAGCTGTTCTAGTCTCAGTCCCTGCGCAGCGCTGCCGCGCTCGCTCCGCTTGATTGCGGCCGGTTTGGACCGGTTTCCCATTTCGCCCGTCACACGCCGTCACACAGCACACACCGTGCCTGCACTGACGCGACGAGGGTGCTTCGACACAATGAATTCATCGCAGCGAGAGAGGCAAACGCCACTCGCAGCGAGTGTTGAAACCCTGTGATGGCGCGCCCTCGGTGGCCGCCTTGAACGAAAGGAACCCACCATGAACAAGAACAAGAACTCCAAGATCGCCCTGGCTTCCATCTCGGCCCTGGCCCTCGCACTGGGAACAGCGACCGGCGCTGCCGTGGCTGCTCCGGGCAACAACTCGGGCTTTTACCTCAGCGGCGATCTGGGCCAGTCTCGCAACAACCTGAGCAGCCCGACCAGCCCTGCAGTCAACATCGACAAGCGCGGCACGGTCTACGGCATCAGCGGCGGCTACCAATTCAATCCGCATTTCGCCACCGAACTGAGTGTGCAGCGCCTGGGCACCCATGGCATTGGCAGCAGCGAAGCCAAGACCACCGCTTATTCGCTTGACGCCATCGGCCGCCTGCCGGTCAATGACAAGTTCTCGGTCTACGGCCGCCTCGGTGCCAGCCACCTGGATCGCAAGTTCAGCGGCATCCAGGCCCAGGACAGCCATCGCGTCGGTTTCAAGCTGGGCCTGGGCGCCGAGTACGCCCTGGACAAGAACTGGTCGCTTCGCACCGAGTTGACCCGCTACAACAAGGCACCTGTCGTCAGCACCTACGGCGAGCACATGAACACCTGGACGGCAGGCGTCAAGTACAGCTTCTGATTCCAGTCACCCCAACCCTAAGGTCCATCTGAGTCGGGCAGGCCCTCGCGAAAGCGAGGGCCTGTTTTTTTTGTCCTGCAAGCTCTTCGGGCGGCCAGCTGGAATCGGCACATAGCAGCCGAATGCAAAAGGCAACCACAGAGGCACGGAGGCACAGAGAAATTCAAAGCTGTATTGGTTTTAGCTCTGTGCCTCTGTGCCTCTGTGGTTGCATTTGAATTTCCGCTTCGTGCCGATAGCCGCCCGATGCGCTTCATTCGCACAAATGTGCGTCGTTCGAGCCCAGCCCTTCATTTCCGCACAGGGGCCATTCGGAAATGTTTAATCAATCGATTGATTAATTTGGCTATCATGCGCGCCATGTCGAAACGAAACAAAACGATTCCGGGCGATGAGGCGCCGGGCCGCCGTGAGCGGCTCTTGACCGAGGCCAGTCGCATTTTTGCGCTCAAAGGTTTTGACAAGGCCAGCACGCGGGAGATTGCTCAGGCGGCCGGGGCGAATATCGGCCTGATTGCCTATTACTTCGGGGACAAGCTGGGCCTGTACCGCGAGGTGATGATGCGGCCCGTGGCCGATGTGATCGGCCGCATGCCCGAGGCCGATGCCAACGTGCCGCTGCGCCCGTGGCTGGAAAGCTTTTACGGCGCCTTTTTGCAGCCCTTGCAGTTGGAAGAGGCGGCCCTGGCCAGCCTGTTGCGGCTGTGTGGGCGCGAAATGATCGAGCCCTCTGCGGTCTACCAGGATATTTGTGCCGAGTACATCGCACCGCGCCATTTGGAACTGGTGCAGATGCTGGCGCAGCGCTGCGGGGTGGCGGAAGTGGACACCGAGCTCCATCAGCTGGCCTTCGGCCTGGTTGCGCTGGCCCATGACTATTGGATGTCGGCCGACCATATGGAAGCCTTGGTGCCGGGCCTGGTGCGCGGGCCCGGCGCCTACGAGCGGGTGCTGGGTCGCCTGGTCGGTTATGGCGAGGCCTTGATTGAACATGAACGGGCGTTGCGCCAGTCGGCGGCCAAGACCGCCACCGTTGTCGCAGTGAAGCCAAAGAGAACCCAGAAAGCACCCAAAACATGAAAAACATGAAGGTGAGGATGAGAGCCAACAACAGCCCCGTCATGCCCGGCCTGCGCCTGGCTCTTTCCACGAGCGCCTTGGCCGTCTTGAGCGCCTGCAGCAGCCTGGCACCCCCGGCCGAACTGCCGCGGCAACTGGCGCCTGCGGCCACGCGCTGGCATGCACCTCAAGCTGAAGCTCCTGCGACAGAGCCCGGGCAGCACGTCTGGCAGCGCCTCAACGACCCCTTGCTGCTGCAATTGCAAGCCCAGGCGGAAAGCGCCAACCCGAGCTTGCAGCAGGTGCTGGCGCGCGTGCAGCAGGCTCGGGCCTTGTCTCAGCAAGCCGGCAGTGCACAGCTGCCGCAGCTCAATGCCAACGGCATGGTGCAACGCAGCCGGCCCGCCCAACCCAGCGGCAGCCCGAGCCAGACTTTGTCCTCGCTGAGCCTGGACAGCAGTTGGGAGATCGATCTCTTCGCCCGCGTGCGCCAGCAGGCCTCGGCCGCCCAGGCGCGGCTGAACGCAAGCGAGCTCGATGCGCAGGCCGCACGTCTGAGTTTGGCCGCCGAGGTGGCCCAGGCCTATCTGAACCTGCGCAGCTGCGAACGTTTGGCGCAGATCGCCCAGGCCGATGCAGCGGCGACCGAGCAGCTGGCGCGCTTCGCAGCCGAGCGCTTGCGCGTCGGCTTTGAATCGGCGGCCAACGAGGCGCTCTTGCAGGCCGCAGCGGCCAATGCCGCCAATCTGGCCCTGGCCCAGCGGGCCGAATGCGATCTGGCGATCAAGGGCTTGGTGGCGCTGACGGCCATGGAGGAGGGCGCTCTACGCCAGTCCCTCCAGCCCGGCGCTGCGCAGTTGCCTGCCATGACCAGCTTGGGCCTGGCCGTGGCCTCAGTGCCTGCCGAGGCCCTGGCCCGCCGCCCTGATCTGGCAGCCAGTCAGCAGCAGGTCATGGCTGCCTGGGCCGAGCGTGGTGCCGCTGAAGCGGCGCGTTACCCGCAGCTGCAGCTCAGCGGCAGCATCTCGCTGGCCAACTTGCGTATAGGCGGCAGCAGCGATGAAGGCCGCGGCTGGTCCTTCGGGCCCAGCTTGAATGTGCCTTTGTTCGATGGCGGCGCACGCCGGGCACAGGCGCAAGGCGCTCTGGCCCGCTATGAGGAGGCCTTGGCCGGCCATCGCCAGAACGTGTTGCAAGCGGTGCGCGAGGTGGAAGAGGGCCTGGTGCGCCTTGACGCTGCACGCGCTCGCGAAGCCTTCGCAGAGCGTGCTGCGGCCGGCTACCGGCAGAGCTTGCAGGCGACGGAGCGGCGCTGGCGCGCGGGCCTGGCCAGTGCGGCCGAGTTGGAGGATGCCCGGCGCCTGAGCTTGGGTGCCGATTCGGCACTGGTGCAGCTGCAGCGCGAGGGGCTGAGCGCCTGGGTCGCCTTGTGCCGTGCCACCGGTGCAGGCTGGAACGGGCAGGCCGCGCCGCTCGACCCGAAGACGAAAGAAGAAGGGCGCGCTGTATGAAGCCCACGCGCCTGAAGTCCAAGAACACCAACACCCCCTATTTGTTCGCGAGTCCACTGTCCATGAATCGCACCACTTCGACCCACTCCGTCTCCCCGCTGCTGGCCTTGATCCTGAGTCTGGGCTTGATGCAAGCCCAGCCGGCCTCGGCGGCCGACGCTGTGGCCAGCGCGCCGGCCAAGTCTCGGCCGGCCCTGACCGTGCAGCTGACCCAGGCCAGCAGCGCCGACTGGGAGCAAAACTTGAGCGCCCATGGCAGCGTCACCGCCTGGCAAGAAGCCATCATCGGCGCCGAGATCGCCGGTCTGCGCTTGGCCGATGTGAAGGTGCAGGTCGGTGATCGGGTCAAGCGCGGCCAGCTGCTGGCCCAGCTCTCGGATGCCACCGTGCGCGCCGAGCTGGCCCAGAGCCGCGCCGCTGCGGCCGAAGCCCAGGCCTTGCTGCACAGCGCCCAGGGCGATGCCGAGCGCGCTCGTGCCTTGCAGGCCGGCGGCAGTGGCGCCTTGAGTGCCCAACAACTGGCCCAGTACCTGACCGCCGAACAAACGGCCAAGGCCCGGCTCGATTCCGCCCAGGCCCGGGTGGCCAGCGACGAGCTGCGCCTGGCCCAGACTCGCATCACCGCGCCCGACGAGGGCATCATCTCGGCCCGCCTGGCCACGGTGGGTGGCGTGGCGCAGCCGGGCCAGGAGCTGTTTCATCTGATCCGCCAGGGCCGGCTGGAATGGCGGGCCGAGCTGCCCGCCGCCGATCTGGCGCGCGTGCGCGCCGGCCAAACGGTGCAGTTGGCAGCTGGCGACGGCAGCAAAGTGCCGGGCAAGGTGCGGGTGGTGGCGCCCACGGTCGATGCGCAAACTCGCATGGGCCTGGTCTATGTGGATCTGAGCGGCCCCGGTGCTGCCCTGATGCGCGCCGGCAGTTTTGCGCGCGGCGAGATCCAGCTGGGCCGCGGTCAGGCGCTGAGCCTGCCGCAATCTGCCGTGCAGCTGCGCGATGGCAACAGCTATGTGTTCCGAGTGGGCAAGGACCAGAAGGTGCAGCAGGTCAAGGTCAGCACCGGTCGCCGCGTCGGCGATCGGCTGGAGCTGCTTGGCGGCCTGGAGTCTGGCGCGGCCGTGGTGCAGAGCGGGGTCAGCTTCCTCAGTGATGGCGACAGCGTGCGCGTGGTGGCTGCGTCGGCCCCGGCCGCCAAGCCCTAAGCCGGCATCAACAGGATCAGGAACCCAAGCACCATGTTGAACGTTTCTTCCGCGTCCATACGCAACCCGATACCGGCCATCTTGCTCTTCATCATGCTGACCCTGGCCGGTCTGCTGGGCTTCCGCTGGATGAAGATCCAGAATTTCCCCGACATTGACCTGCCCACCGTCACCGTGACGGCCAGCCTGCCCGGTGCCTCGCCGGCGCAGCTGGAATCGCAGGTGGCGCGCAAGCTGGAGAACCAGCTGGCCACGCTGCAAGGCGTGAAACACATCTACACCACGATCCAGGACGGCGTGGTCATGGTCAGCACCGAGTTTCGGCTTGAGAAGCCGACCCAGCAGGCGGTGGACGATGTGCGCGACGCAGTCTCGCGCGTGCGCTCGGATCTGCCGGCCGATCTGCGCGACCCGGTGATCTCCAAGATGGAGCTGACCGGTTCGCCCATCTTGGTCTACACCGTGGCGGCCGAACGCATGGACGATGAGGCCCTGTCCTGGTTTGTCGACAACCAAGTGGCCAAGCGCATGCTGGCGGTGCGCGGGGTCGGTGCGGTGTCGCGCGTCGGTGGTGTCAGCCGCGAGGTGCGGGTCGAGCTGGACCCAGCCCGCCTGCTGGCCCTGAACGCCACGGCCAGCGAGGTTTCGCGCCAGCTCCGCCAGGTGCAGCAAGAGGCCTCGGGCGGCCGCAGCGATATCGGCGGTGTCGAGCAGTCGGTGCGCACCTTGGCCACCGTGCAGACGGCCCAGGAGCTGGCGGCCATGGACATCACGCTAGGCGACGGCCGGCGCGTGCGTCTGGACCAAGTGGCCACGGTGCAGGACACGGTGGCCGAGCGCCGCTCGGCGGCCCAGCTCGATGGCCGGCCGGTGGTCGGTTTTGAAATCACGCGCACCCGCGGTGCCGGTGAGGTCGAAGTGGCGGCCGGCGTGGTCAAGGCGGTGGAGGAGCTGCGTGCGGCCCACCCCGAAATTCAGTTCGCCGAAGCCTTCAACTTCGTGGAGCCGGTGCAGGAGAACTACGACGGTTCCATGGTGCTGCTCTACGAGGGCGCGCTGCTGGCCATCGTCGTGGTCTGGTTCTTCTTGCGCGATTGGCGCGCCACCCTGGTGGCGGCCACGGCTTTGCCCTTGTCGGTGATTCCGGCCTTTGCGGTGATGTACTGGCTGGGCTTCACGGTCAACACGGTGACGCTCTTGTCTCTGTCCCTGGTGGTGGGGATCTTGGTGGACGATGCCATCGTCGAGATCGAGAACATCATGCGCCACCTGGCCATGGGCAAGACGCCCTACCAGGCAGCCATGGAAGCGGCTGACGAAATCGGCCTGGCCGTGATCGCCACCACCTTCACCCTGATCGCGGTCTTCCTGCCCACCGCCTTCATGAGTGGCATTGCCGGCAAGTTCTTTGTGCAATTCGGCTGGACGGCGGCGATTGCTGTCTTCGCTTCCCTGGTGGTGGCGCGCATGCTGACCCCCATGATGGCGGCCTACATCCTCAAGCCCAGCACCAAGCTCCATGCGGAGCCGCGCTGGCTGGCCGTCTACACCGGCTGGGCCGCTTGGTGCTTGCGCCATCGCCTGCTCACCTTGGGCGCCACGGCCCTGTTCACCGGCGCCTCGCTGTTCCTGGTGACCCTGCTGCCCACCGGCTTCTTGCCGCCCGATGACCTGAGCCAGACCCAGGTCACCGTGACCCTGCCGCCCGGCAGCACCCTGGCCCAGACCACGCGCATGGCCGAGCAAGCGCGCCAGATCGTCGCGGCCAACAAACAGGTCAAGCTGATCTACACCGCCATCGGCGGCGGCAACGCCGGCAGCGACCCCTTCGCCGGCGGCGGCGTGGCCGAGGTGCGCAAGGCCACCCTGACCCTCAATATGACGCCGCGCAAGGACCGCCCCGGCCTCAGCAAGCAGGCCATCGAGGCCCAGCTGCGCGAGGCGCTGGAGGTGCTGCCCGGTGCACGCGTCAAGGTCGGTTTTGGCGGCTCGTCCGAGAAGTATGTGCTGGTGCTGGCCGGTGAAGATGGTCGGGTGCTGGGTGAGCATGCCCAGCTGGTCGAGCGCGAGCTGCGCAGCATCCCGGGCATCGGCGCCGTCAACTCGACCTCCAGTCTGGTGCGACCCGAGCTGATCGTGCGGCCCGACTTCGCCCGCGCGGCCGACCAGGGCGTGAGCGCCGAGGCGATCGCCGACACCTTGCGTGTCGCCACCGCCGGTGACTACGACCAGGCCCTGGCCAAGCTCAATCTGGCCCAGCGCCAGGTGCCCATCGTCGTCAAGCTGCCGGCCGAGGCGCGCAGCGACCTGGCCTTGCTCTCGCGCCTGCCGGTGCCGGGCAAGCATGGGCCTGTGCCTCTGGGCAATGTGGCCACGCTGGAGATCGCCAGCGGCCCCGCCCAGATCGACCGTTACGACCGCATGCGCAATATCAACTTCGAAATCGAGTTGAACGGCGTGCCCCTGGGCGAGGCCGAGCAGAAGGCCTTGGCCCTGCCCAGCCTGAAGAACCTGCCGCCGGGCGTGCTGCAAACCTCGGTCGGCGACGCCGAGGCCATGGGTGAGCTGTTCGCCAGCTTCGGCCTGGCCATGCTGACCGGCGTGCTCTGCATCTATGTGGTGTTGGTGCTGCTGTTCAAGGACTTTGTCCAGCCGGTGACGATCCTGGCTGCGCTCGTCTTGTCGATTCCGGGCGCTTTCCTGGCGCTCTACGTGACGCATACGGCGCTGTCCATGCCATCCATGATCGGCCTGATCATGCTGATGGGCATTGCCACCAAGAACTCCATCCTGCTGGTGGACTATGTGGTGATCGCCCGGCGCGATCATGGCCTGCGGCGTTTCGAGGCCATCCTCGATGCCTGCCACAAGCGTGCCCGGCCCATCGTCATGACCACCATCGCCATGGGCGCAGGCATGTTGCCCATTGCCATCGGCATGGGCGTGGACCCGAGCTTTCGTGCGCCCATGGCCATCGTCGTGATCGGCGGCTTGATCACCTCCACCTTCCTGAGCTTGCTGGTGATTCCGGTGGTGTTCAGCTATGTGGACGACCTGATCCAGCTGTTCGCGCGCCTGCTGCGGCGCAAGCCTTCAGCCAGCGCAGCAGCAGCACCGGTGCCGGTCGACCCGGCTTGAAATCGGACGATTGAACGCCAACTGCAGGAGCATGCCGACCATGCCAGACACCCAGTCTTCCTCTCCGATCTTCGCCGATGAACAGCGCCGCCGGCTGGCCTTGGGGCTGGGCGCGGCCTTGGCGCTCTCGGCCCTTGCGGGCTGCAAGCCCGAGTCCTTTGGCGTCGGAGAGATCGCCGTTGAGACGGGTTCGTCGAGCGCCCCTCAGGCTGCCTCGGCGCCCTACTTCGCCGAGCTGACCGTCCCCGCCAGCCGCTACCGATCACTGGATTTCGATTGGCAGGACGCGAGCCGCCAGCGCGCGGTGCCAGCGCGTCTGTATTTGCCTGCCGAAGCCGCGCCGGCTGGTGGCCTGCCCTTGCTGCTGTTCTCGCACGGTCTGGGTGGCTCGCGGCGCGGTTACAGCTATCTCGGCGCCTACCTGGCTTCACAAGGCTTGGCCAGCTTGCATGTCCAGCATGTGGGCAGCGATCGCGGACTATGGACCGGCAATATCTTCAGCCTGGTCGGGCGCTTGCAAGATGCAGCCAAGGAGAGCGAAGCCTTGAACCGCGTCGCCGATGTGCGCTTTGCCCTGGACCAGTTGCTGGCCAGTGAGCAGGGCGAATCCATCGACTTGCAGCGCATCGCCGCAGCCGGGCATTCCTACGGCGCCAACACCACCATGCTGCTGGCTGGGGCCCGCGTCTTGCGCCAGGGTCAGGTCTTGCCGCTGCTGGAGCCGCGCATCAAGGCGGCCATCCTCATTTCGGCGCCGCCTTTCTACGGCGAAAGCGATCTGGCGCCCATCCTGCAGGACATCCGCATCCCGACCCTGCACATCACGGCCACCCAGGACGTGATCCAGGTGCCCGGTTACTACTCGGCCGCCGAAGACCGCATCAAGGTCTTCGAAGCCATGGGTGGGCCGAGCAAGGCCCTGGCCGTGTTCGAAGGCGGCTCGCACAGCATCTTCACCGACCGCGCCGGCACCGGCGGGCTGGCTTTGAATCCGCAGGTCAAGGTGGCCACACGCGAACTGGCCCTGGCTTTTCTGCGCCAGACCTTGATCGAGCCTGCGACCGGCGGGGTGGCGCAAGGCTTGCAGCCTTGGCGGCAGCGTTACGGCCGCATGTTGCAGCGCTGGGAAGCACCGGCGGGCCCCGCCCAGGCTCTGGCCGGTGTGAACTGAGGCGCAGCGCGCTTCAGCCCTGGTTGCGCGGGTGGCGGCGGGCCTGGCCCTCATTGCCGCGCTTGTAGTTGCCGGTAATCTTGGCCATGGCCTGCTGGCCTTGCTCGAAGCTGCCGGTGTTCAGGATGTGCAGCAGGGCGAGGGCGCGGTTGCCGCGCAGCAGGGCCGCCTGGCGGCCGCCGTGCAGCACTTCCAGGCTGCCGTCCTTGCGTTCACGGTGGCTGAAACCCAGATCGAATGGGCGGGTCGGGGCAGGGCTGAAGTCTTCGCCTTCGTCAGCCGGTGCGCTCGGGCCGTTCATGGCTTCTTGCCCCGCGCGCCGGCTTTGCCCTCGAACTTGCGCCAGTACTGGAACTCGTCCTCGTGGACCTCGATGTCCAGCTCGGCCACGCGTTGCTGCATGCGCTCCTGCACGTCGGCCACGGCCTGGTTGTAGATGACCGGGCCGATCTCTTCGAGGAAAAAGCCCAGCAGGCCGCCGGCGGCGATATTGCCGATGGGCTCGTCCATGTTGTGCTCGAAGTAGCGCTCGATCGAGCGAATCGCTTGCTCACGGGCGGCTTTGGGGATCTCGATGCTCATCGCGGTTCGTTTTCTTTACTCAATGGCCCGCGATTTGACCACCGCATAGCGCGCCAAGGTGGCGGCGCGGGCCTCGTCGTGGCGCACGATGGGCGTGGGGTAGTCGCGGCCCAGCACCACGCGGCAGGCCTCCAGTTCCAGCGGCTTGGCCAACCAGGGCGCGTGGATCAGCTTGGGCGGCAGCTTGGCCAGCTGGGGCAGGTAGCGCTTGATGAACTTGCCCTCGGGGTCGAACTTCTCGCTCTGCGTGACCGGGTTGAAGATGCGGAAGTAGGGCTGGGCGTCGCAGCCGCTGGAGGAGGCCCATTGCCAACCGCCGTTGTTGGCGGCGAGGTCGAAGTCCAGCAGTTTTTCGGCGAAATAGGCCTCGCCGCGCCGCCAATCAAGCCCCAAGTCCTTGATCAGGAAGCAGGCCGTCACCATGCGCAGGCGGTTGTGCATGTAGCCGCTCTGGTTCAGCTGCAGCATGGCCGCATCGACCAGGGGGTAGCCGGTCCGGCCCTCGCACCAGGCTTTGAACAGGTGATCGGCCGCCGGGCCACTGTCCCAGCGGATGGCGTCGTATTCGGGCCTGAAGGCACGCACCATGGCATGCGGGTGGTGGTGCATGACTTGGTGGTAGAAATCGCGCCAGATCAGCTCGGAGAGCCAGACCTCGGCGCCGCGGTCACCGCCCTGGGCACGCTGCCAGGCCTCGCGCGCCAGGCGCCGGATCGAGATGGTGCCAAAGCGCAGGTGCAGGCTCAGGTAGCTGGGGCCCTTGACGGCAGGGAAGTTGCGCGAGGCCTCGTACTGGTCCATGCGGTCCAGAAACTCCGCGAACAAGGCCTCAGCGCCCGAGGCGCCGGCGCCCAAATGCGCGCTCAGGTCCGTGGGCTCAAAACCGATCTCGGCCAGGCTGGGCACGCCGCGCGCCAGGGCTGTGCTTGCCAGGGCCGCCGCGTGGCGGGCCGCCGGGTAGCTGCTCAAGTAGAACTCGTTGATCTGGCGCAGCCAGGCGTTTTTGTAAGGCGTGAACACGCCGTAGGGCTTGCCGGCGCCGGTCAGCACCTCGCTGCGCTCGAACACCACATGGTCCTTGAAGCTGCGCAGCTGGCAGCTGAAGCTGGCCAGGGCCTCGGCCACCTGGGCGTCGCGGGCCAGGGCCGCGGGCTCGTCGTCGTGGTTGCAGAACACCGCCTGCACCTCCAGCTCGGCGGCCAGGCGCGGGATCTCCTCGGCCGCCCGGCCGTGGCGCACGATCAGGCCGCCGCCGGGGCGGAGCGCGCGCAGGCCGGCGTCCAGCTCGACCAGGCTGCGCAGGATGAAATCGACCCGGCGGTCGCTGCGGGGCAGGGCGTCGAGGATGTCGCGGTCCAGCACGAAGACGCAGAGGACCTGATCCGCGGCCCGCAATGCCCGGTACAGGGCGGCTTGGTCGTCCAGGCGCAGGTCACGGCGGAACCAGACCAGGGCGCGCGGCAAGCTGCCGGCAGGGGCAGCGCATAGATCGGAGGCATTTATTGAGCGCGTCATCCTGATAGTGTCGCCCGCGAATAAAATGCTTGCATGCCTCAAGATCGGATCGTCCTCGCCAACCAGTTCCTGATCGCCATGCCGGGCATGGCCGACGAGGCCTTCGCGGGCAGCGTCATCTACCTCTGCGAACACAATGAAAAAGGGGCGCTGGGCCTGGTCATCAACAAGCCCATCTCCCTGACCCTCGGTCATCTATTCGAGAAGGTCGAGCTGAGCCCGCCCAGCGATGAGCTGGCCGCCTCCACCGTCTATTACGGTGGCCCGGTGCAGACCGAGCGCGGTTTTGTGCTGCACGAGCCGCTGGATGCCGAGGGCAAGCACTACAACGCCACCCTGGCCGTGCCCGGTGGCCTGGAAATGACCACCAGCCGCGATGTGCTGGAGGCCTTGTCCAACGGCGCCGGCCCGCGCCGCGTGCTGGTCACCCTGGGCTACAGCGGCTGGGCCGCCGGCCAGCTGGAAGAAGAAATCGGTCGCAACGGCTGGCTGACGGTGGACGCCGAGCCCAACATCATTTTCGACACCCCGGTGGAGCAGCGCTACGAGCGTGCGCTCGGTCTGTTGGGCGTGGACCCGCGCATGCTGAGCCAAGAGGCCGGCCACGCATGACCGCCCCGGCCCCAGCGACCCCCATTCCCGCACCGGCCGCCGCCGCCGTGCAGACGGCTCTGGCCTTTGACTACGGCAGTCGCCGCGTCGGCGTGGCCTATGGCAGTCGCTTCACCGGCCAGGCCGAGCCGCTGCGCCACATCGCCGTCGAGGGCGAGGCGCGCATGCAGGCGATCGAGAAGCTGGTGCGCGAGTGGCAGCCCCAGGCCCTGGTCATCGGCGTGCCTTTCCACCCCGACGGCGCCGAACACGAGATCACCGCCCGCGCGCGCAAATTTGGCCGCCAGCTCAAGAGCCGCCTGCGCCTGCCCGTCTTCGAGGTGGACGAGCGCTACACCAGCGTCGAGGCCGAGAGCCAGGGCGCGCGCGATGTCGATTCGGCCGCGGCCGCCTTGATTCTTGAACAGTTTTTCAGAGAGAACACATGAGCACTTTGCTACTAGATGCCGAGGCGATCTATGCCGATCTGCTGCGCGGCGTGCAAAAACTCTGGCAGCCCGAGGCGGCGCTGGTGGGCATCTGGTCGGGCGGCGCCTGGCTGGCCGAGCGGCTGCAGCGCGATCTGGGACTGGCCGGTCAGGCCGGCGTGATCTCCAGTTCCCTGCACCGCGATGACTTCGGCTCCAAAGGCATGTCAGCCAAGGCCGACCACACCAAGCTGCCTTTCGAGGTGGAAGGCCGCCACATCGTCCTGATCGACGATGTGCTCTACACCGGCCGCACCACGCGCGCCGTGATCAACGAGCTCTTCGATTTCGGCCGCCCGGCCAGCGTCACCCTGGCGGTGTTGGTGGACCGTGGCGGACGCCAGCTGCCGATCGAGCCGGCCTTCTCGGCCGCGCGCGTGCACCTGCCGGCCGAACAGCGCCTGCGCCTGGCCAAGAGCGAGGACGGCCGATTCAGTTTTGATGTCAAGGAAGGCTGAACGCCATGCTCTCCAAACGCAACCCCCAGCTGAACAAGCACGGTGAGCTGGTTCACCTCTTGTCCATCGAAGGCCTGCCCCAGGCCATCATTCACCAGATTCTGGACACGGCCGGCACCTTCCTCTCGGTCAATGACCGCGAAGTCAAGAAGGTGCCGTTGCTGCGCGGCAAGTCGGTGTTCAATCTGTTCTTCGAGAACAGCACCCGCACCCGTACTACCTTCGAGATCGCGGCCAAGCGCCTGTCGGCCGATGTGCTGAACCTCGACATCGCCCGCTCCAGCACTGCCAAGGGCGAGACCCTGCTCGATACCGTGGCCAATCTCTCGGCCATGCATGCCGATATGTTCGTGGTGCGCCACAGCGAATCGGGCGCGCCCTATCTGATCGCCCAGCATTGCGCGCCCCATGTGCATGTGGTCAACGCCGGTGACGGCCGCCATGCCCACCCGACCCAGGGCCTGCTCGATATGTACACGATCAGGCACTACAAGAAGGACTTCCGCAATCTGACCGTGGCCATCGTCGGCGACATCGTGCATTCGCGCGTGGCCCGCTCCGACATCCATGCGCTGAACATCCTGGGCGTGCCCGAGATCCGCGCGGTCGGCCCCAAGACCCTGGTGCCGGGCGACCTCAAGGACATGGGCGTGCGCGTCTGCCACGACATGGCCGAGGGTGTGCGCGACGCCGACGTCATCATCATGCTGCGCCTGCAGAACGAGCGCATGAGCGGCGCCATGCTGCCCAGCGCCGGCGAGTTCTTCAAGAACTTCGGCCTGACGCCCGAGAAGCTGGCCCTGGCCAAGCCTGATGCCATCGTCATGCACCCGGGCCCGATCAATCGGGGCGTGGAAATCGCCTCCACCGTGGCCGATGGCGCGCAAAGCGTGATCCTGCCGCAGGTGACCTTCGGCATCGCCGTGCGCATGGCGGTCATGTCCATCCTCGCTGGAAACGAAGCATGAAGATCTTGATCAAAGGCGGTCGACTGATCGACCCGGCCAGCGGCCTGGACCGCATCGGCGACCTGGCCATCGCCAACGGCCGCATCGTCGGCCTCGGCGATGTCGGTGAGTTTTCGGCCGAGCGCGTCATCGAGGCCGGCGGCCTGGTGGTGGCGCCGGGCCTGGTGGACCTGGCGGCGCGCCTGCGCGAACCCGGCCATGAACACGAAGGCATGCTCGAGAGCGAGCTGGCCGCGGCAGCGGCCGGCGGTGTGACCAGCCTGGTCTGCCCGCCCGACACCGACCCGGTGCTGGATGAGCCCGGCCTGGTGGAGATGCTCAAGTTCCGCGCCCGCAAGCTGAGCCGCTGCCGCCTATTTCCGCTGGGCGCACTGACGACCCATTTGAGCGGTGAATCGCTGACCGAGATGGCCGAGCTGACCGAGGCCGGCTGCATCGGCTTCTCGCAGGCCGACCGGCCCGTTCGCGACACCCTGGTGCTGGCCCGCGCCCTGCTGTATGCGGCCACCTATGACTACACCGTCTGGCTGCGTCCGCTCGATGCCTACCTGTCCGGCGGCGTGGCCGCCAGCGGCGCCGTGGCGACCCGCCTGGGCTTGTCCGGCGAGCCGGTGACAGCCGAGACCGTGGCTCTGCACACCATCTTCGAGCTGATGCGCTCGACCGGCGCGCGCGTCCACCTGTGCCGCATCTCCAGCGCTGCCGGCGTGGCCCTGGTGCGTGCGGCCAAGCGGGAAGGCCTCAAGCTAACGGCCGATGTGTCCATCAACTCCCTGCACCTCAGCGATGTGGACATTGGCTACTTCAACCCGGCCATGCGCCTGAACCCGCCGCTGCGCCAAGGCCGCGACCGCGACGCCCTGCGCGCCGGCCTGGCCGACGGCACGCTGGACGCGCTGGTGTCCGACCACATGCCGGTCGCCCCCGACGAGAAGAACGTGCCCTTCGCCGAAGCCACGCCCGGCGCCACCGGCTTGGAGCTGCTCTTGAGCCTGGCCCTGCGCTGGGGTCAGGACAGCGGCCTGTCGATGGCGCAAAGCCTGGGCGTGGTCACGGCCGCGCCGGTGCGCGTGCTGGGCAGCGCCCTGGGTTCGCTGGGCGCCAGCGCCGGCCGTCTGGTCGAGGGCGGCGTCGCCGATGTCTGCGTCTTCGACCCGGTCGCCAGCTGGGCGGTCACCCCCGAGCGCCTGAGCAGCCAGGGCAAGCACACGCCCTTTGCCTACGAGATCAGCGGCTTCGAGCTGCCGGCTCAAGTGCGCTACACGGTGGTGGCCGGCCATATGGCCTTCGAAGCTGAGGCTGCCCGCTGAGATGCGAAATCTGCTCGCTGCTTGGCGCTTGCTGCGCTTTGTCCTGCATGTGCTGCACGGGCTTTTGATGATCAAGCTGCTGTTTCCGAGCCTGAGCTTGGGGCAGCGCCACCACCGCATCCGCTGGTGGTCCGGCAAGATGCTGGCGCTGATGGGCGTGCGCCTGGAGTTCAAGGGCCAGGCCCGGCCGGGTGCCAAGTTGATCGTCGCCAACCATGTGTCTTGGCTGGACATCGCCGCGGTCCATGCGGTGCTGCCCGAGGCGCGCTTTGTCTCCAAGGCCGATGTCAAGCATTGGCCGGTGGTGGGCGCGCTGACGGCGGGCGTGGGCACCTTGTTCATCGAACGCACCAGCAAGCGTGACGCGCTGCGTGTGGTGCACCAGATGGCCGATGCGCTCAAGGCCGGCGATACCGTGGCGGTCTTCCCCGAAGGCACAACTGGGGCCGGCCCCGAGCTGCTGCCTTTCCACGGCAACCTCTTGCAGGCCGCCATTGCCACCGAGACGGTGATCCAGCCCTTGGCGCTGCGCTGGCATGAGCCGGGCGAGCGCTTCAGCAGCTCGGCCCGATTCATCGGCGACACGACCATGATCGCCAGCCTCTGGACCGTGCTCAAGGCACGCGGCGTGGGCATTGAGATCCAGATCCTGCCGGCCTTGGAGAGCGCGCACGCCGACCGACGTGCCCTGGCCGAGCATGTGCGCGAGCAGATCGTTGCGGCCCTGGCTGCGAATTGAAACAAGTGCCCGACGGGCAGGGCGGTCGCGTCCGTTACAGTGTCCGAATGAGCGCTACTCTGCTGCCCAAGAGCTCGCTGTCCATCCGCCGTGTCGGTATCGACACCTGGCGCGAGAACGTGGCATATCTGCACCGGGACTGTCCGGTGGTTCGTGCCGCCGGTTTTCAGGCTCTGTCCAAGGTCGAGATCCACACCAACAACGGTCAGGGCCCGCGCAGCATTCTGGCTGTGCTCAATGTGGTGGACGACGAGCGCATCGTCAGCGCATGTGATCTGGGCTTGAGCGAAGAAGCCTTTGCCCGCCTGGGGGTGGCCGATGGTCATGCGGCGACGATCGCCCATGCCGAGCCACCCGGCTCCATCGCCGCCTTGCACCGCAAGATCGATGGCGAACGCTTGGGCCGCCAGGATCTGGCCGCCATCATCCGTGACGTGGCACAAGCGCGTTACTCCAAGATCGAGCTGGCTGCCTTTGTCGTGGCCACCAAACAGTACGAGCTGGACCGCGAAGAGGTCTTGCACCTGACCGAGGCCATGATCGCCGTCGGCCGACGTCTGGACTGGAAAGGCCAAGTCGGCGCCGGTCCAGTGGTGGACAAGCATTGCATCGGCGGCATCCCGGGCAACCGCACCTCGATGTTGGTCGTGCCCATCGTCGCCGCCCACGGCATGCTCTGCCCCAAGACCAGCTCGCGCGCCATCACCTCGCCCTCGGGCACGGCCGACACCATGGAGGTGCTGGCGAATGTGGAGCTCGGCTTCGAGCGCATGGTCGAGATCGTGCGGGCCACCCGCGCCTGCCTGGCCTGGGGCGGCACGGCCGATCTCTCGCCGGCCGATGACATCCTGATTTCGGTCGAGCGGCCGCTGTCCATCGACTCGCCGGGGCAGATGGTGGCCTCAATTCTTTCCAAGAAGATTGCAGCCGGCTCCACCCATCTGGTGCTGGACATTCCGGTGGGCCCGAGCGCCAAGGTGCGCTCCATGGTCGAGGCGCAACGGCTGAAGAAGTTGTTCGAATACGTGGCCGGCCATTTGCGCCTGCAGATCGATGTGGTGCTCAGCGATGGCCGCCAGCCGATCGGCCGCGGCATCGGCCCGGTGCTGGAGGCGCTGGACGTGATGCAGGTGCTGCAATGCGACCCGGCCGCGCCCCAGGACCTGCGCCAGAAGGCCTTGCGCTTGGCCGGGCGCATGATCGAGTTCGACCCCGATGTGCGCGGCGGCGAGGGCGACGCGATCGCCCGCGACATCCTGGACAGTGGCCGCGCCCTGGCGCAGATGAATGCCATTATCGATGCCCAAGGTCGGCGCGTGGCAGCTCCTGGGGTTGGCGCGCTCAGCTTTGAGTTGCTGGCGCCCCATGAGGGCCACATCATCGCCATCGACAATTTGCGCATTGCCCGGGTCGCGCGCCTGGCCGGTGCGCCGCAGGTGGCGGGCGCCGGCCTGCTGCTGCTCAAACGCCTGGGCGAGCCGGTGAAAGCCGGCGAGCCGCTCTATCGCATCCACGCCCAATTCGAAGCCGATCTGCAGTTTGCCCGTGAGCTGGCCGAAAAAGGGTCGGGCTGTCAGATCGGCCGGCTCGACCAGCTGCCGCATGAATTTGCCAGCGGCTCTTTGTTTTCCATCTGAATGAAAGTGTTTCGCCATCCATGAGCGATCTTCTGCATTCCCGGGCTCTGCTGCTGGCTTTCGAAGACGAGCGCCCGCTGGCGCAGGAGCTGGCCGAGGCCCTGGGCCTGCCGCTGGCTTTCATCAGCCGCCACCGCTTCCCGGATGGCGAGCTGCGCCTGGTCCTGCCCAAGCCTTTGCCGCCCACTGTCTTCCTTTTGCGCGGCCTGCAGCAGCCCACTGAAAAATTGGTCGAGCTCTTGATCGCCGCGCCGACCGCGCGCGAGCTGGGCGCCGATCGCCTGGTGCTGGTCTCGCCTTATCTGGCCTATATGCGCCAGGACATGGAGTTCACGCCTGGCGAGGCGGTCAGCCAGCGCCATATCGCCCGCTTGCTGGCCCAGCAGTTCAACCATGTGATCACCCTGGACCCGCATCTGCACCGCATCGCCAGCCTTGATGAGGTGATGCCGGCCGGGGCCGGCTTTGCGCTCTCGGTGGCGCCGGTGCTGGGTGCCTGGATTGCCGCGCATGTGCCGGGCGCGCTGCTGATTGGGCCCGATGAAGAATCGGCGCAATGGGTCCGCGAGGCCGCGGCCGCCGGGGGCCTGGACCATGCCATCGGCCGCAAGGTGCGCCATGGCGACCACCAGGTCGAGCTGGCTTTGCCGCAGCTGGAGGTGACTGGCCGGGCCATCGTGCTGCTGGACGATATGGCCTCGACCGGCCGCACCCTGATCGGCGCGGCCCAAGGCCTGCTGGCCCGGGGCGCGGCCTCGGTCGATGTGGCCGTGACCCATGCCTTGTTCAACGGCGATGCTTTGCCGGCCCTGCAGGCGGCGGGCGTGCGCCATGTCTGGAGCAGCAACAGCGTGCCGCATGGCAGCAATGCGGTCAGCATCGTGCCCTTGCTGGCCGGTGTGTTGAGGCGCTGGTTGTGAGTTGAATCTGAGTCCTGCTGGCTCGCAGGATCGAGCCCGACTGTCTTTCTTCTTCACGAGGAGTGGCTGAGCGCGATGCAATTGCTGAAGTTGGTGGCCGAGCAGGTCCAGGTGGCTGTGCCCTTGCCCTTCAATGTGCGCGACGCCTCGGGCGGTCTCTTGCTGGCCTGCGGCCAGAAGCTGCACAGCCAGGGCCAGCTGCTGTCCTTGCTGGAGCGCGGCATGTATGCCGATGTGCAGGAGCTGCGTGCCCTGCAGGCCGGTCAGGAAATACCCACCGAAGCACCCTCGCTGGCCTCGCGTTGGCAGCAGGCGGTCTGGTCGCTCGACGTGATGCTCAAGTCCTTGTCGGATGCCGAGCATTTTTTGAGCAGCTGCGATGAGGTGACCACCGAGCTGATCATGCTGGCAAGGCAGGACGGCGATGTCGCGCTCTACCAGTCGGTGCGGCAGGAAAACCAGCAGCTGCGCCTGTACGGCCTCACGCATTCCCTGCATGTGGCCACCCTCTGCCTGATGGTGGCACAGCGTCTGGGCTGGCCCGAGGAGCGGCAGCGCTGCGCCGTCAAGGCGGCGCTGACCATGAACGCCAGCATCATCGAATTGCAGGGCCGCTATGCCATGGCCGGCGGTCGCCTGACCGAGAGTCAGCGCGAGCAGATTCGCCGCCACCCCGAAGACGCCACCAAGCGCCTGCGCGCGGCCGGCACGGCCGACGAGGAATGGCTGGCCGCCGTGGCCCAGCACCACGAGCAGCCGGGCGGGCGAGGCTACCCGCGCGGCCTGAGCGAGGTGGAGGAACTGGCTCGTCTCTTGCGTCTGGTTGACGTCTTCATGGCCAAGATCAGCGCCCGCACCCAGCGCCCGGCCATGGACATCAAGCTGGCCGCGCGCCAGACCTATGAAATGGCGCCAGGTGACGCCATGGTGGCGGCCTTGATCAAGGAGTTCGGCATGTACCCGCCCGGCGAACTGCTGCGCCTGACCAGCGGTGAGCTGGCCGTGGTGGTGCGGCGTGGCGCCAGCCTGCAATGCCCGCTGGTGATGACCTTGGTTGATGCGCAGGGCAAGGCTTGCACCGTGCCCATGCGCCGCGATACCTCAAGGCCCGAGCACGCGGTGGCGGCGGTGGTGCCCGACAAGAGCCTGCTGGCGCGTGTGCCCAGTGAAAGGCTCTATGGCCTGTATGGCCTACACGGGCTGGATGCACTCAATCCCCTGCACTGATGTGAGCCAGGCAGGGGAGTGGTGAATCAGAGGGGGTGCTGAGCCCCCGGGGGTCAGGCCTTGCCCTGGCTGGCCACAGCCGCTGCCGCCTTGGCAGCAGCTTCGGCGTCGCCGAGGTAATAGCTCTTGATCGGCTTCAGATCGGCGTCGAGCTCGTAGACCAGGGGAATGCCGTTCGGAATGTTGACACCGACGATGTCGTTGTCACCAATGCCGTCCAAGTACTTCACCAAGGCGCGGATGCTGTTGCCATGGGCGGCGATCACGACCCGCTTGCCCAGCTTGATCGCGGGGGCCACGCTGCCTTCCCAGAAGGGCAGGACGCGAGCGACAGTGTCCTTCAGGCATTCCGTCAGCGGAATGTCCTCGGGGTTCATTTTCGCGTAGCGCAGGTCGGAGCGTTCGCTGCGCGGGTCACTGGGCTCCATGGCCGGCGGCGGTGTGTCGTAGCTGCGGCGCCAGACCAGCAACTGCTCATCGCCATATTGCTTGGCGATGTCGGCCTTGTTCAGGCCTTGCAGCGAGCCGTAATGGCGCTCGTTGAGGCGCCAGCTGTGGACAACAGGCAACCAAGTGCGGTCCATTTGATCCAAACAATGCCAAAGCGTCCAAACCGCACGCTTGAGCATCGACGTGTAAGCCACATCAAAGTCCAGACCGGCATCCTTGATCAATCGGCCGGCTTGTTTGGCCTGCTCCACGCCGGTGGGGGTCAGGTCAACATCGGTCCAGCCGGTGAAGCGGTTTTCGAGATTCCAGGTGGATTCGCCGTGGCGAATGAGCACGAGTTTGTACATGGACGTTGCGTGGTAGGGCCGCCCGATTTGGGCTGCCGCGATTCTATCGGCCCGCACCGAAAGCCTGTCGCCTCGCTTACTTGCAGTTCGGGCCTTAAGTCTGTGGCGTCGGGGCCGACAACGTCTGTACAGAGTGGGGCGTTGGGCGCACATTTGTGCGGTCACGCTTTTTTAGCTGTTCAAAAAGGAGACATTCATGAGAATTGGAACGAGCTTGTTCCTGACACCCATGGCCTTGGCCATGCTCACATTGGCGAGTTCTGCGACGGCGCAAGCCTCCGGAGACTCGGCATTTTCATTCTCAGGTTTTGGGACCTTGGGACTGGTTCAGACCAGCAATGACAATGGCAAGTACGCTCTGTACGGCCAACCGCGCGGTGCCGACAAATCGGCCACCGGGGAAGTGGACAGCAAACTGGGCCTGCAGGTCACTGCTCGCGCCAACGCCATGTTCTCCGGCACCGTGCAGGTGCTGACCAAGCAGGACGGCAAGGGCAAGTTCACACCGGGCCTGGAATGGGCCTTCGTCAAGGCTCAAGTCTCGCCGAATCTGGCCTTGCGACTCGGCCGTATGGGCGGTCCCTTTTTCGCTGTATCGGACTTCCGAGATGTTGGCTTCGCCAATACTTGGCTGCGCCCCCCGCAGGATGTCTATGGCCAAGTGCCGGTCAGCCACTTTGATGGTGCTGATCTGAGCTACCAGACCACCCTGGGCTCGGCCACCGTGACTGCTCAGTTGTACGGCGGCAAGTCCTCCAACTACGTCACCGGCAACAAAGTCGAACTGGACAAGGTCATGGGCATCAACGCCACGGTCGAACTCGACGGTGGCCTGACCCTGCGCTTCGGCCATGTCAACAGCAAGTTGACAGTCCACAGCAACACCTTGGCGGGCATCGTGGGCGCGCTGCGCAATCCGGCGCTGGCCGCGTTGAGCCCAACTTTCGCAGCCCTAGGCAACCAGCTGGACGGCACCGACAAGAAAGCCACCTTCACCGGTATCGGCGCCAGCTACGACCAAGGCGATTGGCTGGCCAATTTTGAGTACACCCAGCGCCGTACTGACTCTTATGTGTCAGACACCAACGGCTGGTACGTGACGGTGGGCCATCGCTTCGGCAAGTTCACGCCTTACCTGACGATGTCCGAACTCAAAGTGACTGACGCCAATGCGGTCAACAACATCCCGGCGCCGACGCCTCAGCTGGCCGGTTTGAAGGCGGGCGTCAACCTGGTACTGGGTGGCCAGGCCATCAGTCAGAAGACCGGGGCGCTGGGCTTGCGTTGGGATGCCTATCGCAATATTGCCTTCAAGGCCCAGTTCGAGCGCATCTCGCCCAAGACCCAGGGCCTGTTCCTGGTGCCGATCAATGGCACGATGGTCGGCAAAACCAATGTCTACAGCATCGCTGTGGACACGGTGTTCTGAAGGGGCCAACCATGAAGCAACTCAAGCAAATCCAGGTCTGCGCAGCCCTCACGCTCTTGTGCGCCTTGCCGCTGGCCCAGGCCCAGGTGGCCGTGATCGTCAACCCGAAGAATGCCGCCGCCACCATGACGGCCGACCAAGTCGCCAGCATCTTCCTCGGCAAATCCAATACCTTGCCCAGTGGTGCCGCGGCGGCAGCCGTGGACCTGCCGGAAAGCGCCGGCACCCGCGATCAGTTCTACAGCAAGGTCACGGGCAAGCAGGCGCCACAGGTCAAGGCGGCCTGGTCGCGCCTGGTGTTCTCGGGCAAGGCTACTCCGCCCAAGGAATTGGCATCGGCCGCCGAAGTGAAGAAGTTCGTCGCCGCCAATCCGGATGCGATTGGCTATATCGAGAAATCCGCCGTCGACGGCAGCGTCAAGGTGGTCTTGAGCGTAGACTGATTTGACGCTCAATCCTGGTGCGCCGATGGGCTGGGCGCACATGCACTGGAGGTTCGAATGAATGTAAAGACCAGAATCTGGCTCTTGCCTGTGTTTGCTGCACTGATTTTCGCCATCGGCATCGCCGTGGTCTGGGCTTTTTCGGCTCGGACCTCGTCAGCCATCAATGCGGTCGGCAGCGTGCACTATCCGTATGTTGACGCGACGACGCAACTGGCCGCTCAGCTGGAAGCATTGGGCGCCACCATTCAGAGTGCCGTGGCGGAGGGCGAGAAAAAGCGTCTGGACGAGGCCAAGGAACGCGCCTCCAGCATCCAAAAGCTCCTGTCGGCAATTGCCAAGATTGAGGGCAAGGCCGACACGGGTGCCAAGCTGAAGAAGGGCTTTGATGCTTACTTTGCTGCTTCGGTCGACACGGCGGAGTTGTTCCTGGGGATCAAGCAGGGCGATCAAGCCGGCGCGATTCCCAAGATGCAAGCGGCATTGAAGGCACTGGAGACCGAGGTCAAGGCGGCGCGCGTGGAGGCCAGCGAGGGCTTCGACAGTGGGCTGCTCAAGGCCGAAGGTGGCGTGTCCGCCAGCTTGCTGGCGATCTTCGTCAGTGGTCTGGTGGTGGTGGTGTCGCTCGGTGTCGGTTCCTTCCTGGTGATCGGCAGTGTCTGGCGTCAGCTGGGCGGGGAGCCGGAATACGCCCGTGATGTGATGCGTCAGATGGCTGATGGCGATCTGTCTCAGGACATTCATGTGGCCCCTGGGGCTGAGGGCAGTTTGCTGGACGCCGTGCGTGCCATGTCGCAAGGCTTGGCTGCCATCGTCAGCGATGTGCGCATGGGCACGGACTCGATGTCCGTGGCCTCGCGTGAAATCGCGGTCGGCAACCATGACCTCTCGGTGCGCACCGAAAAGCAGGCGACTTCTCTGGAACAGACCTCGGGCAATATGCAGACCCTGACCGACACCGTGCGTCAGAGCGCCGATGCGGCCGCCCAGGCCAATCAGCTGGCGGGTTCGGCTGCCACGGTGGCGCGCAAGGGCGGGGAAGTGGTCAGCCAGGTGGTCTCCACCATGGAAGAGATCAACACCAGCTCCAAAAAGATCAACGACATCATTGGCGTGATCGATGGCATCGCCTTCCAGACCAATATCCTGGCGCTGAACGCGGCCGTGGAAGCGGCGCGTGCCGGCGAGCAGGGCCGTGGCTTTGCCGTGGTGGCCAGCGAAGTGCGCTCTCTGGCGCAGCGCTCGGCCGAAGCGGCCAAGGAGATCAAGTCCTTGATCGGCGCCAGTGTCGACCGCGTCGAATCGGGCAGTCGCCTGGTGCGAGATGCCGGTGCCACCATGACCGAGATCGTGGCCAGCGTGCAGCGGGTGTCGGACATCATCGGCGAGGTCACAGCCGCCTCGGGTGAACAAAGCCAGGGCATCGGCCTGGTCAACCAGTCGGTGGTCCAGCTCGACCAGATGACGCAGCAGAATGCGGCGTTGGTGGAAGAAGCCGCAGCGGCGGCCAGCAGCCTGGAGCAGCAAGCCCAGGCACTGCAGGCCGCAGTTGCGACCTTCAAACTGCGCTGATCAAGCGCCGGCGGCGCAGGCGCCGCCAACTCAGGCCCATGAGGGTCTTCAAGCCCGCCGCTGCTGAGCACCGGCGGGCTTTCTATAATCGGGGTCTTCTTTTCACGGACGCCTCACGGACGCAGCCCTTTGAACTTCTTGCTCGACAACTGGATTTTGGTCTTGGCCGCGCTGACGTCTGGCGGCCTTTTGCTCTGGCCCACGCTGGCCCAGGGCGCGCAAGGTGCGGCCGTCAACACGGCCGAGGCGGTGCGTTTGCTGAACCGCGAGAAGGCGGTGGTGATCGACGTCTGCGAGCCGGCTGAGTTTGCCGCCGGCCATGTTGCCGGTGCTCGCAACATTCCTCTGGCGGCGCTGGAAGGACACAAAAGCCTGCCCAGCAACAAGACCCTGCCCCTGGTCGTGGTCTGCCAGAGCGGTGCTCGCGCTGCCCGTGCCGCGGCACAGCTGCGCAAGCTCGGCTACGAAAAGGCTCAGCCTTTGGCCGGCGGCTTGAGCGCCTGGCGTGAAGCGAATTTGCCGGTCGAGAAGTCCGCCTGAGTTCGGCTTGCGGCGTTTGGGTCAAGGGGCCCGCGCGGCATCAGCTTCCCTAGTTTTTCGAGGAATGGGCCATGAGCCACGTCAAGATGTACACCACCCAGGTCTGCCCCTACTGTGTGCGGGCCAAGTCCTTGCTCAAGCAGCGTGGCGTCGAGCAGATCGAGGAAATTCGTATCGATCAGAACCCGGCAGAGCGCGACGCGATGGTGGCGCTGACCGGTCGCCGTACCGTGCCGCAAATTTTCATTGGCAGCACCCATGTCGGCGGTTGCGATGACCTGATCGCGCTCGACCAACGCGGTGGTTTGCAGGCTTTGCTGCAAGCGGCCTGAGCGAACCGCACTGGGCGGAATGGGCTTGGCGCCCGACCGCTGCTTTTCAAGAGCGGGCAGACCCCCACAGACTGAAATATTCGCTGCGCCATAATCGGCGCCGCTGCCCGCAGCACCGACGCTGGCGGGCCTTTACTTTTTTGGAAACCCATCATGGCCGAAGAGAACAACACCCCCGTCTTCCAGATTCAGCGCATGTACCTGAAGGATCTGTCGCTGGAACAGCCCAATGCGCCGCAGATCCTGCTGGAGCAGACACAGCCCCAGGTCGACATCAACCTGGCCCTGGCTGCTGAGCCGGTGGCCGAAGGCATCTTCGAGGTGGCTGTCACCGCTACCGTCACGACCAAGGTTGGCGACAAGACCTTGTTCCTGATCGAGGCCAAACAAGCCGGTATCTTCGAGATTCGCAACGTGCCCCAAGAACAGACCGAAGGCATTCTGGGCATCGTCTGCCCGCAGATGATTTACCCGTATCTGCGCGCCGTCGTGTCTGACGTCTGCACCCGCGCGGGCTTCCCGCCCGTGCTGCTGACTGAAGTCAACTTCCAGGCCATGTTCGAAGCTCAGCAGGCCGCGCGTGACGCTGCTGCTGGCGGTGATGCCGCCGTGGCACCGACGCTGAACTGAGCGTCTGGCCGGCGCTTGGCCGCGGGCCCGCAAGGGCCACGGCTCTCAGCGACTGCCTTGGATTCATGACGCCCCCACTGTTCGACGGTCGGGGGCGTTTTGCATGGTTCAAACAGAACCCACCAGAAGGTGTGGAACGCATGTTTGAGGATTAAGCTGCAGTCATGAAGATCAGTATTCTTGGGGCCGGTGCCTGGGGCACGGCTTTGGCGGTGCAGGCCGCCGCCCGCCATGAGGTGGTGTTGTGGGCGCGCGATGCGGCGGCCGTCGCCGCCATGCAGGCCGAACGCTGCAACCGGGCCTATCTGCCGGACACCCGGTTGCCGGACGCCTTGCAATTGGAGGCCGATCTGGCGCGCGCCGTGGCCCACGCCAGCGCCGGCGAAGTGCCTGGGCTGGTCGTGGTTGCCGCACCCATGGCCGGCTTGCGCGCCATGCTGGCTTCGCTGCCCGACGGCGCTCAGGTGCTCTGGCTGTGCAAAGGGTTTGAGGCCGGCACCGGTCTGCTCGGCCATGAGATTGCCCGCGCCGTGCAGCCGCGGCTGCGCGTCGGCATTCTGTCCGGGCCCAGCTTTGCCCAGGAAGTGGCGGCCGGTCAGCCTACCGCGCTGGTGGCCGCCAGCGAGGACGAAGCGCTGGCCCAGGCGGCGGTCGCGGCTTTCCACAGCGAGCGCCTTCGTGTCTACACCTCAGCCGATCCGGTCGGCGTCGAGGTCGGCGGCGCGGTCAAGAATGTGATGGCGATTGCCGTCGGTGCGGCCGACGGCCTGCGCTTGCGCGCCGAGGCGAGCGGCCGATTGCTTGATGCCCCCGGGCTCAATGCCCGCGCGGCCTTGATCACCCGCGGCTTGGCCGAAATGCTGCGCCTGGGTTTGGCCCTGGGGGCGCGCGGCGAGACCTTCATGGGCTTGTCGGGCATGGGTGATTTGGTGCTCACCGCCACAGGCGATCTGTCGCGCAACCGCCGGGTCGGCCTGCTGCTGGCCGATGGCCTGCCGCTGGCGCAGATTCTGCGTGATCTCGGTCATGTGGCCGAGGGTGTTTACAGCGCGCCAACGGTGCTGGCTCGCGCCCGAGCCAAGGGTGTGGACATGCCCATCACCGAGGCGGTGGTGGCGGTTCTGGAAGGGCGTCTGAGTCCCGTCGATGCGGTGGACCTGCTGATGGGCCGCGAGGCCAGGGCCGAGCACTGAGCGATGGCCGCCAGCCTGAATCTCAACTCGCGCCGACGCTTGCTGCTGGCCTTAGCCAGCTTGTTTGGTTCAAAGGCCGCCTCGGCGGCTGACCCGGTCTGGCCAGCGGCCCGGCCGATCAAGCTCATCGTGCCCTTTCCCGCCGGCAGTTCGCCCGATCTGGTCGCTCGCTGGCTGGCGGAGCCCTTGGCGGCGGCCCTGGGGCAGGTCGTGCTGGTCGACAACCGACCCGGTGCTGGTGGCAATATCGGCACCGGCTTGGCCGCCCAGGCCGGGCCCGACGGCTATACCTTGCTGATGACCATTCAGGGGCCCCTGGTCACGGCGCCCCTGCTCAACCCCAAGCTGCCCTACGACCCGCAGCGTGATTTGCGGCCCATCGGTCTGGTCGCCAGTTCGCCCAATGTGCTGGTGCTGGGTGCCGGCGTGGCGGCACGCGATTGCGCTGATTTTGTGCGTCAGGCCCAGGCCCAGCGCGGGGCCTGGAATTACGGCAGCGTCGGCAATGGCAGTGCCTCGCACCTGGCCATGGAGTCGTTCAAGGCGCGCAGTGGTTTGGCCATGACCCATGTGCCCTATGCCGGCTTTCCGCAGGTGCTCAATGCCTTGCTCAGTGGCGAGTTGCAGGCGGCCTTCATGGTGCCGGGTCTTGCCATGGCGCAGGTGCGTGCTGGCAAGCTGCAGGCGCTGGCCGTCAGCAGCCTGGGGCGGGTGGCGGCATTGCCGGAGCTGCCGACCTTGGTCGAGCTGGGCTACCCGGGCTTTGAGGCCATTTCCTGGCAGGCCTTGATGGCGCCGGCGCGCACGCCGAATGCTGTGGTCGAGCGCCTGTCGGCGGAGTTGCTGCGCATTTGTCGCAGCGAGTCCTTCCGCAACAAACTCCTGGGCTTGTACTTCAGTGCCCTGGGTACGGCACCTGAGGGAGCGCTCAATTTGATGCGCTCCGACCGCCAGCACTGGGCTCAGGTGATCAAGGCCGCAGGCGTACGCGGCGACTGAGCCTCAGGGAGCGCTGCCCTCGTAGCCGTTCTGTCGCCAGGCTTCGAACACGGCCACGGCCACGCTATTGCTCAGGTTGAGGCTGCGCTGACCAGGGCGCATGGGCAGTCGCACCCGCTGTGGCTCGGGGAACTGTTCGCGTAGCTCGGGCGCCAGGCCCGCGGTTTCCGAGCCGAAGACCAGGAAGTCGCCTGCTTGCCAGCGGATATCGGCCAAGGGTCGGCTGCCCTTGGTGGTGAAGGCGAACAGGCGCTCCGGCGCTGGTTGCGCAGTGGCCAGGAAGCTGGCCCAGTCGCGATGGCGCAGCACGGCCGTGTACTCGTGATAGTCGAGCCCGGCGCGTTGCAGCAGGCGGTCCTCCATGGAGAAGCCCAGGGGCTCGATCAGGTGGAGGCTGCAGCCGGTGTTGGCGGCCAAACGGATGACATTGCCGGTATTGGGCGGGATTTCCGGTTGGACCAGAACGATATGGAACATGGCTGAGTGCGGCGGAGGTGCCGAGCGAAAAAGAAGAAGGGAGGAGGGGGGCTCAGTCCAGCGAGGTGTCGGGCGTGCGGGCGACCACCCAGGCCTGCACATTGAGGGCGCCTGCTTGGCGCAGCACCCGGGCGATTTCGAACAAAGTGGCGCCGCTGGTCATCACATCATCGAGCACGACGACATGGCAGCCGCGCAGCTCGCCGATCCGCCCGGGTTCGACGGCGAAGGCTTGTCTCACATTCTTGCCCCTTTCCTTGAGCGGCAGCTGGGCCTGTTGCGTCGTGCTGCGCACGCGCAGCAACAGTTCGGGTTCGCAGGTCAGCTTGCGTCGGCGGGCCAGGGCCCGCGCCAGTTCGAAGCTCTGGTTGTAGCCGCGCTCACGCAAGCGGCGAGGCGACAGCGGCACGGGAAGTAGCAGGTCAGGTGCTTCCGCTTCGGCGATATTGAGGGCCTGATTCAGTCGATCCAGCAGGGTCTCGCGGAGTTCGATGGCCTGATGAAACTTGTAGTGCTGGAGCAGTCCGTCCCAGGGGAAGCTGTAGTCGAGCGCGGCGATGCTGCGGTCCAGTGGTGGCGGATCACGCAGGCAGCCGCCACATTTGGCCTCACGGCGCCCGGCCAGGGCCGGTGGCAAGCGTGCAGCACAGGTCCAGCAACGAGGCACCGGTCTGGCATAGCGCAGCAAGCATTCGCTGCAGACTTGTTGCCGTGACCAGGCCCGGCAGACCGCGCATTGCCCCGGGCAGCGCATCAACACCCGCTCGACAAAAGCGGGTTTGACGGGAGCGAGGCGCCGGGTCAGCATGGCGCTCAATATACTGCCGGCCCATGGCCGAACCCTTGTCTACCCCTAGGACCGAAGCGTCCCCCGCGCCCCAGCTACCGCGGCCCCAGCAACTTGATCCCATCGCTCTGCAGCGGCATGCGCGGCGCTTGGCCGCGCATGGGCAGGCTTCATGGTTGAGCCTGGAGGTGGCGAAGCGCATGGCCGAGCGGCTGGCCATCATCAAGCTGCAGCCGGCGCGAGTTCTGCAATGGTCGGGTCTGCTCGGCGGCGGCAACGAGGCCTTGCGTCTGGCCTATCCGCAGGCCGAACATGCCGATGTCGAGCCCACGCTGGACTTGCAGCTGCGCGCGCGTGCGCTGCAAAAGACTCCATGGTGGCAATCGGCGCTCGGTCGTGCGCCCGCCTTGCAGGTGCTGGCCCCAGAGGAGCTGGCCGGGCATGGTCAAGTCGGGTTGGTCTGGGCCAATCTGGCCTTGCACAACATGCCGGATCCGCCGGCCACGCTGGCGGCCTGGCATTCGGCTTTGCAGGTCGACGGCTTCCTGATGTTTTCCTGCTTCGGCCCAGACAGCCTGGTCGAGTTGCGGCCCTTGTTTGCCCGGCAGGGCTGGGGTCGCCCAGGGCCGGTCTGGTGGGACATGCACGATATCGGCGACCTCCTGGTTGCCGCTGGCTTTGCCGATCCGGTCATGGATCAGGAGCGGATTCAGTTGACCTGGGCGCAGCCGGTGGACCTGCTCAGGGATCTGCGACTGCTTGGCGGCAATGTCGCGCCGGATCGGTTTGCGGGTTGTCGAGGCAAGACCTGGCACCGCAAGTTGCTGGGAGCCTTGGAAACCTTGCGCCGACCTGACGGCCGACTGCACCTGAGCCTCGAAATTGTCTACGGCCATGCCTTCAAGGCAATGCCGAAAGTGCGGGTGAGCCCCGAAACTAGCCTGTCTTTGGAGCAGATGCGCGCGATGGTGCGCCGATCCGGGGCTTGATGCGGCTAAAGAGACAGTGAGCAAGAGAGTCGTAGGCTAAAATTCGCATTTAGCCAAAATGCATGCTCCGTGACTTTAGGGTCAGGCCTTGCCAGCGTCTTTGACAAGCCTCAAAAACAAGCGCTGTAGCGGTCGCATCGTTGGGCAAGCCGGGCAGTGAAGCGGGTTCACGCCAGGGCTCTCATGAGACGAATTTGAAACAAGAGTGACGACCATGATGATGATGAACACACGAGTGCATCAGGCCGCGCGCCGCTTGGCACAGGTGGCCCTGGCGGCAGGCGCGACGCTGGCGGCCCATTCGGCCGTGGCGGCCCAGGCGGTCCAAGATCTGCCGGGTGGCCCCGCCGTCAATCAGCTCAATCTGCACCCCCCGGTCACCCGCATCGCGGCGGACCAAATGTGGTTGCACAACTTCATGCTGATCATCTGCCTGGCCATTTTTGTGGCTGTGTTCGGCGTGATGTTCTATTCCATCTTCAAGCATCGCAAGTCCAAGGGCGCGGTGTCGGCCAACTTCCACGAGAGCGTGAAAGTTGAAATCGCCTGGACCGTCGTGCCCTTCATCATCGTCATCTTGATGGCCCTGCCGGCCACCAAGGTGGTGGTCGCCATGAAGGACACCACCAATGCCGACCTGACCATCAAGGCCACGGGCTACCAGTGGAAATGGGGTTACGACTACATCAAGGGTGAAGGCGAGGGCATTGGCTTCTTGGCAACTCTGGACACTGCGCAGCGCGCCATGTCGGATGCCGGCAAGCCCGAAGGCGACGACTACCTGCTCAAGGTGGACAACCCCCTGGTCGTGCCCGTCAACAAGAAGGTTCGCATCATCACCACCGCCAATGACGTGATCCATGCCTGGATGGTGCCGGCTTTCGGCGTCAAGCAAGATGCCATTCCCGGCTTCGTGCGTGACACCTGGTTCAAGGCGGAAAAGATCGGTGACTTCTACGGTCAGTGCGCTGAGCTGTGTGGCAAGGAACACGCCTACATGCCCATCCATGTGAAGGTGGTGTCCGCTGAGGACTACTCCAAGTGGGTGGACGGCAAGAAGAAGGAGCTGGCTGCCAAGGCGGACGATCCGAGCAAAGTCTGGGAGCAAGCGGCTCTGGTGGCTCGTGGCGAGAAGGTCTATACGGCCAACTGCGCGGTCTGCCACAAGGCTGACGGCAAGGGCGCTGGTCCGATCAAGGCCTTGGATGGTTCGGCCGTGGTGCTGAACGACGACAAGCTCAAGCAAGTGGCTGTCCTGCTGAATGGCCAGAACGCCATGCCGGCCTGGAAGCAGTTGAGCGACACCGAGATCGCTGCCGTGATCACCTATACCAAGAACAGCTGGTCCAACAAGACCGGTCAAGCGGTGCAACCGGCTGAAGTGCTGGCCGCGCGCAAGTGATTGGCTGAACGTCGACAAGCGTTGATAAAGGAAACAAGATGAGTGCAGTGCTTGACCACCACGGTCATGACGTTCATGACCATGACCACCACGATCACCATGCCCCGACGGGCTGGCGTCGTTGGGTCTTCGCGACCAATCACAAGGACATCGGTACCCTGTACCTGCTGTTCTCGTTCACCATGCTGATGATCGGCGGCATCTTGGCGCTGTGCATCCGCGCTGAGTTGTTCCAGCCCGGTCTGCAGTTCTTCAATCCGGAACTGTTCAACCAGTTCACCACCATGCACGGCCTGATCATGGTGTTCGGCGCCATCATGCCGGCCTTCGTGGGCTTCGCGAACTGGATGATTCCGTTGCAGATCGGTGCTTCGGACATGGCCTTCGCGCGCATGAATAACTTCAGCTTCTGGCTGATGATTCCGGCCGCGCTGATGCTGGTGGCGTCCTTCTTCATGCCTGGCGGTGCTCCTGCGGCCGGCTGGACGCTGTACGCACCTCTGACCCTTCAAATGGGCCCGTCCATGGATGCCGGCATCTTCGCCATGCACATCCTGGGCGCCTCGTCCATCATGGGTTCGATCAACATCATCGTCACCATCTTGAACATGCGCGCGCCTGGCATGACGCTGATGAAGATGCCGATGTTCTGCTGGACCTGGCTGATCACGGCCTACCTGCTGATCGCTGTCATGCCTGTGCTGGCCGGTGCCATCACCATGACCCTGACCGACCGTCACTTCGGCACCAGCTTCTTCAGCCCGGCTGGCGGCGGTGACCCGGTGATGTACCAGCACATCTTCTGGTTCTTCGGTCACCCCGAGGTTTACATCATGATCTTGCCGGCCTTCGGCATCGTCAGCCAGATCGTTCCGACCTTCGCGCGCAAGAAGTTGTTCGGCTACGCCTCCATGGTGTACGCGACCGCCTCGATCGCCATCTTGTCCTTCATCGTCTGGGCACACCACATGTTTGCCACCGGCATGCCGGTGACGGGCCAGCTGTTCTTCATGTACGCGACCATGCTGATCGCTGTGCCTACGGGCGTGAAGATCTTCAACTGGCTGGCCACGATGTGGCGCGGTTCGATGACTTTCGAAGTTCCGATGTTGTGGGCCGTTGGCTTCATCTTCGTGTTCACCATGGGTGGCTTCACGGGCTTGATCTTGGCCATGGCGCCGATCGACATCCAGGTGCAGGACACCTATTACGTCGTGGCCCACTTCCACTATGTGCTGGTGGCCGGTTCCCTGTACGCCCTGTTCGCTGGCGTGTACTTCTGGGGTCCGAAATGGACTGGCGTGATGTACAGCGAGACCCGCGGCAAGATCCACTTCTGGGGCTCGCTGATCACTTTCAACATCACCTTCTTCCCCATGCACTTCCTGGGTCTGGCCGGCATGCCCCGTCGTTACGCCGACTATCCGGTTCAGTTCACTGACTTCAACGCCATCGCTTCGGTCGGCGCCTTTGGTTTCGGTTTGATGCAGGTGTATTTCTTCCTGTTCGTGGTCATTCCTATGATGCGCGGCAAGGGTGAGAAGGCTCCGCAGCGCCCCTGGGAAGCTGCCGAAGGCCTGGAATGGGAAGTGCCGTCGCCGGCTCCTTTCCACACTTTTGAAGAACCGCCCAAGCTGAACGCCAGCGCCACCAAGGTGATTGGCTGAAACCATGAGCCCGACGCCCGAGCAACGCAAGAGCAACAAGCGCTTGGCGCTGGTCTTGTTCACTGTGGCCCTGGTCTTTGGACTGGGCTTCGTGACCAAGATCGCCCTGCTGGGGTTCTGAGCCCGACATGAGCAAACCCAAGTTGCCGTGGACCTTGGCTTCTGCCCTGCGCAGGGACAACTTGCACCTGGTCGGCAAGCTGCTGGTGGTGGTGACGATGATGTTCGGCTTCGGCTACGCGCTGGTGCCGCTCTACAACGCCATCTGCTCCGCCTTGGGCATCAATGTGCTGTCGCTCAGTGAGCGTCAGCACGCGGTGCGCGCCGAGGACGTGAAGAACGGCCAGATCGACTACAGCCGCAAGATCACCATCGAGTTCGATGCCAATGCACGTGGCCCCTGGGAGTTCAAGCCCGCGGTGTCTCACGCGGTGGTGCATCCCGGCGAGCTGACCACGGTGATGTACGAGTTCCGCAATGTGCAGAACCGGGTCATGTCTGCCCAGGCGATTCCGAGTTATGCGCCCAAGCAGGCGACAGCGCATTTCAACAAGCTCGAGTGCTTTTGCTTCAACGAGTACACCTTGCAGCCGGGGGAAATGAAGCAGTGGCCGGTGGCCTTTGTGATCGACCCCAAGTTGCCCAAAGACGTCAAGACCATCACCCTGTCCTACACCTTCTTTGAGGTGGCGGGCAAGGGCAAGCAGCAGGCCGTGCAGTCCAGCGTGCCGGGCAAAGAGGGCCGCTCATGAGCCAAGCGGGTGAAGATTTGAAGCAAGCCGTGGCACGGCCGGCGTCGTTTGTGCAAACGATGCGGGCGGTAGCTTGGTCCTTCTTCGGCGTGCGTCGCGGCGCCGACTATGAGAAAGATGTGGCCCAACTCAATCCCGTGCATGTGATCATTGCCGGGGTGATCGGGGCCGTTTTATTCGTGCTGGTGCTGGTGCTCTTGGTCCAATGGGTCATAGGCAGCGGGGTCGCCGGCGCTTGAGTTTTGCAAGCTTTCTAGCGTCATCAGCAGGACTGAATTTAGTTCGAGGAGAAAAGAAATGTCGGCAGCGACTACCACGGGCAAGACCCCTTACTACTTTGTGCCAGGGCCCTCGCGCCATCCGGTGATGGCGGCCATCGGCCTGTTCTTCGTGATCCTCGGCGCAGGCCAGTGGATCAACGACCATGATTGGGGCAAGTACTCGCTGATCTTCGGCCTGCTCTGGTGGGCCGTGGTGCTCAAGCAGTGGTTTGGCGACGCCATCCGTGAAAGCGAGAGCGGCTTGTACAGCGACCGCATCGACCTGTCCTTCCGCTGGAGCATGGGCTGGTTCATCTTCTCGGAGGTGATGTTCTTCGCCGCCTTCTTTGGTGCGCTGTACTGGGCTCGGGTCCATGCCGTGCCGAATCTGGGTAGCCTGGAGAATGCGCTGTTGTGGCCCGATTTCAAGGCTCTGTGGCCCAGCGTTGCCGCCGGCATGACGGCTTCGCCGGCCGGGATCGTCGAGCCTTTCAGCACAATGGGCCCCTGGCCGTTGCCGACCATCAACACCGCTTTGTTGCTGACTTCGGGCGTGACGTTGACGATCGCTCACCATGCTTTGATTGCTGGCAACCGCAGCAAGACCATCGCCTTCATGTGGCTGACCGTCATCCTTGGCATCGTGTTCTTGTGCGTGCAAGGATACGAGTATTCTCACGCCTACGCCGACCTGAATCTGAAGCTGAGCTCGGGCGTCTATGGCTCGACTTTCTTCATGCTGACCGGCTTTCACGGCTTCCACGTGTTCGTGGGCATGCTGATGTTGCTCTTCATCACACTGCGCCTGCAGAAGGGTCACTTCACCAAGGACCGCCATTTCGGCTTCGAAGGCGCGGCTTGGTACTGGCACTTCGTGGACGTGGTCTGGTTGGGCCTGTATTTCATCGTCTACTGGATGTAATCGGCCAGCCAGCCGGCCAGAAAAAAGCGCCGCAATTCGCGGCGCTTTTTTTCTGAGCAGTGCTGCTGAGACTGTGGGCAGGGCAGGGCGGGGCGCTGTCAGCGCTGGAGCGGCAGACCGGTCGGCTCGATCCAGCCCATCAGATAGCTGAGCAGGATGAAGAGGAACAGGGCCACGGAAAGCCCCACGCGCAGTGCCAGTGCTCGGGCCATATTCGGTCCGCGCTGCTCGCGGTTGCCGTTCTTGAACATGAACAGGCCGGCCGCCGCCAGGGCGCCCAGGATGCCGATGAAGGCGAGGATGACGATGGTTTTCATGGTCGGGGATTATGCGCCGGGAGGGTGGAAGCGATGGCTCGCCTGAGCACTGCCCACCGGCGTCTGCTTGTCTTGCTGCTGACTCTGTTGGCCATGGCGCTGACGGCCCGGCTGGGCTGGTGGCAGCTGGACCGTGCGGCCGAGAAGAAGGCCTTGCAGGCGGCTGTTGCGGCGCGTGGCCAGCAGCCCAGCTTGCTGGGCGCGGACTTGGCTATGAAGGCTCCGGAAGCGCAGGCGCAGTTGCACCGGACCGTGCGCCTGCGCGGACATTGGCTGCCGGAGCACACCGTCTTCCTGGACAACCGGCCGATGAACGGGCGGGTCGGCTTTTTTGTCGTGACGCCTTTCCAGATCAGCGGCCGCAGCGAGTTGATTCTGGTCCAGCGTGGCTGGGGCCCGCGTGACGCGCGCGAACGCAGCCGGCTTCCGCTGGTGCAAACGCCTGAGGGCGAGATTGAGCTGTTCGGGCGTTTGACCGCAGCGCCTTCGCGTGCATACGAGTTCAGCGCGGCGAGCGAAGGGTCGATCCGGCAGAATCTCGACCCTGCAGTGCTGGCGCGCAGCCTGGGCCGCGAATTGCTGCCCCTGACCGTGCTGCAACTGCCCGATGCCGCCGCAAGCGGGCCGGCCGCTGACGGTTTGATGCGGGACTGGCCCGCGCAAGATGTCGGTCTGCAGAAACACTACGGTTACGCTTTTCAATGGTTTGCGCTTTGCGCGCTGCTTCTGGGTCTTTATGTCTGGTTCCAAACAATCCGCCCCCGCATCCGCTCCCACCGCAGCCAAGCTCGCTCCTGAGGCGGAAGGCTTGACCTTGACGGTGCACAGCCTGCCGACCTCGCAGGGACTGGCCGAGGCGCAGCACAAGCGGGGCGGACGGCTTCGCATGCTGATGGTGCTGGCCGCCTGTGCCGCGCCGGTACTGGCGTCCTATTTCACTTTCTATGTGGTGCAGCCGAGTGGCCGTGCCTATGCCGATCTGATCGTGCCCACGGTCGACTTGCCGGCCACGCTGCATCTGCAGGATCTCCAGGGCAAGCCGGTCGCCGCCGACAGCCTGAAAGGCCAGTGGCTGCTGACCCTGGTTCAGGAGGGCGGCTGCGACGAAGCCTGCGAGCGCCGTTTTTTCCTGCAGCGCCAGTTGCGCGAGATGCTGGGCAAGGAGCGCGACAAGGTCGACAAGCTCTGGCTGCTGCCTGAGGATTCGCCCCTCCCTCGGCCGGAGCTGCTGAAGGCGCTCAGTCAGGGCGTTGCTGTGACCATCTTGCGTGCGCCGCGCGCCGAGTTGCAGGCCTGGCTCAAGCCGGCCGAGGGCCAGACCTTGCAGGATCATGTCTTCCTGGTGGATCCGATGGGGCGCTGGATGCTGCGGGCGCCGCCTCAGCCCGACCCGTCCAAGCTCAAGGGTGATTTGAATCGCCTGCTCAAGGCCAATGCGGGTTGGGACAAAGAGGGCCGTTGAGGCTGCGACACGCAATGACGACGGCACCGGTTGATCTCTCCCCTTTGTGGCAGCTGGCTGGCCTGGGTGCCTTGCTGGCTTGTGCACCCCTGCTTTGGTGGCACCTACGCTCGCGCTCGGCCACGCCGCAGGAACGGCTGCGCGCCCTGACCCTGCTGACCTTGTTCCTGACCTTTGACTTGGTCCTGTTCGGGGCCTTCACGCGCCTGACCGATTCGGGCCTGGGCTGCCCCGATTGGCCGGGCTGCTATGGCAGCGCCAGTCCGCTGGGTGCACGCGAAGAGATCCATGCCGCCCAGAGCGCCTTGCCCAGTGGCCCGGTCACCCATGGCAAGGCCTGGATCGAGATGATCCATCGCTACCTGGCCAGCAGCGTCGGTTTCCTGATTCTGGTGCTCTGCGTGCAGAGCTGGCGTCAGTGGTGGCGGCAGCGCAGGCAGGCTGAGGGCGTGTCTGTGTCGCCGGGCTGGGCCAGTCTGACCTTGGTCTGGGTCTGCATGCAAGGTGCCTTCGGCAAGCTGACGGTCACCATGAAATTATTCCCGGCCATCGTCACCCTGCACCTGCTGGGCGGCTTGGGTCTGCTCGTCTTGCTGGCCTGGCAGGCACAGGGCTACCGCCCGCAGCCCATGGTCGTGAGCCGTGGCTTGCGCTGGGCGGGCTGGGGCTTGCTGCTACTGAGTGTCATGCAGGTCAGCCTGGGCGGCTGGGTCAGCACGAATTACGCCGTGCTCGCCTGTTCCGAGTTCCCGACCTGTCAGGCCGGTCAATGGTGGCCGTCCATGGATTTCGCCCACGGCTTCACCCTGTGGCGCGAGCTGGGTGTCGGTGCCGACGGCGGATGGCTGCCGTTTGAGGCTCTGACCGCCATCCATATGAGCCACCGCCTCGGTGCCCTGGTGGTTTTCACGGCTTTGCTGCTGTTTGTCTGGCGTTTGCGCGCCTCCCCTGATGCCGGCCACTGGCCGCGCCGGCTGTCGCTGGTGGCGGCCTGGCAGTTGATCAGCGGCATGTCCAATGTGGTGCTGGACTGGCCCATCGTTGCGGCCCTGGCGCATACCGGCGGCGCGGCCATGCTTTTGCTGCTGCTGGGTTCTATGCTGGCCCAGATGCAGCAGGGCCGAGGGCTGCCGCAGCGCTCTGCGGCGGTCGCCAGCAAACAAACTGCCCTTGATTCAAGAATCTCGATACCCTGAGCCCTTATGTCTTCCACTCCCTCCGTCACTGTGCCCGGACCCGCGAGTTCGCGTTGGCAACAGTTCTACCAACTGACCAAGCCTCGGGTGGTTCAGCTGATCGTGTTCTGTGCCGTCATCGGCATGGCCCTGGCTGTGCCCGGCCTGCCGAGCGCAGACCAGTGGCTCAGCATCCTTGCGGCCACTGCTGGCATCTGGCTGGTGGCCGGGGCAGCGGCCGCCTTCAACTGCCTGATCGAGCAACAGATCGACGCCAAGATGAAGCGCACCGCCTGGCGCGCGACGGCCAAGGGCCAGTTGAGTCGGGTGCAAACCTTGACGTTTTCTGCTCTGCTGTGCGGCTTGGGCTCGGCCATTCTGTGGTTTTGGGTCAATCCGCTGACCATGTGGCTGACCTTTGCCACCTTTGTCGGCTACGCGGTGGTCTACACCGTGATCCTCAAGCCGATGACGCCGCAAAACATCGTCATTGGTGGCGCTTCGGGCGCCATGCCGCCGGTCCTGGGATGGGCCGCACTGCGCGGTGAAGTGGGCCCCGAGGCCCTGATCCTGTGCCTGATCATTTTTCTCTGGACGCCGCCGCATTTCTGGGCCTTGGCGCTCTACCGGGTCGAGGACTACCGCAAGTCCGGCCTGCCCATGCTGCCTGTCACCCATGGCGGTGAGTACACCCGGCTGCAGATCTTTCTCTATACCTGGATTCTGTTGGCGGCCACGCTCTTGCCTTTCCTGACCGGCATGAGCGGCTGGATCTATCTCATCAGCGCCCTGGCCCTGGGCCTGGGTTTTTGCGCCTACGCCTGGCAGCTCTGGCGTGAGTATTCCGACGAACTGGCGCGCTCCACCTTCCGCTTTTCCATCTGGCATCTGTCGCTCTTGTTCGCGGCGCTCTTGCTTGATCACTACCTGCTGCCTTGAACGGACCCGAGAGATGAAACCGATGTGTTCCAAACGCGCTCTGCTACGTTTGTCTGTGGGCGCGTTGTTAGCGGGCAGTCTGGTCGCTTGCGATCAACTGGGCTTGGGCGCAGGCAGCCGGCCGGTGTTCAAAGGTGTGGACCTGACGGGGGCCGAATATGCGCGCAGCCTGAACCTGCCCGATCTGGATGGCCGCAACCGCAGCCTGGCGGACTTCAAGGGCAAGGTGCTGGTGGTGTTCTTCGGCTACACACAATGCCCCGATGTCTGCCCGACCACCATGGCTGAGTTGGCCGAGGTCAAACGCTCACTTGGAGCTGATGGCGATCGGGTTCAGGGCATCTTCGTCTCAGTCGATCCCGAGCGCGACACCGCCGTCTTGTTGAAGGCTTATCTCGCCAGCTTCGACCCGAGCTTCGTGGCCTTGCGCGGCAGCGAGGAGCAGGTCAAGGCTGCCGCCAAGGAGTTCAAGGTCTACTTCGCCAAGGTGCCAGGTAAGACGGCCGAGACTTACACCATGGACCACACAGCCGCCAGCTTCATCTTTGACACCCAAGGACGGGTGCGGGTGTTCTCGCGCTATGGCTCGGGTGCACAGGCCTTGACCGACGACATCAAGATGCTGCTGGCCGAAAAGGGCTGATCCGCGCAGACGGATTCACCATGAAAAACGGCCCCGCGAGGGGCCGTTTGTTTTTGCAGTGGCTGCGCCCGATCAGGCCGGAGTCAGCGCCTTGCGCATCTTTTTCATGGCCGCCACTTCGATCTGGCGAATCCGTTCGGCGCTGACGCCGTATTCGGCTGCCAGCTCATGCAGTGTCATGCCCCCCGAGGAGTCGTCGTTGACCTTGAGCCAGCGCTCCTCGACGATGCGACGGCTGCGCTCGTCCAGCGCCTCCAGAGCGCGGCTGATGCCGTCGCCGGCCAGCGCATCGCGGGCCTGGGCTTCCAGCACCCGGGTCGGCTCCTGGCTTTCATCCGCCAGATAGGCGATGGGAGCAAAGCTCTCGCCGTCCTCGTCGCTTTGCGGCTCAAGCGCCACATCGCCACCGGACATGCGGGTTTCCATTTCCAGCACTTCTTCCGGCTTGACGTTCAGCTCGCGGGCCACATGGGCCAGCTGCGCTTCGCTGAGGCTGTTGCGGTGGGTCTGGTCGTCGGCCTGGTCTTCCTTCATGCTGTGCTTCATCGAGCGCAGATTGAAGAACAGCTTGCGCTGGGCCTTGGTCGTGGCGACCTTGACCATGCGCCAGTTGCGCAGCACGTATTCGTGGATCTCGGCCTTGATCCAGTGCATGGCATAGCTGACCAGACGCACGCCTTGGTCAGGGTCGTAGCGCTTGACGGCCTTCATCAGGCCGACATTGCCTTCCTGGATCAGGTCGCCCTGGGGCAGGCCATAGCCCATGTACTGGCGCGAGATCGACACCACCAGGCGCAAGTGCGAAAGCACCAAGCGGCCTGCGGCCTCGAGGTCTCCGCTTTCGCGCAGGCGGCGAGCAGCCGAGCTTTCCTCTTCCGGGGTCAGCAGGGGCAGGCGGTTGACGGCGGAGATGTATGCATCCAGATTGCCCAAAGAGGGCACCAGCGCCCAAGGGTCGCGTACCGTCAAAGCAGTGGGTGTAGACAAAGTCATCGCTTTCTTTCGCAAGCCGAACCACTTCGGTTCCTTGGAAGCAATATTAGCACTCCCTTGAAGTGAGTGCCAATCGTCTGGGGCTATTCCAGAAACCATCGATTCACGGGGCTCTCAGCGAGTGCGCTCGCTAACTTGGCGCGAGAAATTTCAGGGGAACTCAGTCCAGCAGACCGAAATCCGGGCTCACGACCATGGTGTCAATGTCGAGCAGGATCAGCATGCGGTCGCCGATCTTGCCCAGGCCGGTGATGAAACGGGCATCGAGTGCGGCCGCCACCTCGGGCCGGGGCTTGATCTCCTCGGCTTTCAGCTCCAACACGTCCGACACCGAATCGACCACCACGCCGACGATGCGCTGCGCCACATTGAGCACGATCACCACGGTGAAGGCGTTGTATTCGCCTGTCTGGCCCAGGCGCATGCGCAAGTCGACGATGGGCACGATGACGCCGCGCAGATTGACCACGCCCTTGATGAAGCTGGGCGAATGGGCGACGCGCGTGGGCGGTTCATAGGAACGGATTTCCTGCACACGCAGGATGTCGATGCCGTATTCCTCACCGCCGATGCGGAAGGTCAGGAATTGCTGGGTGTCATGCCGGGTTTGGCCGGTGGGCTGCAGGGCTTGTGCGCCAGAGGCGGGAACCAGTTCGTTAGAGCTCATGGATCGGTGGGCTTGTCTGCGGTTGAGGCGGGGAGGGCCGGGCAAAGGTAACTTCGTGAGGCCATTTTGCAGCCATTGTGCGCCGCGTCATCCATCGATCTGCCGCCGCCTGGCCGGGTAATTTCCCCCATGGTCGCCCAAAGCGGCCGGCGAAGGCACGAAAAAAAGCCCCGCTGTAGCGGGGCCTGTCGGAGCGGGCGGTCCAGATCGGCCGCGTTCGGCGTGTGCTGCCGTTCGATCAGACGTTGAACAGGAAGTTCAGCACGTCGCCGTCTTTGACCACGTATTCCTTGCCCTCGGCGCGCATCTTGCCGGCGTCTTTGGCGCCTTGCTCACCCTTGTAGGTGATGAAGTCTTCATAGGCGATGGTCTGGGCGCGGATGTAGCCACGTTCGAAGTCGGTGTGGATCACGCCGGCGGCTTGCGGGCCGGTGTCGCCCTTGTGGATGGTCCACGCGCGCACTTCCTTGACGCCAGCCGTGAAGTAGGTCTGCAGGCCCAGCAGGCTGAAGCCCGCGCGGATCAGGCGGTTCAGGCCCGGCTCGTCCTGGCCCATCTCGGACAAGAACATGGCGCGGTCTTCATCGCTCATTTCCGACAGTTCAGCCTCGGTCTTGGCGCAGATGGCCACCACCGGGCCGTTCTGGGCGGCGGCATATTCCTTCAGGCGATCCAGGAATGGGTTGTTCTCAAAACCGTCTTCCGAAACATTGGCCACGAACATGGCCGGCTTGGCGGTGATCAGGCACAGGGGCTTGAGCAGCACCAACTCTTCCTTGCTGAAGTCGATGGTGCGCACTGGCTTGGCTTCGTTCAGCGCGGCTTCGCACTTCTCCAGCACCTTGACCAGGGCGATCGCCTCCTTGTCACCGGCACGCGCCACCTTGTTGTAGCGGTGCAGGCTCTTTTCCACCGTGCCCATATCGGCCAGGCAGAGTTCGGTCTGGATCACCTCGATGTCAGAGATTGGGTCGACGCGGCCGTTGACGTGCACGACATTGCCGTCTTCAAAGCAGCGCACCACGTTGACGATGGCATCGGTCTCGCGGATGTGCGAGAGGAATTTGTTGCCCAGGCCTTCGCCCTTGGAGGCACCGGCGACCAGGCCGGCGATGTCCACAAACTCCACCACGGCCGGCAACACGCGCTCCGGCTTGACGATTTCAGCCAGGGCTTGCAAGCGCGGGTCGGGCAGTTCCACCACGCCGACATTGGGCTCGATGGTGCAGAAAGGGTAGTTCTCGGCGGCGATGCCGGCCTTGGTCAAGGCATTGAACAGGGTGGACTTGCCGACATTGGGCAGGCCGACGATGCCGCATTTGAGGCTCATGGAGGGCTTTCTGGGGGGCTGGGTTGGGGGCCGCAGAGCGGCCGCTGAACAAGGCGGTCTGGGAGCCGGCTGTCGGCTGACAACGGCGGGTGGCTCGAAGCTGGGCGTGATTTTAGGCCATGACGGCGTCGGCGCTTGGCCCGACGGTTCGCAGGGCCGGCCCGAGGCCGGCGCGCTGCGGCTCAGAGCCTGCCTACAATGCCGCGATGCAAACATATGACGTCCTGGTGCGCGGCAGCGGCTGTGTCGGCCGCAGCCTGGCTCTGGCCCTCGGGGCCCAGGGCTTGCGAGTGGCATTGCTGGGTACGGTGGATGCCAGCGAAAGCCAGCGCGAGGACCTGCGCAGCTATGCGCTGAACGCGGCGTCGGTGGCCTTGTTGCGCAAGCTCAAGGTCTGGGATTCGCTGCCGGCGGCGGCCATCAGCCCGGTCTACGACATGAAGATTCATGGCGATGGCGCCGGCGCGCTCCTGGAGTTTTCGGCTTGGAGCCAGGGTGTGGCCGAGCTGGCCTTCATTGTCGACGCAGCGGCCTTGGAGCAACAGCTGGCCACCGCCTTGCAGTTCTCGCCCCATGTGCAAGTGGTTGATGCGCCGGTGCCGGCCACCTTGACGGCGCTCTGCGAAGGTCGTGCCTCGGCCGCACGTGCCGATCTCGGTGTGAGCTTCAACGTGAAGAGCTACGGCCAGCGGGCCATTGCTGCGCGCCTGCGCAGCGCACTGCCCCATCAGGGCCAAGCGCAGCAGTGGTTTCGGTCACCGGATGTGTTGGCCCTCCTGCCTATCGATGCGCCCGAGCCGGGGGCCTCCTATGGCCTGGTGTGGTCCTTGCCTGAAGTGCGGGCCGACGAAATGTTGGCCTTGGATGCTCTTGCTTTTGAAGCGGCCCTGAACGAGGTCTGCGCTGGTTCCGTCGGGCGCCTGAGCCTGGCCAGTGGCCGCGCTGCCTGGCCCTTGGCCCTGGCGCGGGCCGAGCCCATGCAAGGCCCCGGCTGGGTCCTGCTCGGTGATGCGGCGCACCTGGTCCATCCCTTGGCCGGCCAGGGTCTGAACTTGGGCCTGGCTGATGTGGCCGCACTGACCCGGGTCTTGGCAGCGCGCGAAGCATGGCGTCCTTTAGGTGACGAGCGGCTGCTGCGCCGCTATGTGCGCGAACGCCAGCTGGACACCTGGGCCATGGGTGAGTTGACCGATGGCCTGCTGCGGGTCTTCGCCAGCGAGGCCGTGCCGCTGCGTCAACTGCGCAACCGTGGCTTGAATGCCTTGAATTCCGTGTCTCCCTTGAAGCGCTGGTTGACAGCACGGGCGCTTGGCGCCTGAAACCTCGAACCTCCCTATGAGTCTGAATCACATGCTGAACACGAAGACCTTGTTCCTGGCCGGTCTGGCCCTCAGTCTGCCGCTGCTGGCTCAGGCCAATGAAGCTGTCATCCGCAAGAGCCTGGCGGAGAAGTTGGCCGGCTTGCCCAAGATCGAGGATGTGCGCCCCAGCGCCATGGCCGGCCTTTGGGAAGTGCGCATCGGCAATGAGATCCGCTACACCGATCCGACCGGCAGCTACCTGATCGAAGGCGAGCTGATCGACCTGCGCACCCGCAAGAACCTGACCGAGGAGCGGGTCAACAAGATCAACCAGGTCGACTTCGCCAGCCTGCCCCTGAAGGACGCTGTCGTTTGGAAGAACGGCAATGGCAAACGCAAGATCGCGGTCTTCGCCGACCCCAATTGCGGCTATTGCAAGCGCTTCGAGCGCGCTCTGCAGGAAGTCAAGGACATCACCGTCTACACCTTCCTGGTGCCGATTCTCGGCGGCGATTCACCCGAGAAGGCCCGCTCGATCTGGTGCGCCAAGGATGCAACGGTCAGCTGGCAGGCCTGGATGCTGGAAGGCAAGGCACCGAGCAAGCCGGCCGGCGCCTGCGATGACAGCGCGGTCGAACGCAATGCCGCCATGATGCGTCGCTACCATATCAACGGCACACCGGCCATCATCTTTGAAGATGGCAGCCGCGTGCCGGGTGCGTTGGGTGCCGATCAGCTGGAAAAGCGTCTGCAAGCTCTGCCCAGCAAGACCTGATTGAGGTGCGCGCGCTTGGGGTGGAAACACCCTGCGGCGCGCCCGAGTGTTCGCTTTGCCTTCCTTCTCAGTCCCGTTCAGCACCGGAGCATCACCGCATGTCCGCCGCCGTTTCTGCCGCACCGCCGTCGCCCTTGTCGCTCCATCCCATGGCGCTCAAGCTCGGTCATCTCGGGCTGCTGCCTTTCGCCCTGGGCGCGCTGCTGATCTGGTTGATCGGTGACCGCAATCTCGAGGCGCATGCCTTCGTGACCCTGGGCACATCGGCCTATGCCGCTTTGGTGATCTCATTTCTGGGCGGCATTTACTGGGGCTTTGCCTTTCGCATGCCCGAGACCACGGCCCAGCCTTTCATCTGGGGCATCGTGCCGTCGCTCGGTGCCTGGGTGGCCGTGGTCATGCCGGCCTATGCCGGCCTGGTCTTGCAGGGCGCGATGCTGATCGTTTGCTACCTGGTCGATCGCCGGCTCTATCCGGAGTACGGCGCGGCTGCCTGGCTGACCTTGCGTTTCCGGCTCAGCGCCGGCGCTGCCCTGTGCTGTTTCCTGGCTGCGGCGGGGAGCTGAGCACGTGGCCGACATTCGCTACCGGGTCGAAATCGACTCGGCCCACGACCACCATTTCCAGCTGACGCTGACGATTGCAGCACCTGCCGCCGAGCAGCACATCAGCTTGCCGGCCTGGATTCCAGGCAGTTACCTGCTGCGCGAGTTCGCCCGCCATCTGAGTGGCTTGAGCGCCAGCCAGGGCAGCCGGCAGCTGGAGCTGGAGCAGTTGGACAAGGCCACTTGGCGCGTTGCTTGCAGCGGCCGCAGTGCCTTGGTCCTGCGCTACCGTGTCTATGCGTTTGACCCCTCGGTGCGTGCCGCCTTCCTGGACGCGCAACGCGGCTTCTTCAATGGCAGCAGCTTGTGCCTGCGTGTTCATGGCCGTGAAGATCAGCCCCATGTGCTGGAGCTTGGGCGTCTGCCCGAGGGATGGCAGGTGGCCACGGCCATGCCGCAGCAGGCTGACGGCAGCTACAGGGCGGCCGATTACGACGAACTGCTCGACCATCCCTTCGAGCTCGGCCATTTCTGGCAAGGCCGATTCCTGGCGGGTGGTGCCGAACACGAGTTGGTGGTCAGCGGTGCCATGCCGTCTTTTGACGGCGAGCGCTTGCTGGCCGACACCCAGCGCATCTGCGAGGCGCAAATCCAGTTCTGGCATGGCGCAGCGGCCAAGCGGCGCAGCCCCGTTCCTTTCCAGCGTTATGTATTCTTTCTGAATACCGTGGACGAAGGCTATGGCGGGCTGGAGCACCGAGCCAGCACGGCCCTGCTGTCGCCGCGCCGCGATCTGCCGCGCCAGGGCCAGAGCGAAAGCAGCGATGGCTATGTGCGCCTGCTGGGCTTGATCAGCCACGAGTACTTTCACACCTGGAACGTCAAGCGACTGAAGCCGGCCAACTATGTTCGCCTGGATTACGCCCAGGAAAATTACACCGAGCTGCTGTGGTTCTTCGAAGGCTTCACGTCTTATTACGACGAACTGATCTTGGTTCGCGCCGGCCTGATCGACGAGGCCCGCTACCTGAAGCTGCTCTCCAGCACGCTCAGCGGTGTGCTGGCGACGCCCGGGCGCAAGGTGCAAAGCCTGGCGCAGGCCAGTTTTGACGCTTGGATCAAGTACTACCGCCAGGACGAGAACTCACCCAACAGCAGCATCAGCTACTACGGCAAGGGCGCTTTGCTGGCGCTGGCGCTTGACCTCAGCCTGCGCCTGCGCCATGCCGACGGTGAGGCCGCGACCAGCCTGGACGAGCTGATGCGCGGGCTTTGGCTGCGCCATGCCGTGGGCGAGGGCGCCAGCGGCGGCATCAGCGAGGCCGATATCTTGGGCCTGCTGGCTGAGATCGGTGGCCCGGCTTTGGCCCAGCAGCTGGTCGAGTGGGTCCATGGCAACGAGGACCTGCCGCTGCCGCCCTTGTTCGAGCGCATGGGCGTGCAGCTGCGCGCCGACAAAGCGTCGTTGGCGCAGCGCTTGGGCCTGCGCCTGAATGACAGCGCTGGCAGCCTGCTGATCAAGCAGGTGCTGGCCGGTTCGCCCGCGGCCACCGCCGGCTTGTGCGCGGGCGATGAGGTCCTGGCCTGCAATGGATGGCGCTTGCGTCGCCTCGATGAGGCGGTGCTGACCTTGGCCCCGGGCGAGTTTCAACTGCGTCTGCTGGTGGCGCGCGATCAGCGCATCGTCGAGCTGCAGGCCGATTTGCCCGCGAGCTCCGCCCCTGGCGGCGCGGCCGTGGGGGCGAGCAGCACGCCGGTTCAACTCTGTCTGGCCGACAAGGCGCCGGCGCGCGCACTCAGCCTGCGCCGGGCATGGTTGGCCGGCTGAGTCCCCTCGGCACCGCCACGCCAGCTGCGCCTGCCAAGGCGCGGCGCCGTGCCTGGCTGCTGCTCGTCTTGGCCTTGCCGGTGCTGGCTTTGCATGCCTGCATCGGCGATGCGGTGTCCGAGCTGAGTCAGGGCTGGAGCGAGCTGGCCGAGATGCCGCCACGGCTCAGCGTCAGCTATGTGCGTCAGCTGCAGCAGAGCCGGCCTGCGCCTGCGTCATCGACCGCGCCGTTACGACAGCGTCGCAGCGAGCCGGCGGCGCCGCCGCTCAGCCCGCCTGGCCCGGCCCGCCCGGCGTCGGCTGTCGAATCAGCGCAAGCGCACGAGCCGGCCGAGCCTGCTGCCAGTGCGCCCGAGCCAGCCCCACCGGTGCAGGAGCGCGTGCCTGAGCCCACCGTTCCTGAGGCTGTCGTGCCGAGTCGGCCTGCGGGCAGCTCCACTGCGGACCCGGTCCCGGACGCGGCGACTGCACCTGGCCCCGAGTGGCCGCCCTCGACCCGTCTGCGCTACGAGCTGACCGGCAATTACCGCGGTGCCGTCACCGGGGAGGCCCAGGTCGAGTGGATCCGCGAAGGCAGCCGTTACCAGGTTCACCTCGATGTTTCGGTGGGCCCGAGCTTCGCCCCGCTGATCTCGCGCCGCATGAGCAGCGACGGTCGCCTGACGACCCAGGGCATCGAGCCGCAACGTTACGATGAAGACACCCGCGTGCTGTTCAGCAGCCGGCGCCGCGTCAGCGTGCTGTTCCAAGGCGAACAGCTGACCCTGGCCAATGGCCGGGTCGAGGCGTCCGAACCGGGCATGCAAGACGCGGCCAGCCAGTTTGTGCAGCTGACCTGGTTGTTCCTGACCGGCCGCCAGACCCTGCGTGAGGGCTTGATCTTGGAGCTGCCCCTGGCCCTGCCGCGCCGCCAGTACCGCTGGCGCTATGAGGTGCTGGGACGTGAAACCCTGGCGACGCCCATGGGAGAGTTGGACACCTGGCATCTGAAACCGACGGTGACGGCGGGCGGTGGTGACCTGACGGCTGAGGTCTGGCTCGCACCGACTCTGCAGTACCTCCCCGTTCGCCTGCGCATTCGGCAGGACGAGCAGACCTTCATTGACCTGATGCTCAAGGCGCCGCCGGCCCAAGCGGCACCGCCTGCCAGTGTGCCGCCTATAGTGAAGCCCAGGATCGAAGCCCCGAACCCCCAAAATTCCCTGAAGGAGTGACCCAGCCATGAGCTATGAATGCATCATCACCGCCGTGCACGGCGAGGGCCCGCGCAAGACCGCCCTGATCACCCTCAACCGCCCCAAGGCCTTGAACGCCCTGAGCGACCCCTTGTTCGATGAACTGGGCGAAGCGCTGCTGGCCTTTGACGCCGATGACAGCATCGGTTGCATTGTGCTGACGGGGTCCGAGCGTGCATTTGCTGCCGGTGCCGACATCCCGACGTTGGCCCAGCATGACTTCCAGAGCGCCGTGCGTACTGACATGATCACGCGCAACTGGGAGCACATCCTGCGCGTCAAGAAGCCCGTGATTGCGGCCGTGGCCGGTTTTGCGCTGGGCGGCGGTTGCGAGCTGGCCATGATGTGCGATTTCATCATCGCCGCCGACACCGCCAAGTTCGGCCAGCCCGAAGTGAAGCTCGGTGTCACGCCGGGCGCCGGCGGTACCCAGCGCCTGCCGCGCGCCGTCGGCAAGGCCAAGGCCATGGACCTGCTCTTGACCGCCCGCATGATGGATGCAGCCGAAGCCGAGCGCAGCGGCCTGGTCTCGCGCGTGGTGCCGGCGGACAAGCTGATGGAGGAAACGCTCGCCGCCGCTGAAACCATCAACGGCTTCAGCGCTCCTGCTCTGCAGCTGATCAAGGAGTTGGTCAATCGCAGCTTCGAAAGCGGCCTGAAGGAGGGCGTCACCTCTGAGCGCCGTGTCTTCCATGCGGTCTTCGGCACCGACGATCAGCGCGAAGGCATGGACGCATTCCTGAACAAGCGCGCGCCGCTGTTCAAGCACGGCAAGCGCTGAGCAAGGCCGAGGTCCGAGTCTTTCGGGCCTTGCCTGCTGCGCGACCAGCGCGCCTGTTCAGACCATCCGTCCGTGACCGGCCTGACCGGCGAGTTTGTCATCGCATCGTATAGTTGCAGCCAAGGGTTCCCCATGTCCGGCTTGGACGTTGACGGGAGGTGCAGAAAGCTAAGGGTGCATGTTGATGGACGTCGGTAGGAATGATCCTTGTCGTTGTGGCAGCGGAAAGAAATTCAAGAAATGTTGCTTAGACAAGGTGCGTCCGGAAGCCAGTGTGGCCGTGAGTGCCGCCGACTTGCTGTCACGGGCGGCATCCAGTTATCAGGCCGGTCGCCTGCTTGAAGCCAAGGAGCTGTGTCAGCGTCTGATCGCTCGAGGCGAGCGTTTGGCGGATGCCCGCCATCTGTACGGGCTGCTGCTGCTGGCCGAGGGCGACCATGCTGGCGCCTTGGCCGCTTTGGACTCAGCCCTCAGTGTTTCCAGCAATCCGCAGATCCTCTCCAATCGCGGTTTGGCTCTGCAGGCGCTGGGCCGGCATGCCGAGGCTGTCGAGTCCTTTCAGGCATCGCTGCGAAGCGATGGACGTGAGTTCCTGGTCTGGATGAATCTCGCCAAGGCGCAACGCTTGCTTGGCGAGCTGGCAGGGGCTGAAGAATCGTATCGACGCGTCCTGACCTTGAAAGCTGATTTCCCTGGCGCGCTGTCGGCGCTACCTCGCGTCATATTGGAGCAGCAGCGGGCACAAGAGGCTCTGGATTTCCTGTTGGACGCCGAGTCTCGAGTGCTGCCGACCGAAGACATGCTGGCAGTCAAGGGCCTCGCACTGCGTGCCTTGGGCCGACCCAGCGAGGTGCTCGACGTTTACCGCGAAGCCGTCCGACGCTTTCCGGGTGAGGCGCGGGTCCACAGCCAACTGGGGGTTATGCTGCGCGACCAGAGCGATATGGAAGAAGCGCTGCAGGCCTTCCATCGAGCGCATGAGCTGAATCCGTCGCTGGAAACGGCCATCGACTTGCATCTCAGTCTGCCCCCCGTGCTTCGTTCGCGCGAGGACATCACGCAGTGGCGCACGCGCTTTGTCGAGGGCATTCAGACGCTGACAGAGAGCAGGCTCAGCGCGCGGGTTTCGGAGTTCTTGTTTCCCCCGTCACTGTTCTATTTGGCTTTCCATGGCGAAGACGACCGGGCGGTGATGGAGTCTCTGTCGCGCATGTACCTTCGCCTGCTGCCCGATCTGAGTTTTGTTGCGCCGCATATCGCGCAGTCCGGTGCGCTGACCGCTGGTCGGAAGCCTCGCATCGGTTTCTTCTCTAAATTCATTCACACCCACTCGGTCTCACGCTGTTTTTCGGCCTTGATCAAGCGGATGGCGATGACGGCGAACTGCGATATCTACCTGGCATCGCCGCAGGACATCAACGCAGAGGCGGCGCGCGAGCACTACGGTGATTTCTCCGGTCAGTTCGTCCGCCTGCCCAAGGACTTCCTGGTGGCCCGGCAGACCTTGGCTGAGCTCGAATTGGACACGCTGATCTACCTGGACATCGGCATGGAGGCGATGAGCTACTTCATGGCCCATGCCCGCTTGGCGCCCGTCCAGATGGTGATGAGCGGGCATCCTGTGACTTCGGGCATTGCGACGGTTGACTACTACTTCTCATCTGAACTTGCGGAGTCCGCGTGCGGTGCCGATCATTATTCCGAGAAGCTGGTCCTGATGTCGGCGCTGAACTCGGTCTACGTGCATCCGACGCTGCCAGCGTTGATGAAGGGGCGTCGCGAGTTCGGCTTGCCTGAGACCGGGGCCTTGTATGTCTGCCCCATGCTGCTGCAGAAAATCCATCCAGACTTCGATGAAGCGGTCGCCCGTATTCTGGAGGCCGACGCCACGGCTCATGTGGTGTTTTTTGAAAGCCGCAATCAGAGCTGGCAGCTGGTGCTTAAGAAGCGTTTCGACACCACCATCCCCCCGGCGGTGCGCGGGCGCGTGATCTTCTTGCCTTGGCAGACGGATTATGGGGACTTTCTCGCGGCCAACGCCGTAGCGGACGTCGTGCTGGACCCCTTCCACTTTGGAATCGGTTCCACCGCCGCTGCCACCTTCGCAGTCCATACGCCGATCGTGACCCTGCCCGGTGCCTTCATGCGGGGCCGGGGAGGGCTGACCTATTGTCGGCTGCTCGATCTGCCCGAGTGCGTTGCCAGCGATCTTGACGATTACGTCCGGCGCGCGCTGGCTTTGGCACACGATCTGGAACTGCGAACCGCTGTTCGCGCTCGCATCGCGGCCAACAAGCACCGCTTCTTTGACAACGAGACCCCGGTCGAGGAGCTGTCTCAGCAGCTTCTCCAATTGACCCCGGCTGCCCAAATTCAGCGTGTCAATCCATGAACCCACCGGCTCGCAGCACCCAGCTGAGCGACGAGGTCCCCATGGGATCGTCCGAGGATTCACAGCCTCCGATCTACGTCACCCGGCCCCAGCTGCCGCCGCTGGCAGAGTTCCTGCCGATGCTGGAGGAGGTCTGGAACAGCCGCCATCTGACCAATGGTGGCCCCTTCCACGTGCGCTTTGAGCAGGCACTCTGCGAATACCTGGACGTTCCGCACATTTGCCTGTTTGCGAACGCGACCCTGGCCCTGGTCACAGCCCTGCAGGCCCTGCGCATCACGGGTGAAGTCATCACCACGCCCTATTCCTTCGTGGCCACCTCACATGCCCTGCTGTGGAACGGCATCAAGCCGGTCTTCGTGGATGTGGACGGCCGCACGATGAATCTCGATCCTGAACGCATCGAAGCCGCCATCACGCCGCAGACCACGGCGATCATGCCGGTGCATTGCTATGGTCAACCCTGTGATGTGGCAGCCATCGAGCGCATTGCTGACACGTACAACCTGCGCGTGATCTACGACGCAGCGCACGCATTCGGCGTCAGGACGCCAGCCGGCAGCATCCTGAACCATGGGGATCTGTCGGTGATCAGCTTCCACGCCACCAAGGTGTTCAACACCTTCGAGGGCGGCGCGATCGTTTGCAAGGACCTCAAGACCAAGCAGCGCATCGACCATCTCAAGAACTTCGGTTTTGTGGATGAGGTGACCGTGGTCGCGCCGGGCATCAACGGCAAGATGAGTGAGTTCAACGCAGCGCTGGGTCTGCTGCAACTGCAGCATGTGGGTAGTGCTTTGGCGGCTCGCCAGCGGATTGCCCAGCGTTATCTGGCAGCGATTGCCGAGGTCGAGGGACTGAGCCCCGTGCTGCCTGAGGCCGGCGAGGGGCATAACAATGGCTATTTCCCGATCCGTGTGCTGCCGGCGTATCCGCTGTCGCGCGACGCGCTCTACGAGCGACTGGGCCAGGCTGGCATCCACACCCGCCGCTACTTCTACCCGCTGATCAGCAGCTTCCCGATGTATCGGGGCTTGCCATCGGCCGCACCGGCCCTGCTGCCGCATGCAGAACTGGCTGCCCAGCAGGTGCTCTGTCTGCCTATCTATCCGGATCTGAGCGAGGCAGATCAGCTGCGTGTCATCGAGGTGTTGAGGCAGCCCGCCGGCGAATGAGCGCGTCCACGACAGCCACACCGGACCTGCCCCTGCATGCCCAGATCCCGATTGAAGTCATGACTTTGCACGCCGAGCTTGCCCCCCAATCTTTCCCGAGTACTCGGGCCTATGTCGATGTGGTCCGGCGAGACTTCATCGATCAGTACCTGAAGCCTGAGGGCATGATCAGCGCCATTGACAAGCAGGGCAAGCACGTCTCGGCGCCGCGGGGGCGACCGCTGTTTCGGCTCGGTAGCGGAATGGTCGCGAGGCGTCAGTGCGACAGCCTGGCGCTGTCCAAGCCTCGTGGAATTCGTTTCCAGACAATGGACTGATGCAGGAGGCAATGTGAGGTCGGAAGCTTTGAATCGCCTGTGCTTGGGGCCTGGCTATGTCAACGCCGGGTACGAGGTCTTCGATGGGGTGCTCAGTGAGCCGCACTGTGCAAGCTTGGCCGAACAGGTGGCCGCAGCCATGGCGCAGTCCTGTATCGAAGTCGATCGGGACGGGATCCGAATTCAGACGCTCAATGGACAGGCGCTCGTGGCGGCGATCCCCGAGTTACAGCTGTTGCATGACAACATCCATGCGCGTCTTGCTGAATCCATTGCAGGGCTCTTGATGCTGGACGACCTGCCGGTTGCCATTTCCGCCAACCTGCTGCGGCCCGGGCAGGGGCACGCGTTCCGTTACCACTTCGACCGCAATGAGCACACGGCCGTCCTGTACCTGAGCGACTGCGCTGATCTGCCTTTGTGCCTGCATCCGAACATTCGCACCGATCCTATGGATGGCGAAGCCACTTGGCACTACCGTCAGGACACGCGGCAGCCCATCCGCATCGATCCTCGGCCGGGCCGACTGGTGTGTTTCCATGGGCGCACGACCTTGCATGGCGTGATTCCCGATTCGGCGCCTCACAGCAAGTGCGACCGGGTGTCGCTCCAGTTCGCCTACGACACGCGGCGTCGGAGCTTCGAAAATCAAGAATACTATGGTCGGCCAAGCGGCGCTTGAACCGAGCAAGCAGAGAGACTGGACCATGAAATTTCTCGAATACCCCGCTTCGGAGCTTGAGTTCTTCGCTGAGCCCGGCCGCTTGGAAGGGCCTGTGCTGTCGTCAGAGTTATTGGCCCGTGCCGGCGTCTTCGTGCTGCGTGGTCTGGTGTCGCCGGCCTTGGCCGCTGACTACCTGGGCAGGCTGCAGGCGGGCTTGTCGGACGGCTCCGCGCGGCCCCGCCAGAATCACCTGACCGAGGTGTCCTTCGAACTGGAGAGCCCCTTGGCGGGAATTCTCCGTGAGCCAGAATTCGCCGCCTTGCTGACACATTTTTTCGACGGACAGGTCGGCCTGCATAACATCCGAATCGTGCGCAAAGACGAGCACAACACAGAGGCGGTCTTCATTCACCAGGACAGTCCTTACTGCCTGGGCTTCTTCGAGCGCTACTCGCTCTTTGTGGCCCTGAGCGACTGCGGGCCGGACAACGGCGGGCTGACGGTCTACCCGGGTACGCATCACTTCGGCTATCTGGGCGATGCGGGTGCCGTGCGCGAGGAACTGACCCGGCCAATGTACAAATTCGCGCCTGAGCTGAGCCCGGGTGATTGCCTCATCATGCATTCGTCCGTGTGGCATGGCTCGCCGCGCAGCGTGTCCAGGCTGCCGCGCGTGATGTTCGACATTCAGATCCAGGCAGTCCGCGATCCGTCGAGCATTCTGTCCTTGTGCGAGCAGCCGCTCTCGCCCTGGCGTCTGCGGCTGGACAACCAGGACGTGTTCTCGACTTCTCGCGTGCAGCGGGCGGCAAGCCATGCCAAGTAGGCCGGCTGGCGGAGCGCTGTTCATAGGGCCGCGCCGGCGCGAGCTTGATTTGGTCCCACTGGAGCTGGCCCGATGAGGGTCCTGGTCACGGCGCTGGGTTCGATGGCGGCACCATTCGTGGTGGACAGTCTGCATGCCATGGGGCATGAGGTTGTTGGCGTGGACATCCATCCGCGGCCTTGGATCGCTGCCGCAGCGCAGGTCGATGTCTTTGCCCAGGTGCCGACGCTGGCACGCGCGGATGCGTATCAACAGGCGCTGCTGGCGCTGTGCGAAGCACAGCATGTGCAACTCGTGTTGCCGCTGACCGATCCAGAGGTCGATGAACTCTGTACCTGCGCCGGCGCGTTTGCCTCTCGCGGTATCAAGCTGGCTGTTCCCAGCCTGGAGGCTGTTCGCTTGCTGCGCGACAAGCTGGCGCTGCACGATCATTTCAGCGCATCGGCTTTGCCGGTCATTCCGAGCTTCCGAGCGGCAAACTATCTTGCGCTGGGTGGTACCTTCCCCTGCATCGCCAAGCCGGCACGGGGGCGCAGCAGTGAGGGCCAGTTTGTGTTCCGGAGTCGGGTGGATTTCGAACGCGCAGCGCCACTGGGCGAGTCCTACATCGTTCAGCCTTTTTTGGAAGGCGATGTCGTTGTCGTCGATGTTCTGCGTTCCGGACCGGCCCCCGCACTGATCGTCGCACGCAGGGAGCTCTTGCGGACCCGGAACGGCGCTGGCCTTGCAGTGCAGATCCTCGACGCCGACGTGACTCTTCAGTCGCACGTCGACGCCCTCTGCCAGGCCATCGATTTCGAGGGCTGCATCAATGTCGAGTTCCTGCAGCTGAGCAACGGGGGGCTGCGTCTGATGGATGTGAACCCGCGCTTCTCGGCCGGCGTGGCCTTCTCAGGCCTCGCGGGCTACAACTTTGTCCACAACCATGTGCGGCACCACTTGGGGCAGACGCCCGAGCCCTTGGGGCTGATCCAGGGAGGTGCGATCTACACCAGAAAATACACTGAGGTCATCGTATGACGGCTGAGCCATCGAGGGGCATGCCCCCCACACAGATCCATTGGGACGACACATGGCCGAAGATTTTCGACCATTACCAGCAGGATCAGCGTCACGCCTACTACGTGAATGCCTTGCTGCATGACGAGGACCGGCGTGTTCTGGAGTTGGGGGCAGGCAGCTTTCGTGACATGGCTCTGCTCAATCGTCTGGGTGTCAACTGTTGGGGCGCGGATTATTCAAGTGCTTCGGTGGAGCTGGCTCGACGCCAGTTTCCAGAGCTTGCTGCTCAGATTTTCCAGGGCGACGCATTCCAATTGGATGGCATGGCCGACGCCGCATTCGACGTCAGTTTCCACAACGGCCTGTGGGTGCTGTTCGATGATCAAGATATTCGGCGACTGGCAGCAGAACAGGCGCGGGTCTCGCGACGCAAAATCATTGCCACGGTGCACAACGCCCACAACCCCGATTTCATCGACTATTTCGCCCGGCTGGGCGAAACCGACCCGCTCTACCGGATCCGTTTCTTCGAGGCCGAAGAAATGCGCGCGCTGCTGGCGCCTGTCTGCCGCAGTGTCGAGATCGTCCCGGTTGGCAAGGGCAAGAAACACCTGGAAGACGAGCTGATCAACCAGGGCAAGACCTCGCGAGCCGAGATGCGGACCTTCTTCGATCAGGCCGGCATGGACCACCTGCGCAACAGCGAGCGCCTGCTCTGCATCGGCCACCTCTAAAGCCGACCGGATCGCCTATCGGGGTATCGCCTCCGCAGCGATCTTGCTGTCTTCGGTTCCGATGATCAACGCGAAGGCATGGGCGCAGTCCACAGCAGGCGTGCTCGGGTGTTCACGCATGGCAAGCATTGATCAGGCCACAGAATCTGGGCGGGCTCTGCAGCGGCTGGGCTCAGTGTCGTGCATCAAAAGCCAGGACCGCCTGCGCGATCTGGCCCAGCGGCAGCACCGAATCCACGCCGCCTTGTTCGATGGCCACTTTGGGCATGCCGAAGACCACGCAACTGGCTTCGTCCTGCGCAATGGTGCGGGCGCCGACGTTGTGCATCAGACGCATGCCGCGGGCGCCGTCGTCACCCATGCCGGTGAGGATGATGGCCAGCGCGTCACCGCCCGCGCACTCCGCCGCTGACTTGAACAGCACGTCGACCGAGGGCTTGTGTCGGTTGACGTTGGGACCGTCGAAGACTTCGACAAAATACTGACCGGCGCTTTTGCGCAGCTGCATATGGCGGCCGCCTGGCGCGATCAGCACCAGACCCCGCTCCAGTCGGTCGCCGCTCTTTGCTTCGCGCACCTCCATGGCCGCCGCGGCATTCAAACGCTCGGCATACATGGCAGTGAAGCGTTCGGGCATGTGCTGAACCACGGCCATGCCCGGGGAGTCGGCCGGCAGGGACAGCAGAATCGCTTCGAAGGCCTGGGTGGCGCCGGTCGAGCCACCCAGAACAATGGGCTTGTTGACGGCCAGCGCACGCGTCGGCGCAGCGGGTCTGGGCGGGACCAAGCTTGCCGCTATGGGGGCTGCCGTCCCCACGTCCTGGGTCTGGCGTCGCGGCCGACTCAAGGCGGCTGCCTTGAGGGTCTGCAGCAGTTCGCGCCGGGAGTCTTCGAGGAATTGCTTGAGTCCCAGGCGCGGCTTGGCAATGATGGCCACCGCGCCGGCAGCCAGTGCATCAAGTGCCACGCGGCTGCCTTTCTCGGTCAGGGTGGAGCAGATCACGGTGGCAATCGGCGCCTCCGCCATCAACTGGCGCAAGAAGGTCAGGCCGTCCATGCCAGGCATTTCGATATCGAGCAAGAGCACATCGGGGCGCTGCTTGCGCAAGGCCGGTGCTGCAATGATGGGATTGGGTGCGGTACCGATCAGCACCAGGTCGGGGTCGCCTTGCAGCAGATGCTGCATCGCTTGCCGGACCACGGCCGAATCGTCGACGGCGTACACGGTGATGGGCATCCTGGGCTCCTGGGCAAGGGCGTCAAGCAGCGACCGCGCAGCTGCCAAGCTTCCGGAAAGCCCCGGTGGCCAGCTGCTCCATGGCGGTGTCGCACAGCAGCCGTCCTTCCGCCATGCCGGTGAACAGCAGGCCACCGGGCTTGAGTTGGGTGAGCACGCGGTCGATCACCGTGCGCTTGGTGGGCGCGTCAAAGTAGATCAAGACATTGCGCAGAAAGATGACATCGAAGGGCCCGATGTCTTCAATGGGGCGGCACAGATTGAGCCAGCCAAAGCGAACTTTCGCGCGCAGCTTTTCATGCATCTGAATCAAACCTTTTGAGGGGCCTTCACCGCGCAGGCAGTAGCGCCGCCGCCTGTCCATGGTCACCTCATGCAGGCGTTCTTCGGGATAGATGCCGGCCGCCGCACTGCGCAGGACGCGATCGCTGATGTCGGTGCCCAGGATCTGCCAGTCCTCGCCAATGCTGCCCTGGGCGGCCATATCCGCCAGCAACATGGCAAGGCTGTAGGCCTCGTCCCCGAAAGACGAGGCGGCGCTCCAGATGGAGACCGCACTCGCGCGGGTGCGCGCCAGCTCTTTGCACATGAGCTCGAAATGAGCCGGCTCACGAAAGAAGTAGGTTTCGTTGGTGGTCAGGAGATCCACCGCCATCTGGAACTCCCCGGCGTCGTTGGGGCCGGAAATCAACTCGACGTAGTCTTCAAAGCGCTGGATGTCCAGCTGCAGCAGCCGAGGCGTGAGCCTGGACTGGATCAAGGGCTTCTTGGTGTCAGGAAAGGACAGGCCGACCGATTCGTGCATCAGGCTCCTGATGCGGCGGAAGGTGGCGTCGTTGAGTGGTCCCATCGTCAATCCTCGGTAAGGCTTTTGGGTCAAGCCGCTTCAGCGAGCTGATTGCGTTCGCACAGCACAGCCATATCGTCCAGATCGAAGGCGCGATCGGGTTCCAGCACAATCACAAAACGCTGCCCCAGCCGCCCCATGCCTTGGATGAAGTCGCGCCGAACGGCCGAACCGAAGTCGGGCGCGGGCTCGATGTCCGCAGCAGGGATGTCCACCACTTCACTGACGGCGTCGACCAACAGCCCCAGTTCCACCCGTTCGCCCTGGCGCATGGCATCAAAGATCACGATGCAGCTCTTTTTGCTCAGGCGTGCGGCCGGCCGGCCGAAGCGAGCGTGAAGATCGATCACTGGCACCACGGCGCCACGCAAATTGATCACGCCGCGCACGAAGTCAGGCATCAGTGGCACCGTGGTCACGGGACCGACCTGGATGATCTCTCGCACCGTCCGTATGTCCATGCCGAAGACTTCCTCACCCAGAGAGAAGGTGAGGTACTGCGATGTTGTGGTTTGCGTGTTCATGGCGTCGTGCTCCTGGCGGCTCAGTAGGGGCGGAAGTTGCCGCGCGTTCCGGTGGCGGCGACACGGGGCGGCAGAGCCGAGACCGGCGGGTTGCCACGCATGGGCGAGTTGGGCGCGCGCCGTTCGACGGGCCGCGCCACTTCGCTGCGTGGCTTGGGCGTTAGGACGGGTTCGCTGTCAAGGCGGAAAAAGGCCACGGCCTCCTGCAGCTGACCGGCCTGGTTGGACAGCTCCTCCGAGGTCGCGGCGAGTTCTTCCGAGGCGGACGCGTTTTGCTGCGTGGCCTTGCTGAGCTGGGTCATGGCGCCGCCGATCTGGTTGACCGATTGGCTTTGCTCCTGCGACGCCGCCGCGATCTCTTGCACCAGATCGCTGGTCTTTTGAATGCTGGGCACGATCTCGCCCAGCAGGCGCCCGGCGCGCTCGGCCGTGCTGACGCTGTCGCCTGCGAGGTCGCCAATCTCCTTGGCGGCCTCCTGGCTGCGCTCGGCGAGTTTGCGCACCTCGGCGGCGACCACGGCAAAGCCCTTGCCATGCTCGCCGGCCCGAGCGGCCTCGATGGCTGCATTGAGGGCCAGCAGATTGGTCTGGTAGGCGATATCGTCGACGATGCTGATCTTGGCTGCGATCTGCTTCATGGCGGCCACGGTCTGCGTGACGGCCATGCCGCCTTCGCCGGCCTCCTTGTTGGCCTTGGTGGCCATGCCGTCGGTGACCTTGGCGTTGTCGCTGTTCTGCGCGATGGATGCGGACATCTGCTCGATGGACGCGGTGGTTTCTTCCACCGAGGCCGCCTGCTCGCTGGCGCCCTGGGACAGGCTTTGCGCGGTGTCGCTGACTTGGTTGGAGGCACTGTTCAGTGCCTCGGCAGCAGCGCGCACTTCGGCGATCACGGCGGCCAGCTTTTCGCAGCTGCTGTTGGCATCCAGCTTGACCTGCTCAAAGACCCCTTGACCTTCGCGGCTGATGCGTTGGCTGAGGTCGCCATTGGCCATGGCGGAGAACACGCGCACCACATCGTCGATGATGTCGGCCAGCGTCTCGCTGCTGGTGTTGGCATCTTGCTTGACGCGCTCGAAGGTGCCCTTGCAGTCGCGGGTGATCCGCTGCGACAAGTCGCCCGCGGCCAGGCCGCCGACCACGCGCCCGACATCATCGAAGATGGTCGATGTGGTCTCCATCATGGCGTTGATGCCCAGGCACAGTTGCTCGATGGCGCCACTCTTGCCCTGCATGGAAATCCGCTGAGTCAGGTCGCCGTCGCGTGCGGCCGCCGTGACGACCTGGGCCTGCTCAACCGCTTCGCTCAACATGCGGTTGGCCACCACCTCGGCGGTGATATCGGTCGCATATTTGACGACCTTGAAGGGCCGGCCGTCCATGTCGAAGATGGGGTTGTAGCTGGCTTGGATCCAGACTTCACGCCCACCCTTGGCGATGCGCTTGTACTGCCCCGCATCGAACTCACCGCGCCCCAGCTTGTCCCAGAACTGGCGGTACTCCAGGCTTTGCGACACGCCGGGCTCGGCGAACATGCTGTGGTGCCGGCCCTTGATTTCGTCCAAGCTGTAGCCCAGGGCGGTCAAGAAGTTTTCATTGGCGTTGAGAATGGTGCCGTCGAGCTTGAACTCGATCACGGCCTGGGATTTGCTGACGGCCTTGAGTTGCCCCGCTTGGTCGGCGGCCTGCAGCGTGCCAGCGGTGATGTCGGTGGCGAACTTGACCACCTTGCTGGGCTTGCCATCCGGTCCGAAGACGGGGTTGTAGCTGGCCTGGATCCAGACCTCGCGGCCGCCCTTGCCGAAACGCTTGTACTGGCCGGAATCGAATTCACCGCGTGCCAGCTTGTCCCAGAACTGACGGTACTCAGGGCTTTGTGCCACGCCGGCCGCGGCAAACATGCTGTGGTGGCGCCCCTTGATTTCATCGAGCTGGTAGCCGAGCAGGTGCAGGAAGTTCTCGTTGGCGGTGAGCACAGTGCCGTCCGTGGTGAACTCGATCACGGCTTGTGACCGGCTGATGGAGTTCAGTACGGATTGCAGCTCGTCCGCGCGCTCTTGCGCCAGGCGGGCGTCTGCTTGTGCGCGCTCCGAGGTTTCGTGGGCTTGCTGCAGTTCCTTGCCGGCCACAAGTTGGGCGAGCCAGGAGGTGGAGTTGGGCGTCATGGCGGTGGTCCTTTGGCTTTGATGCGGTGTATCGCGGGTGGGGTGGCGGCGTCTCAGTAGGGACGGAAGTTGCCGCGAGTTCCGGTGGCGGCGGCGCGAGCTGGCTGCGCCGCGGCCGGCGGGTTGCCACGCATGGGCGAGTTGGGTGCGCGCCGTTCGGCGGGGCGGGCCGCTTCGCTGCGCTGCTTGGTCGAGCTGGCGCCTTCGCCGTCAAGGCGGAAAAAGGCCACGGCTTCCTGCAGCTGACCGGCCTGGTTGGACAGCTCTTCCGAGGTCGCGGCGAGTTCTTCCGAGGCCGAGGCGTTTTGCTGCGTGGCCTTGCTGAGCTGGGTCATGGCGCTGCCGATCTGGTTGACCGATTGGCTTTGCTCCTGCGACGCCGCCGCGATCTCTTGCACCAGATCGCTGGTCTTTTGAATGCTGGGCACGATTTCGCCCAGCAGGCGCCCGGCGCGCTCGGCCGTGCTGACGCTGTCGCCGGCGAGGTCGCCGATCTCCTTGGCGGCCTCCTGGCTGCGCTCGGCGAGTTTGCGCACCTCGGCGGCGACCACGGCAAAGCCCTTGCCATGCTCGCCGGCCCGAGCGGCCTCGATGGCTGCATTGAGGGCCAGCAGATTGGTCTGGTAGGCGATGTCGTCGACGATGCTGATCTTGGCGGCGATCTGCTTCATGGCAGCCACGGTTTGCGTGACGGCGACACCGCCTTCGCCGGCCTCCTTGTTGGCCTTGGTGGCCATGCCGTCGGTGACCTTGGCGTTGTCGCTGTTTTGCGCGATGGACGCGGACATCTGCTCGATGGATGCGGTGGTTTCTTCCACCGAGGCCGCCTGTTCGCTGGCGCCTTGAGACAGGCTTTGTGCGGTGTCGCTGACCTGGTTGGAGGCGCTGCCCAAGGCCTCGGCAGCGGCGCGAACCTCGGCGATCACGGCGGCCAGCTTCTCGCAGCTGCTGTTGGCGTCTTGTTTGACTTGCTCGAAGACGCCGGTGTAGTCACGCGTCACGCGCTGTGTCAGGTCGCCCGAGGCCAGGGCGCTGAACACCCGGCCCATGTCATCAAAGATGACCCCAGTGGTTTCCATCAGGGCGTTCACGCCGGAACAGAGATGTTCGATTGGCCCGGTCTTGCCTTGAAGTGGAATGCGACCGCTGAGGTCACCCGAGCGTGCGGCGGCGGTGACTTCTTGTGCTTGCTCGACCGCCTCACGCAGCATGCGGCTGGCCAGCACCTCGGCCGTGATGTCGGTCGCGTACTTGACGACCTTGTAGGGCCGGCCGCTGAGGTCGCGAATCGGGTTGTAGCTGGCTTGGATCCAGATCTCGCGGCTGCCTTTGCCGATGCGCTTGTACTGCCCAGCGTCAAAGTCCCCCCGGGCCAATTTCTCCCAGAACTGGCGGTACTCCGCGCTCTGCGCGTGGCTGGCCTCGACCAGCATGCTGTGGTGGCGGCCCTTGATCTCGTCCAGGCTGTAACCCACCGTGGCCAGGAAGTTCTCGTTGGCGTTCAGGATGGTGCCGTCGAGCTGAAACTCAATCACTGCTTGTGACTTGCTGACGGCCTTGATCTGCCCCTCGTAGTCGGCGGCCAGAAGCTTCGCTGCGGTGATGTTGGTGGCGTATTTGACAACCTTGAACGGGCGACCTTCTGCGTCCAGGATGGGGTTGTAGCTGGCTTCAATCCAGATTTCGCGGCCCGCCTTGCCGATGCGCTTGTACTGGCCGGCGTCGAATTCGCCACGGCCGAGCTTTTCCCAGAACTGCCGGTATTCAAGGCTCTGGACATGGCTCGCTTCCACGAACATGCTGTGGTGGCGACCCTTGATTTCGTCCAGGCTGTAGCCGACGGCCGCCAGGAAGTTCTCGTTCGCGCCCAAAATGGTGCCGTCGAGCTTGAACTCGATCACGGCCAGCGACTTGTGGACGGCCTTGAGTTGGCCTTCATGGTCGCTCGCTTGCAGTTTGGCCGCTGTGATGTCGGTCGCGTACTTGACGACTTTGAAGGGCCGGCCGTCCATGTCGAAGATGGGGTTGTAAGTGGCCTGAATCCAGACTTCACGCCCGCCCTTGCCGATGCGTTTGTACTGCCCCGCGTCGAACTCACCGCGCCCCAGCTTGTCCCAGAACTGGCGGTAGGCCACGCTTTGCGACACCCCGGGCTCGGTGAACATGCTGTGGTGCCGGCCCTTGATTTCGTCCAAGCTGTAGCCCAGGGCGGCCAGGAAGTTTTCATTGGCCCAGAGAACGGTGCCGTCGAGCTTGAACTCGATCACGGCCTGCGATTGGCTGACGGCTTTCAGTTGCCCGGCTTGTTCGGCGGCCTGCAGCACGGCAGCGGTGATGTCGGTGGCGAACTTGAGCACCTTGCTGGGCTTGCCATCCGGTCCGAAGACGGGGTTGTAGCTGGCTTGGATCCAGATCTCGCGGCCGCCCTTGCCGATACGCTTGTACTGGCCGGAATCGAATTCACCGCGTGCCAGCTTGTCCCAGAACTGACGGTACTCGGGGCTTTGCGCCACGCCGCTTGCGGCAAACATGCTGTGGTGGCGCCCCTTGATTTCATCGAGCTGGTAGCCGAGTAGGTGCAGGAAGTTGTCGTTGGCGGTGAGTACGGTGCCGTCCATGGCGAACTCGATCACGGCCTGCGACTTGCTGAGTGCGCCAAGCACGGCTTGCAGCTCGTCCGCGCGCTCTTGCGCCAGGCTGGAATCCGCTCGTGCGTGCTCTGCGTTTTCATGGGCTTGTTGCAGTTCGGCGCCGGCCACAAGTTGGGCGAGCCAGGAGGTGCGAATCTGCGTCATGATGTGTGTCCTTCGCGAAGTGGAGCGGTGTGACGATTGGCGTGGCGGTGGGGGGGATCGGTGGCGAGTTGGCACAGCGAGTGCACATCGAAGATCAGTGCGACTTCACCGTTGCCCAGAATGGAAGAGCCCGACATGCCGCGCAGGCTGCGGAACATGCGGCCCAAAGGCTTGATGACGGTCTGATGCTGGCCGAGCAACTGGTCGACCTGAACCCCGTAGCGCTGGCCGCTCGACTGCAGCACGACCACGCTGCTGCGTTCGGGCGTGGCTGAGTCGATGGCATACAGTTCGCGCAAGCCCACCACCGGCAAGACCTGACTTCTCAATTCGACGGTGCCCCGGCCGCGCTCATCCATGGCGGCCAAGGCCGGGCGGTTTTCGATCACCTCGACCACCGCATCCAGGGGGAAGATGAATTTGGACTGGCCGACGCCGACCAGGAAGCCGTCGATGATGGCCAGGGTCAGAGGCAGCCGGATGGTGATGCGCGTGCCTTGGCCTTCGACGCTGTCGATGGCGACATTGCCGCGCAGCTGCTCGATATTGCTGCGCACCACATCCATGCCGACCCCGCGGCCGGACAGATTCGTCACCTTCTCGGCCGTCGAGAAGCCCGGGGCAAAAATCAGGCGCAGGATGTCGGCATCACTTGGCTGTACGCCGGCTTCGACCAGCCCTCGTTCCCAAGCGCGCTGCAGCACTTTCTGGCGGCGCACGCCGCGCCCGTCATCCTCGATCTGGATCAGGATGCTGCCCGCTTCGTGACGCGCCGAAAGCGTCAGCCGCCCCTGGGGTGATTTGCCGGCTGCGATGCGCTCCTCTGGCGACTCAAGGCCGTGGTCGAGTGCATTGCGAACCAGGTGCATCATGGGGTCGGCGATGCGTTCCACCACCGACTTGTCCAGCTCGGTGTCGCCGCCCATGATTTGCAGGGCAACATCCTTGTTCAGTTCGGCGGCCGTGTCCCGCACCACGCGACGAAAGCGCGAGAAGGTCTCGCCGATCTGCACCATGCGCAGTTGCAGCGTGCCGTTGCGAACTTCTTCGACCAATTGTCCGATTTGTTCATTGGCGGCCATCAAGGCTCCCTGGCGGCTCTGCTTGGCGAGCAAAGATGCGCCGGCACTGGCAATCACCAGTTCACCGAGCAGGTTGATCACCAGGTCCAGTCGGTCGGCGGGCACGCGGATGAAGCGCGGTTCATCGCTGGCGGCAGGGGCTGAGCTTGGGCTCGGCGGGGGCGTCTCGTCCGTTCGAACCGAGGTTGGTGTGCTTGTTGCCGCTGGGCTTGAACTCAAGGAGGCCCTTGAGTCCAGGCTGTGGGCGCGATCGAGAGCGGCCCCCTGAAGTGAAGCATCCGGCAAGGCTTCGATGAGGACTTGCGATTCAGCGCGGATGAAGTCGAACGCGGCTTCGAGCGTGCTGTGTTCGACGGCCGAGTTGAAGACGAAGCTGAGCGTCAGGTAGCAGGCTTCCGGATCCATGGTTTGAAATTCCGGCAGCCGGGCGCTGGAGCACTGCAGTTCGTTCAAATCACCGAGTCCGCGCAAATAGCTGAGAAGCGCCAGGGGGTCCATGCCATCCCGAAAGGTCTCGATGCCGAAGTCGACCCGGATACGCCAGGACTGCAGGCCGGCATCGGGGGCTGACTCGCTGCTCGGAGCTGTGGCGGCCTGAGCTTGCTGCATAGAAGGCGCGGAGATTGCTCGCAGGCCTTGAACCAGGGCCTCTCGCCGGGAAGCCGACGCGGCATCGGCGGGCGCTTGTCGTTCCGCTGCGCAAATGAGCACGCGTATTTCGTCATTGCAGCGCAGCAGCAGCGTGCTTGTTTCTGGCGTTAGGGCCGCCGTTCCGTCGCGCAATTGGTCCAGCAGTGTCTCAACGTGATGGGTGAAGGCGGCGACCTCGACCAAACCGAACAGTCCCGCCGACCCTTTGATGGTGTGCGCGGACCGGAACAGGGCGTCGAGCAGTTGGCGGTTGCCCGAGTCGCCTTCCAGCTCAAGCAGCAACTGCTCCAGTGCGGCAAGATGTTCATGCGCTTCGCTGATGAAGGCCGGCAGTGCCTCGGCAATGAAGCTGGTGTCCTGTTCTTGCGGGCTCATGAGGCGGCTCCTTGGTGGGGCGTCAGCAGGTCTTGCACGCCAAGGGCGATGCTGGCCTGAATCAATGCGCTGCTGGGTGCCACCAGCTTGATGGCTTGGCCGCGGTGATCGCAGGCCTGGGCCAAGGCCAGCAGCAGTTGCAGACCTGCAGAGTCGATGTCGGTCACCTGCGATGCGTCGAGAAGCAGAGCGCTTTCTGCGACGGGCAAGTCACGGATCAGGCTGGCATGCAAGTCGCCGGCCGTGTAGATCGTGAGCTCGGCAGGTAGGGCATAGGCGGCGTTCATAATGGTCTCCTCAGGCTTGCACCAAACGTGCCACGGCAGTCAGCAACTGCGTGGGGTCGAAGGGCTTGACCAGCCAGGCCTTGGCGCCGGCCGCGCGGCCCTTCTCGATCATGGCGTCCTGGTCTTCGGTGGTGAGCATCACCACCGGTGTGAATCGATGGCGCGGGTGCGCCTTCAGCTTGTGAACGAAAGTGATGCCATCCATGCGCGGCATGTTCACGTCGCTCAGGATCAGGTTGACGCGTCCGATTTTTTCGAGTTCTTCCAAAGCGTGGAGGCCGTCATGCGCTTCCAGCACGTCATAGCCGGCCCTTTGCAGCGCCATGCGCACGACCATGCGCAAAGAGCTGGAGTCGTCGACGATGAGGATCAGTTTGGGCATCACGGCCTCCGGGTTCAGAAGAAGGTCAACTTGGCGCCACGCGCCGCTTCAGGCCTTGGCGAGCCCGCCAGTTGGCGTTGCTCAGGCGTTGTGTAGCCTTCGCTGAGCAGGGCTTGCCAGTCCGAGGCATCAGGGGGCTGGCCTGAGCGCAGCGCTTGACTCAGCTGCTTCGTGCCGCGCTCGATCGATGCACTCACCTGCTCGAGCATTTGTTGCACTCGATCCTGAAACTGCAGGGCGACCATCAGGGTCTCGACCTGCTGGCGCACCGCGGCACCGCGACGGCTCAGTTCAGCAGCCCGCTCATGGAGGGCCGCTACGGCGCGGTCGACCTGCTGGACGACCTCATCGATGCTGCGCTCTGCAGTTTCAAAAACCTGGTTTTCTGTGGCCTGGTCGGCGGTGGCTTGCTGCAAGATTTGTTGGATGCGGTCCGTGAAGCCGGTGACTTGTTGGCCTATGCGGCGGCCTGTATCGCCGGATCCGGTCGACAAACGCCTGACCTCGGCGGCGACGACGGCGAAGCCTCGGCCGCTCTCTCCCGCACGGGCAGCTTCGATGGCCGCGTTGATCGAGAGCAGATTGGTTTGGCGCGCCAAAGTGGCCACCTCTTCGGCCATGTCCTGGAGCTGGGCCGAGGTGCCGGCCAGTGATCGCACGTCGCCAAGCAGCTGTTCTCTCGCGTTGAGGAACAGGTGGAAGCGTTGCGTCACGCTGCGCAGCTGTTGCTCGCATTGGCTGAGGATGTCCGCACGCGCGTCCAAGGCATCGGATTTGCACGGGGCGCCATCGGGCTGTTCGATGATGGCGTCCAGATGCACCAGGACTTCGCCAAAGCCTTGAATGACCGATTCGGTGGCGGTCTGAATTTGCGCTTGGGCAGTACTGAGATGGCCGCGCCAGAGTTCGCTGGCCTCATCCAAGCGCGCCAGCCAGACCTCAGCGTTTGCCTCGGTGCTCTGAGTTTCGCGCGCGACGGCGAGGGCGCCCAGCCAGCCAAATGAAACCTGGGCCAGTCGCTGGCGCAGCAGCAGAAGCGCTGCTTGCCACGGCGGAGAAGCAGCCAGCTCCAGCGGCATCCGGCCATCGGCGGGCAAGCGATTCGGACGGCTGTCAGTGCTGTGCATCCTGCTCTCCCAAGGGCCCTAGAACGTGTCTCGAGTCAATTGATAAAAATGATTTGAATCAATTGTTGAGCTGATTGTCTGGCTTTATTTGATAAATATGTTTGTTTTGCTGGCCTGCTTCCGTGCTGGTCCTCACGAAATGCTTGGATGCCGATGGTTGTTGCCGATTCCAGCGTCCTCGCTACGCTGCAGCTACGGCTCCGCGCATGCGCCGCTCACACGCTGGCCACACAGGGGAGGGTGGGGTGAGTCTTTGGGAGCAGCTGGCAGAAACCCTGGCGGCGGCCGAGACCATCAATGGCTTTTGCGCCCCGGCCTTGCAGCTGATCAAGGAACTGGTCAACCGCAGCTTCGAGCGCGGCCTGAAGGAAGGCGTGACCTCCGAGCGCCGCGTCTTCTACGCCGTGTTCGGCACCGACGATCAGCGCGAGGGCATGGATGCCTTCCTGAACAAGCGCGCGCCAGTCTTCAGGCACGGCAAGCGCTGAAAGCTGGCGCCTAAAAAGGAAAAAGGGGAGGCCGAGGCCTCCCCTTTTTGTACACGTCAACTCAGCTCTTGATCAGGCTTCGCGGCGCAATGCCGGGAACAAGATGATGTCGCGGATGCTGGGCGAATCGGTGATCAGCATCATCAGGCGGTCAATGCCGATGCCGCAGCCGCCGGTCGGAGGCATGCCGTATTCCAGGGCGCGGATGAAATCGGCGTCGAAGAACATCGCTTCCTCGTCGCCGGCGTCTTTGTTGGCCACCTGGGCGTGGAAGCGGGCGGCCTGGTCTTCGGCGTCATTCAGCTCGGAGAAGCCGTTGGCGTACTCGCGGCCGGTGATGAAGAGCTCGAAGCGCTCGGTGATTTTGGGGTTGCTGTCCGAGGCACGGGCCAGGGGCGAGACCTCGACCGGATAGTCGATGATGAAGGTCGGCTGCCAGAGTTTCTCTTCCACCACGGCTTCGAACATGCCGAATTGCAGCTCCGGCAGGGTCCAGTGCTTGGGCGCTTCTTCGCCCAGGTCCTTGAGCTTGGCGCGCAGTAGCTCCGCGTCGTCGGCCTGCTCGGCGCTGAGGCCCGCATGGGCGACCAGGGAATCGCGCACCGACAGGCGGGCGAAGGGCTCGTCCAGATGCACGTCCTTGCCGGCATAGCTGACCCGGGCATTGCCGGTGGCGGCGCGCGCGGCGTGGCGCAGCACCTCCTCGGTGAAGTCCATCAGATCATGGTGCGTCCAGTAGGCCGCATAGAACTCCATCATCGTGAACTCGGGGTTGTGCCGAACCGAGATGCCTTCGTTGCGGAAGTTGCGGTTGATTTCGAACACCCGCTCAAAGCCGCCCACGATCAGGCGCTTCAGGTAGAGCTCCGGCGCGATGCGCAGGTACATCTCCTGGTCCAGCGCATTGTGATGGGTGATGAAAGGCTTGGCATTCGCGCCACCCGGGATCGGGTGCAGCATCGGCGTTTCCACCTCCAGAAAGCTGTGCTCGACCATGAAGCTGCGGATCGAGGACACGGCCTTGGAGCGGGCGATGAAGCGGGCGCGGGCGTGTTCGTCGGTGATCAGGTCGACATAGCGCTGGCGGTATTTCTGCTCCTGGTCGGCCATGCCGTGGAATTTGTCCGGCAAGGGGCGCAGGCTCTTGGTCAGCAGGCGCAGATTGCTGACGCGCACCGACAGCTCGCCGGTCTTGGTCTTGAACAGCTGACCCTCGGCGCCGACGATGTCGCCCAGGTCCAGGTGCTTGAAGGCGTCGTAGCTTTCCTCACCGACGCCGTCCTTGGTGACGAACAGCTGGATGCGGCCGGTCGCGTCTTGCAGGGTGCCGAAGGAGGCCTTGCCCATCACGCGCTTGAGCATCAGGCGGCCGGCCACCGAGACGGCCACGGCCTGCGGCTCCAGGGTCTCATTGTCCAGATCGCCATAGCGCTGCGTCAGCGGCAGGGCGCGGTGCTGGGGTTTGAAATCGTTGGGGAAGGGGACGGCGGTCTTGGCGCGCAGGGCGGCCAGTTTCTCGCGGCGTTCGGTGATCAGCTGGTTCTCGTCCTGGGCTGCAGGGGCGTGGTGCGGAGCGGGAGGGGTGTGCTGGGTCATCATCAACTCGTTGAATTTGCGCTGATTTTAGGCGCAGTGGCATGGCGGCATGGGTGCGGCTCTTAGAATCCGCCCTCTGATTGCCTGCTGCAACTCCACTTTTACCCCGCCCGATGCGCCTGCCCGACCCCATTCTTGACCGTCCGATCCGCTTCGCCCTGGTCGGCTGTGGCCGCATCTCTAAAAACCATATCGAAGCCATCCAGGCCCATGCGGGCCGGGCCGAGCTGGTGGCGGTGTGCGACCACAAGCCTGAGAGCCTGGCCGCCGCCGTGGCCACCACCGGCGTGGCGGGCTTTGCATCCCTGGATGCCCTGCTGGCCTCAGATTGCGCCGCCGATGTGGTGGTGCTGGCCACGCCCAGTGGCTTGCACCCTCAGCAAGCATGTGCAGTGGCGGCCGCCGGCCTCCATGTGCTGAGCGAAAAGCCCATGGCCACCAAGTTCGACGAGGGCATGGCCATGGTGCGCGCCTGTCGCGACGCCGGGGTCAAGCTCTTTGTGGTCAAGCAAAACCGGCTCAATGCCACCGTGCAGCGCGTCAAGCAGGCGATCGAGCAAGGGCGCTTTGGCCGCATTTACTTGTCCACGGTCAATGTGTTTTGGAGCCGACCGCAAAGTTACTACGACGCCGCGCCCTGGCGCGGCCGATGGGATCTGGACGGCGGCGCCTTCATGAATCAAGCCAGCCATTACGTCGACCTGCTGGATTGGCTGGTCGGTCCGGTGGACAGCGTTCATGCCTACACCGCCACCCTGGCGCGCGACATCGAGGCCGAGGACACCGGTGTGATGAGCGTGCGCCTGCGCCACGGCGGCCTGGGCTCCATCAATGTGACCATGCTGACCTTCCCGCAGAACCTGGAAGGCTCGATCACCATCCTGGGCGAGAAGGGCACGGTCAAGATCGGTGGCACGGCGGTCAACAAGATCGAGCACTGGCAATTCGCCGAGCCGCACCCGGATGATGCCGCCGTGCAGGCGGCCAGTTATGACACGGGCAGTGTCTACGGTTTCGGCCACCCGCTCTACTACGACAACGTCATCAAGACCCTGCGCGGCGAGGCCAGCGCCCAGGTTGATGGCTACGAGGGCTTGCGCTCGCTGGAGATCCTGATCGCGGCCTATCGCAGCGCGCGTGACGGCCAGCGCGTCGGCTTGCCCCTGGTGTTTTGAAACTGACGCATCCGGTCATCATGAGTTTTTGGAAACACGACAGCGCCATCGTTGACGACGGTGCGCAGCTGGGCGAAGGCAGCAAGGTCTGGCATTTCGCCCACATCAGCCCGGGCGCCAGGATTGGCGCTCGCTGCTCGCTCGGCCAAGGTGTTTACGTCGGCAACGATGTGAGCATCGGCGACAACGTGCGCGTTCAGAACAATGTCTCGGTCTATGACGCCGTAACGCTGGAGGACGATGTGTTCTGTGGCCCCAGCATGGTGTTCACCAACGTCTACAACCCGCGCGCCGCCGTGGCGCGCAAGGCCGAGTACCGCCGCACCCTGGTCAAACGCGGCGCCACCTTGGGCGCCAACTGCACCATCGTTTGCGGCAGCACGGTCGGCGCCCATGCCTTCATCGGCGCGGGGGCCGTGGTGCAAAAAGATGTGCCCGATTTCGCCCTGATGGTCGGTGTGCCGGCGCGGCGTATCGGCTGGATGAGCCGTTTCGGTGAGCGCCTGGAATTCGACGCTCAGGGGCGGGCGCAATGCCCGCACACCGGTGATGTGTACGAACTGCAAACAGACGGTGCACGCTGTGTGCTCGTGACAGAAGGAAGCCTCGCGTGAGCACGACGAATGCCCTGCCTTTCATTGATCTCAAGGCGCAGTACGCTGCGCTCAAGACCCGCATCGACGCCCGCATCCAGCAGGTGCTGGACCATGGTCAGTACATCATGGGGCCCGAGGTCAAGGAGCTGGAAGTCCAGCTGGCAGCCCATGTGGGCGTCAAGCATTGCATCACCGTGTCCAGCGGCACCGAGGCCTTGCTGATTGCGTTGATGGCCCTGGATCTGAAGCCCGGCGATGAGGTGATCACCACCCCCTTTACTTTTGCAGCCACGGCCGAGGTGATCGTGCTTCTGGGCGGCGTGCCTGTGTTCGTGGACATCGAGCCCGACACCTGCAATATCGATGTGCGCCTGATCGAGGCCGCCATCACGCCGCGCACCCGAGCCATCATGCCGGTCAGCCTGTATGGCCAGGTCTGCGACATGGATGAGATCAACGTCATTGCCGCCCGCCACGGCGGCATCGCCGTGATCGAGGACGCCGCTCAGAGCTTTGGCGCCAGCTACAAGGGCAAGAAGAGCTGCGGCCTGTCCACCTTTGGCGCCACCAGCTTCTTTCCCAGCAAGCCGCTGGGTTGCTATGGCGACGGCGGAGCCTTGTTCACCGATGACGACGCGCTGGCTCAAGCGGCGCGCGAGATCCGCGTGCATGGCCAAAGCCAGCGCTACACCCACACCCGGCTGGGTGTCGGCGGGCGCATGGACACGCTGCAATGCGCCATCGTGCTGGCCAAGCTGGAGCGTTTCGACTGGGAGATTCAGCGGCGCCTGGAACTCGGTGCGCGCTACCAGGAGCTGCTGGTCGATCTGCCGGTGCAGCGCTTGGCTGTTCGGGCCGATCGAAATTGCGTTTGGGCGCAGTTCACTTTGTCAGTCGACACACGCGAGTCCGTGCAGCAGGCCTTGCAGGCCGCAGGCGTGCCGACGGCGGTTCATTACCCCAAGCCGCTGCACCAGCAGCCGGCCTATGCACATCATGGCCGCGGGCAGAGTTTCCCGGAGGCCGAACGCGCCGCTCGCCGTGTCATGAGCCTGCCCATGAGTGCCGATCTGAGTTCTGCTGACCAGGATCGCGTCTGTGCGGCGTTGCGCCAGGCATTGGCGGGCTGAGCCGCTGCGCGCGGCAGCTGCGATTTCTTGATGCGGCCCATGCTGACGCCCTATTGGCGCGACCTCGGGGCCTTGTTCAGCGCTTCGGCCTTGGCCCAGGGGATCCCGATCCTGGCCTCTCTCTTGCTGGCGCGCCTGCTGCTGCCTGCCGAGTTCGGCCTGTATGCGGCTTGGTTGGGCCTGTTCAGCGTGGCCTCGGTGTTCCTCTCCTTGCGCTACGAGACCGCCTTGCCCTTGGAGCCGGCCGGGCCGGAGCGGCGGCTGGCCCTGCGTTCGGTGCTGCGGACCATTGCCGCTGTCGGTGCCGTGCTGGCCTTGCTCGTGGCTGCGGCCAGCCAGCTGGGCTTTTGGGCAGCGGTTCCGGCGGCCTTTCTGGGCCTCGGGCCGCTGGTGGCCATGCTGCTGGCGGCGTCCGGTGCGCTGCAGCTGTGGCTCAGCGCCGAGGGGCGGTTCGCTTTGTTGAGCGGCTTTCGAGTCCTTCAGGCCGCTGCCTTGTCGGGCAGCCAGGTCCTGGCTGTCTTGTGGCGACCGGAGGCGCTGTCGCTTGCGTTGGGCATGGCCCTTGGGCTGAGTCTGGCCATGCTCTGGATCTGGCTGCGTTGCCGCCATCTTGACAGTCGGCCGGTGGACGCGGGTGCCGACAGCGCTGCGAGCTTTCTGCGACGGCGTTGGCGCTTTGTGGCCTTGGCCCTGCCCGCTGGTGTTCTAGGTACGGTGGCGGAGCAGCTTCCCGTCGTCTGGGTCGGGTCCCGGTTCGGGGCTGAGGCTGCGGGCTTGCTGGCCTTGGCTCAGCGCACCTTGGGCGCCGCCATCGGCTTGGTGGCATCCAGTGTGCTGGACGTGTTCCGGCGCGACAGTGCTCGCGCCTATGCTGAGCGGGGTGAATGCGCGCTCGCCTTCGACCATGCCTTGCGTTTGCTGCTGGTGATGGCGCTTTTGCTGGCGCTGCTGGTGGGGGCCGCGGGGGAGCCGCTGTTCGCACTGGTGTTCGGTGAGTCCTGGCGCAGAGCCGGGCAGATTGCGGTTTGGCTGCTGCCTCTGTTCGCGCTGCGCGTGGTGGCCAGCCCTTTGAGCTTCATGTTCTTCCTGGCCCAGCGGCAAGGTCTGGACCTGATCTGGCAGCTGGCCCTGGTGCTGTTCACCGCAGCAGCACTGGGCTTGCCGGCACAGTTCAAGCCGGCTTTGCTGAGCTATGCCTGGGGGTATGCGGCGCTGTACGCCGTCTATGTGTTGATGGCGCGCCGGCTCAGCCGTCCGGCAGGCCAGCCCTAGGCCAAGCGCCAGTCTTGAAACCCGAGGCCATGATCAATCTTCATATCGTTCGCAACACGGTCCGCAATGACTCCCGAGTTTTGAAGGAGGCTGCCACGCTGCGCGACTCGGGTCTGTTTTCAAAGATCGAAATCGTCGGCCTGAATGAGCCCGGTTTGCCCGAGCATGAGGTGATCGATGGATTGAACGTCCGCCGCATCAGCTTGAGCAGCCGTGGATGGTCCAAGGGCCTGATCGGTCAGGTCTTCAAGTTTGCCGAATGGCGCCATCGCATCGTTCAGATTTACGGCCAGCAGTCTTTGTCGGTGGTTCACTGCCATGACCTGGACCCCCTGCCGATTGGCGTGCAGCTGAAGGCCCGCTCGGGCGCTCGCCTGGTTTATGACGCCCATGAGTTGGAGACCGAGCAGGGCGAGCGTTCCAAGCTGCGCGTGGCCCTGGCGCGTTGGACCGAGCGGCGCCTGATCGGCCGCGCCGACGGCTGCATCAGCGTCAGCCAGTCGATCTGCGACTGGTACGCCCAGACCTATCCCGGAGTTCGGCCCGCCCTGGTGCGCAATCTCCCACTGCGGCCGAGCGGCCCGCTTGCGGCGGTGGACCTGCGCGCCCGTTGCGGTGTGCCGGCCGATGCGCTGCTGTTCATCTACTTGGGAGCCTTGTCGCCGGGCCGCGGTATTGCCGAGCTGATGGAGGCCTTCGCCGACGCCGATCAGCCCCACCACATCGTGTTCATGGGCTATGGCATCCTGGCCAACCAGATTGCCGCGCAGGCGGCGCAGTGCTCGCGCATCCATTTGCATCCGGCGGTGCCACCCCAGGAGGTGATCCGGCATGCGGCCGGCGCCGATATCGGGGTTTCCTTCATCATGGACACCTGCTTGAGCAACCGCTATTGCTTGCCCAACAAGCTGTTCGAATGTGCGCTGGCTGGCTTGCCGGTGCTGGTGTCGGACTTGCCCGAGCAGCGACGTTTTGTCGAGCGCTATGACGCCGGCTGGTGCACGGCGCTTCAAGTTTCGGCCCTGCGCGCCACCTTGCGCGGCTTGGACCGTGCGCGTTGTGAGGCCTTGCGCGCTGGCCTGGCCGAGCGCACTGCGGGCCTGGGCTGGCATCAGGAAGCGGAGGTTTTGTTGGCGCTCTATCGCGATGTGCTGGGCCGTCGGCCCGGTGCCCCTTTGTCTGGAGACCTTTGATCCATGTGCGGTCTGGTAGCGCTGTTCAGTCCCTCGGCCCAGGTGCCTTTGTCCGCTTTGCTGGCCATGACCCGCCAGCTGCGGCACCGCGGCCCTGACGGTGAAGGCTTCATGATCGACAGTGGCGAGGGTTTGCGCCTGCTCGCGGGTGCCGAGACCCCTGCAGCCGTGCTGCAAGAGGCCAGCGAGTCGCGGCCGAGCGGCCGAATCGAAGCTGCGCCAGCACAGCGCCTGCGCATCGGCCTCGGACATCGGCGACTGTCCATCGTTGACCTCTCTCCGCAAGGGCATCAGCCCATGCGCCGCGGCCATCTGGTCACCGTCTTCAATGGCGAGATCTACGACCATGTTGAGCAGCGCCGCGTCCTGGAAGGGCTGGGTCATCGCTTTCAGTCCGACAGCGATACCGAGGTTCTGCTTGCCGCCTATGCACAGTGGGGGGAGCAAGCCTTCAGTCGCCTCAACGGCATGTGGGCCTGCGTGATCCTGGATCTCAGCCAGCGGCGGCTCTTGATTGCGCGGGATCGCTACGGCGTCAAGCCGCTGTATTGGTGGCAAGGCAGTGATGGTGAGCTGGCCCTGGCCTCGGAGATCAAGGCCTTGCTGGCCCATCCGCAGATCGCAGCTCGCCCGGCCGAAGGGGCTTGTGGCCGCTGGTTGCAGGCTGGCCCCGAATCCTGGCGCAGGGAAACCCTGTTTGCAGGCATCCAGAGCTTCCCGGCCGGCCATTGGGCCGAGCTCAAGCTGGATCAGCCGGGCCGCTTGCAGCCCAAACCCTGGTGGGATGGACCGCAGGTCGATGCCGAAGCCTTGCTCAGGCCCTTTAATGCCCAGGAAGGGGATCGCCTCGCCGAAGAGTATCGATCTCTGATGCAGGACGCCGTGCGCGTGCGCATGCGCATGGACGTGCGCTTCGGCACCGCCTTGTCGGGTGGCCTCGACAGCTCGCAGATTGCCATGCTGGTCAACGAGGACCTGCAGCGCCGTGGCATCGTCAAGCAGCAGGAGGTCTTTTCCAGCGTCTATGCCAGTGGCAGTGATGGCGTCGGCATGTCGGCCGGCTATCAGGAGCACTTGCGCAAGGCCGACGAAAGCAGCTTCATCGATTCGGTCGCTCGGCGTCTTGGCGTGCACTCCAACCTGATACAACCGCGTTGGCAGGACATTCCGGTCGAGCACGAACGCATGATTTGGGCCTTGGATGTGCCCCCGATCAACACCTTGATGTCGAGCTGGCACACCTATGCCCTGGTGGCGCAGCGCGGTGTCGTGGTCACCCTGGATGGGCAGGGTGCAGACGAGCAGTTGGCGGGTTATGTTTATTACGCCAGCAATTTGCTGGTGCAGTCGGGAACTCGCGAGGCGCTGGCTCATGCGCGTGCCCTGCACCGCACCATTCCCGGCATCGGTTCCCTGCTGCTGACCGGGCTGGCCGGACACGCCGGCCGCCGCGTGCTCGGGGCCGGAGGTCTGCAGGCCGTACTCAAGAAGCTGGGCCGTGGCCAGAGTCTGGGTGAGAACCTGGACCAGGCCTTGCACCGCGATTTCTCCACCCATTTGCAGACCTTGCTGTTCTACGCCGACAAGTCAGCCATGGCCTGGTCGGTCGAGTCGCGTATGCCCTTCATGGACTGGCGCCTGGTCAACTTCCTGGCGCAGCTGCCGCTGGCCTATCGCATTCATGGCGGCTGGACCAAGTGGCTGGCACGCCATGCCATGCAGGGCCGGCTGCCCGATGAGGTCTTGTGGCGCCGTGACAAGCTGGGCTGGGCCATTCCCGAGGCCGCCTGGTTCGGGTCGGGTGGCCCTCTGGCTGGCTGGCTGAGTGAGCAGTTGGCGGGCAGCGCTCTGGTGGCGGAGCTGGCCGACTCCCAGGGCCTGGACCTGGCCACTGCCCCCTTGGCCACGCGCCTGCGTTTGCTCAATCTGGCGGTGTGGAGCCGGCTGTACTTTGAAGAGCCCGGTCGACCCGGGCGCGCCCTGGGGCGTGGCCGTGCGCTGGGGGCGGCATGACGCGCATCGTTCACGTCACCACCGTGCACCCGCGTGACGACATCCGCATTTTTCGCAAGGAATGCGTGTCGCTGGCGTGTGCTGGATATGAAGTCATCCAGGTCGTCGGCGATGGCCGTGGCGATGCGGCTCTGGACGGTGTGCGTATTGTCGACATCGGCGCCCGGCCTCGGGGCCGCCTGGCGCGCATGCGCGAGCAGCCGCGCCAAGCCTTGCAGGCGGTACTGGCACTTCGGCCCGCCTTGGTCCATGTCCATGACCCCGAGTTGCTGCCCTTGGCCGTGAAGCTGGCGGCGCGCGGCTTGACTGTGATCTACGACGCGCACGAAGACGTGCCGCGCCAGATCCTCACCAAACAGTGGATATCGGCGCCCCTGCGACCCCTCCTGTCGCGCCTTTTTGAAATTTACGAGAACCGTCAGGTGCGTCGCTTGGCCGCCGTGGTCGCTTCGACGCCGCATATTGCGCAGCGCTTCGCCCGCGTGGCCGCCCGCAGCGTCAATGTCTCCAATTTCCCCTTTCTGACCGAGTTGGCGCCGCCCGGCCGGCCCGTCGCTCGCGAGCGCCGTGCCTGCTATGTCGGCGGTTTGATGCGAACCCGTGGCCTGCTGCAGATGGTGCGCGCCGTTGCCCTGGTGCCGGGGCTTCGCCTGACGCTGTGCGGTGCCTTCGAGGACGCCGCTTTCGAGGCCGAACTGCGCGCCGAGCCGGGCTGGTCGCGCGTCGACTATCTGGGCCTGGTCGGGCGAGAGCAGGTGCGTGATGTGCTCGCGCGCAGCCGCATCGGTCTGGTGACATTGCTGCCCATGCCCAGCTATCTCGATGCCTTGCCGATCAAGATGTTCGAATACATGTCGGCCGAGCTGCCGGTGCTGGCCAGCGACTTCCCGCTCTGGCGCGACATCTTGGAACGCAGCGGTGGCGGGCGTTGCGTCGACCCCTGCGACCCCGAGGCCATGGCCGCTGTGCTCAGCGAGATGCTGGCTGATCCCGCTGCGGCCGCCGCCATGGGGCAAGCCGGCCGCGCGGCAGTGCTGGCCGACTATCACTGGCCGAAAGCAGAGCAGATGCTGCTGGGGCTGTACCGCGAACTGATCGGAGCGCCCTGAGGCCATGCGCATCTTGCTTATCAACCATTACGCCGGCTCCCCCCAGCATGGCATGGAATTCCGTCCCTTCTACCTGGCGCGCGAATGGGTGCGCATGGGCCATCGGGTGCTGATTCTCGGCTCGGTGAGGTCGCATGTGCGTGCCGCCGAACCGCAGCCGGGCGTGCAGATCATCGACGGCGTGCATTACTGTTGGTACGACACGCCCGAGTACCAAGGCAACGGTGTGGGGCGCTTGCGCAATATCTGGTCCTTCTGCCGGCAGGTCTGGGGTGATGCCAAGAACCTGGCCGAGGGCTTTCAGCCCGATGCCGTGATCGCGTCCAGCACCTACCCCATGGACATCTGGGTGGCGCGCAAGATTGCGCGTCAGGCTCAGGCAAAGATGGTGTACGAGGTCCATGACCTCTGGCCGCTCTCGCCTATCGAGCTCTCGGGCATGTCGCCGCTGCATCCTTTCGCGATGATTTGCCAGAAGGCCGAGAACGACGCCTACCGGGACGCCGATGTGGTGGTGTCCATGCTGCCCAAGGTCCATGAACACATGGCCGCCCATGGCCTGGACCTGCGCAAGCTGCACATCGTGCCCAACGGCATTGCGCTGGACGAGTGGTCAGACTCGGTGCCGCCTGCTGCGCTCGAAGGCGAATTGGCCGCTCACCTGGATGCGCTGGCTGCCCGAGGGCAGTTGGTGTTGGGCTATGCCGGCTCGCATGGCCTGCCCAATGCGCTCGACGTGCTGCTTGACGCGGCCCGTCTCTTGCAGCAAGCGCCCGAAGGCAGCCCGGCCCGGCGTGTGGCCATCGTCATGGTGGGCGGCGGGCATGAGAAGGCGCGGCTGCAGGCCCGCATCGATGCCGAGGGCCTGAGCCAGGTGCGCTGTTTCGATGCGATTCCCAAATCGCAAATCCCCGCCTTGCTGGCCCGCTTTGACATCGCTTACATCGGCTGGCAGCGCACGCCCATCTACCGCTTTGGCATCGCGCCCAACAAACTGATGGACTACATGATGGCGCGCCGCCCGGTGCTGCATTCGGTGGACGCCGGCAATGACCCGGTGCGCGAGGCCGGCGCCGGCCTGACCGTGCCGCCCGAGGACGCACAAGCGGTGGCGGATGGCGTACTGCGTCTGGCGGCCCTGAGCGCTGAGGAGCGCGGGGCCATGGGCGAGCGCGGCCGGGTCTTTGTGCTGGCTGAGCACAGCTACCCCGTCTTGGCGCGACGCTTTCTTGATGCCTTGGTGCAAGTCACCGAAACAGGAACGCAGCCATGAATCAAGGCCAGACCGAGCTGGACGCTATTGCCCAGCGCTACCAGCGTCGTGCTGAGGCGGGCCTGGGCGACCGCTACAGCCTGCTGCGACCCGAGGTCTGGCAGATGCTGCAGGAGCGGCAGCGAGCTCTTTTGCGTGAGCTGGCGGTGCGGCCCGGTGCCGTTTCGGATTGGCGTTTGACCGAGGTAGGCTGTGGCGCCGGTGGCAACTTGCTGGAATTCTTGCGCCTCGGTTTGAGGCCCGAGCATGTGCAGGGCGTGGAGCTGCTGCCCGAGCGGCATGCCGCTGCGCGCCAGTGTTTGCCGGATGCGCTGAACTTGTATCTCGGCGATGCGTCGACGGCCGCCATCGAGCCGCTGAGCCAGGATCTGATCCTGCAGTCGACGGTCTTCTCGTCGATCTTGAGCGATGCCGTGCAGGAGGCCGTCGCGCAGGCCATGTGGCGCTGGCTGAAACCGGGCGGCGCCGTGCTGTGGTACGACTTCATCGTCGACAATCCACGCAATGCCGATGTGCGAGGCGTGCCGCTGAAACGCGTGCGGGCGCTGTTCCCGGAGGCTGAGCAGATCCGTTGGCAACGCCTGACCCTGCTGCCGCCACTGGCCCGTCGGGTCTGCCAACTGCATCCGCAGGCTTACACCCTGTTCAACAGCATTCCCTGGCTGCGCACCCATGTGCTGGCCGTGATCGAAAAGTCACCATGAGTTCTCAGTTGCCTCAAGCGCCGTTCTTGCCTTTCGCCTTGCCCGAGATTGGCGAGGACGAGATCAACGAGGTGGTCGACAGCCTGCGCTCGGGCTGGGTGACCACCGGCCCCAAGGCCAAGCGTTTCGAGCAGGACTTTGCCGCCTTTCTGGGTGACCCGCAGATAGAGTGTGTCGCGGTCAACTCTGCCACCGCGGGTCTGCATCTCGCTTTGGAGGCCATGGGCTTGGGCCCTGGCGACGAGGTCATCACCACCACACACACCTTCACGGCCACCGCTGAAGTGGTGCGCTACCTCGGCGCGGATGTGGTGCTGGTGGACATCGACCCGGTCACACTGAACATCGACCCCAAGCGGGTGGAGGCGGCGATCACGCCTCGCACGCGTTGCATCATCCCCGTTCATTACGCTGGCCTTGCGGTGGACATGATTGCCATCCTCGACATCGCCCGCAAGCACGGCCTGCGCGTGCTGGAGGATGCTGCCCATGCCCTGCCCACCACGTTGGAGAAAGAGTTGATCGGCACCATGGGCAGCGACGCCACGGTGTTCAGCTTCTATGCCAACAAGACCATGACGACGGGCGAGGGCGGCATGCTGGTGACGCGCAATGCCGAGCTCGCCAAGCGGGCGCGTGTGATGCGTTTGCATGGCATGAATCGCGATGCCTTTGATCGCTTCACCGCCAAGACGCCGTCCTGGTACTACGAGATCGTGGCCCCAGGCTTCAAGTACAACATGACCGATATCGCCGCGGCCATGGGCATCCACCAGCTCAAGCGCATCCCCGCCTTCCAGGCACGGCGCGAGCAGATTGCGCAGGCCTATTTGGCCGCCTTTGCCGATCTGCCTTTGGTCTTGCCTCCACGGGCCCAGGCGGGCGATGTGCATTCCTGGCATCTGTTCGTGCTGCGCCTTGCAGACGGCTTGGCGATGAGCCGCGATGAATTCATCGAGCGCATGTTCGCCGCGGGCATTGGCTGCAGCGTCCACTACATCCCTTTGCATTTGCAGCCCTATTGGCGCGATCGCTACCAGCTCCGCGCCGAGCAGTTCCCGCATTCGCAGCGCGCGTTCGAGCGCATGCTGAGCATTCCGCTGTACACGGCCATGAGCGATGCCGACGTGCAGCGCGTCATTGCCGCGGTCAGGGCTATCGCGCTGGGGTGAGTCAAGTGTTTGCCAAGCGTCTTTTCGATGTGCTGGCTGCGGCCTTGGGGCTGCTCTTGCTGTCGCCCTTGCTTTTGCTGATCGCAATCTGGGTCAAGCTTGACTCACCGGGACCGGTGTTTTTCCTGCAGCAGCGGGTCGGACGGCAAGGGCGTTTGTTCGCAATTCACAAATTCCGCAGCATGAGGGCGGATGCCCCTGCATTGGGGCCGCAGATCACGATAGGTCGGGACACCCGCATCAGCCGCGCGGGGCATTTTTTGAGACGCCACAAGCTCGATGAACTGCCTCAGCTCTGGGATGTGCTGCGCGGGGAGATGAGTTTGGTGGGCCCGCGGCCGGAGGTGCCGCGCTATGTGGCGCTCTACCCGGCAGACATGCACGCGCTGATCCTGTCGGTGCGCCCGGGCATCACCGATCTGGCGTCTATTGAATATCGCGACGAGAGCCGCTTGTTGGCTGAGGCCGCCGACCCCGAGCGTTGCTATGTGGAGCAGGTCTTGCCGATGAAGTTGGCAATTTCGGCCCACTACATCAGAAGCCGCTCCTTCTGGGGTGATGTGCGCCTGGTGCTGCAAACCTTGCGAGTTTTGCGGCACAGCGAGCCCGCAGTGGCTGAGCGCGGTACGCGCTGACTCCAGCGGGTTTTTTGCGTCGGCTCATCTCGAGCAAGGCAAGGTTCGCCAGCATCGACAATAGGGTCACTATGCTTTGGCTGACCCTCGACACCTTTTTGACGCGCATTCGTCCCTTTCGGGCGGGCATCTCCTTGTTGCTGGACGCCGTTCTGGTGGCGCTGGCCTGGCACGCGACCTATTTGTTTCGGCTCGGCTTTGAAAAATGGTGGTCGGCCAGGCCTTCTTATGACACGGTAGTGCTGGCCGGGCTCGTGCTTCTGTATGCCATGATGCTGTGGCTGTGGGGTGCCCCCCGGGGCATGTGGCGATTCAGCGGCTTTGGTGAGGTGATGCGCTTGGCCGGGGCTTGCTTGATGGCTGGCTTGCTGGGTGCAGTCGCCGTGTTGATGGCGCATTTGAGCGGCGTTCCCCGGTCCGTCTTGGCCCTGCACCCCGTCTTCTGTCTGATCAGCATGGCCATGATGCGTTTGGGCTATCGCATGCTGTACGAGCATATGCGGGGCCGGATCAGCGGCAGCTCGGTCGAGTCTCACCGGGCTTTGGTGATGGGGGCAGGGCAGGCCGGGCGCCTGGCGGTGGCCGGTATTCAGCACCAGGGTTGGGTGGTGGTCGGTTGGTTGGATGACGATCCGCTCAAGCGTGATGTGCGGGTGGCCGGTATCCCGGTTCTGGGGCCACTCGATCAATTGGCCCGGTTTGTGGTCTTGCATGGCATTACCCATGTGATCGTGGCCATGCCTTCGGCGGAGCCCGCGCAGCGGCGCCGTGCGTTGGCCTTGGCAAGTTCTAGCGGGTTGAATGTCCTCACCGTACCCAGCAGTACAGAGTTGCTTTCTGGGCGGCGGGTGGAGCAATTGCGCCATATCGAGCCTGAGGACCTGCTGGGCCGGGAGCCGGTTGAGCTGGATGAAGGCGGCATCAGTGAATGTCTGAACGGCCGTACGGTCCTTATCACGGGCGCGGGCGGCAGCATTGGCAGCGAGTTGTGCCGACAAGTGGCGCGCTACGGGCCCAAGAAGCTGATTCTCTATGAGCAGAGCGAGTTTGCGCTCTACCAAATTGAGCAAGACCTGACCCTGCATTTCCCGCTGGTCCAGCTGGTCCGATTGATGGGCGATGTGAAGGATCTGGATCATCTGCGCCAGACCTTTCAGCGCTTCAAGCCGCAGGTCACCTTTCACGCCGCGGCCTACAAGCACGTGCCTTTGATGGAAGAAGAAAACGCCTGGGCCGCAGTGCGCAACAACACCTTGGGCACCTATCACGCCGCACTGGCCGCGGCGGAGTCTGGGGTAGAACGCTTTGTCTTGATCAGCACCGACAAGGCAGTGAACCCGACCAATGTGATGGGGGCTAGCAAGCGTGCGGCCGAACTGGTGCTCAGCCATATGGCCTCGACGCATGCTTGCACCCGATTCATGGCGGTCCGATTCGGCAATGTGCTGGGATCCAGTGGCAGTGTGATCCCCAAATTCAAGGAGCAGATCGCGCGAGGCGGTCCAGTGACGGTGACGCACCCGGACATCACCCGCTATTTCATGACCATCCCGGAGGCCGCGCGCCTGGTGGTACAGGCTGCGGCGATCGGCGAGACCGGCAGCGTCATCGTGCTGGATATGGGGGAGCCGGTGAAGATCGTCGATCTGGCGCGCGACATGATCCGCCTATCGGGTCGCAGCCTGGACGAAATTCCAATTCGTTTCAGCGGCTTGCGACCCGGGGAGAAGTTGTATGAGGAACTGCTGGCGGATGGCGCCCAGACCCTGCCGACGCCTTGTGCGGGTTTGCGCATTGCCATGCTCGACGACAGCGCGCAGGCCATGCAGGTGCCTGCTTGGCTGAACGCCGTGCGCGAAGCGAAGTCTGGGCAGGAGGTGGCCGCGGTTCGGGATGCCCTGAAGACCTTGGTGCCTGAATTCAATTCAGCGGCCTAGGGTGAAACCGCTCATCAGGCGGCACCCTCGGCGGCAGCTTTGGCGTGTAAATTACGCCTGATTTCGGGCAGCTTCCAAGGAACTTGCCGAATCCAAACTGACCTCGGAGGGCTGCTTGCTTCGCAATTGTGAATACCTGATGAAGTCGGGTAATGGTGCCAAAAGCAGCGGAATTTTCTGGGTCTTGTAGTTTGGGGGCAACACCTGACCCTGTTCCTTGGATCGAGGGCTTGCGCGAACGCTAATATGGTGCCCGTCAACGTTTCGTAAGCCGAATGCATGTGAGAGGTGTTAACCCCGAGTATGTATTCATACATTGACACCGTAGTGAATGCGTGTTCTAGAATGACTCTCGCGTGCTGATGTACGTGTGATTCGCGAATCATTGCAATTTTGTCCATAACTTGTGGAGTAACACCGAATGAAAAAATTTATGATCAAGGCGACCGCTCTGGCGATCGGTGCGCTGGTTGGAAGCGGTGCATTTGCCGCTGTGACCGCTCCTGTTGATCTGGCCGATGACACCACGGTCGTCACGTTCGCCAAGGAACTGTCCTATGTGACGGCTACTCCTCTGAACCCGACTGCTACCCCGACGGTTCTGAGCTTCAATACTCCCCTGGGCTTCGGTGTTGCTGCCAACTCGACTCGTTACATCCGTATCGATCTGGGCAATGCTAAGTTCCACACTGCTCTGAGCAACACGCTCGGCACCGACATCGACGTCGGCACGCTGACGACCGGTAACTCGAGCGTTGCGATCTCCGCAGGCGGCGCCGCTGGCGACTCCTACGTGATCTTCGCTGTTGCAGTCGCAGGTTCCGACGTTTCGCAAGCAGCCAGCGCCACCGTGAAGGTCTTGGTTCCTTCGCTGCGCGTGACCAGCACGGCTTCCCCCGTGACTGCCACGTACCAACTGCATGAAAGCGGCGCCAGCGCCGTGGCCGGTGCAACTGGTGCGGCTCTGCTGAACACTTCGACCGGTACTCTGGTCAAGTTCGCAACTGGCTTGACCTTCACGGTCGTCACGTCGCCCACGACTACTGCTTCGGTTGAGAAGGCCTTCAAGGAATTCAAGACCGGTGGCGGCTACGTTGCTGTCGATACCGCCAAGCTGGGTTCGGTGACCTTCAGTGCGTCTTCTGCCAAGAAGCACACTGGCGGCGCGCTGGCTCTGTCTGACGTGGTTGCAGCTGGTACCAAGCTGGAACTGCTGGGTGACGTGTCGATCCCCGCTGGTTCGACCGACGCGCTGAAGAAGAACAGCGTGTTCCTGTCCTCCGACGCAGATTGCGGCGGCGTGGGTACAGCAGCAACTGCCGTTCCGACTGCTACTGGCGCAGCTTTCGCCACTGGCACGACTGCTGTGACGACCAAGGGTATCTGCTATGTGGTGAACGGCACTGCCGCCATCCCGGCAGCGACCTACAAGGTGGTGCCGACTGTTGTGGCCGCTTCCGGCACCGCGACTGTCAGCCCGGGCGAAAAGTCGATCGGTTTGATCGACCGCGACGGTACCGAACTGCAAGCTCCGTTCGTCACCATCCACCCGGATTACCTGGCTCGTGTCGTGCTGACCAGCCAGCACTCGGCTGATGCCGCTGTGACTGCCTCGACCATTCTGGAAGATGGCAGCGCCTGCGTCGGTGGTACGACTGCCTACACCCTGAAGGCTGGCAAGCAGCTGTTCATCAACGCGAAGGACATCTGCCCCTCGCTGACCGTGACCACTGGTGGTAGCACCCGTGCAGCCGTCAAGCTGATCATCGCTGCTCCTAAGAGCAAGGTGGAAGGCGTGTTCAACATGATGAACTACGACGCTGTGACTGGTAAGACGAGCTCGCTGTCGGCCTACCCGATGCTGCGCCCGACTTCGAACTAATCTAGGACTTCGGTTCTTGATCCTAAAGGCGCCTTCGGGCGCCTTTTTTATTGCCTGTTCCGTTCGCGATGGCCTGTCTGTTGTCCGGTCTGGCGTGTCAGGAAGTGCTGCGTCGAGTCGCTGTGATGGATGACATATGATTCGCGACCGCAGATCTGCATGTTGCGGATCTTGCATTCATGGATGGCGGCGATATGAGTCGTGCTGTTCGTGAATTACTTGTATGGCTTATCTCTGTAGATTCCCTATGAATGCTCTCAATCGTAGATTTGCTTCGGCCGGCTTTACTTTGCTTGAGATGCTGGTGGTGCTGGCCATCATTGGCTTGCTGGCTGGCTTGATTGGCCCCAAATTGTTTGGCCAGGTTGAAAAGGGCAGCGTGACCGTGGCTGCGACCCAGGCCAAGATGCTGCGCGGCGCGGTTGAGAATTTGCGCCTTGACATCGGCCGCTATCCGACGGTTGAGGAGGGTTTGGGGCTTTTGGTCAAGCCGCCGCAAGATCCTGCTTTGGCCGCGCGCTGGCGTGGCCCTTATCTGGACGGCGATCTTCCGGAGGATCCCTGGAAGCACCCTTATCAATACAGTCTGCCTGGTGCCAAGAACCAGCCGTTTGCCCTGTATTCCTTGGGTGCGGATGGCAAGCTGGGTGGGCAGGGTGATGCGGCAGATCTGGGTGTGCTGCCTCCGTCCCTGCAGGGCGAAACCAATTGATCCTGAAGTTTGTCTTCGATTGATTTGGTGATTTCGACCTCCCATTTGCTGGCGCCTTGTCTGCGCATTTCGTCCCGGCTGAAGAGGCGGTGCAGCGGATTTACTTTGCTCGAATTGCTGGTCGTGCTCAGTTTGGTGGCATTGACGGTTTCTGCGGTTCTGCCGGCAACCGTTCGGTGGATTGATTCTGTGGAAGAGCGAGGTTGGCGCGCTGACTTGCGGGCTGAGCTAGAGGCACTTCCATTGCGCGCCTTCGGCTCAGGCCAAGCCCTGGAGGTTGACGCCGTCGCGCTGAGAGCTCGTGTTCCAGGCTTGCCTGCTGCGGTGGAGATCCGTTTGCCTCAGCCTTTGCGTTTCAGTGCCCAAGGCCAAGCGCAGGGAGGGGTGGTGGAATTGCGCCGCGCCGCTCCCTCCAATGGTCGTGTCGCGAATGAAGTCTGGCGAGTTGAGCCCATCAGTGGTCGCGTCCAGAACTGAGATGCTGAAGTTTCGTGAGCCGCATGCTCGGCCCTCTCAACTGATGCGGCCTCTGCGTCTCAGCTCGGGCTGCGCAGGCTTTGGCTTGTTGGAGGCCATCATTGCCATTTCCATCATGGCTTCTGTGGGCGGAGCCTTGTTTGCCTGGCTGGCTCAAGAGGTTCGCTCGGCCAGTCGCCTCCAGGAGGCGGAGCAACGTAGGCAGTTGCAGTCCCTGAGCAGTCGGGCGCTTTCCGCCGTGAATCCGGCGCTGCAGCCCCGTGGGGAAGTGAAGCTGGGTGAGTTGGACGTTCGCTGGGTGGCTGCTTTGCAGGCGCCCTTGCGCTACAGCTATCCCACATCCCCGGAAGAGCCGGTTCGATGGCGCGTCGGTTTGTACCGCCTGCAAGTTGATGCTCTGGATCGGCGTAGCGGTCAGCAGTTGCAATTCGAACTCTTGCGTACCGGGCTTGAGCGCCTGGAGTCGCGGTCTTCCGCCGATGGCTTGCCGCCATGAGAATGACGGAAGGGCGGCGCGTCGGCGCCCAAAAAGGCTTGACGCTGCTGGAGGTTCTGGTCACTTTGATGATTGTGGCGATGGTGTCCCTGCTGGTCAGCGACGGCCTGTTCCAGGCGACCCGGATCGAGCAGCGACTGCAGGATCGGCAACTGCAAGGTCAGTTATCTGCGCTGCATGAGCTCTGGCTTCGGCGCGCCATCGAGGGACTGTTGCCCGCTGCGAAAGAGTCAGGTGAGAGTTTCCAGGGGGATGAGCTGGGCTTTCAGGGCTTGAGCAGCATGGCGCCTTCTGCTGCGGCTGCGGGTCCGGGGTGGTTTCGTCTGGCTTTGGCTAAGTCTGGCGCTGGTTCGGCCTTCCCGAATTCGGCGCCAGAGGCCGGACTCCCTGGCAGTGGCCTGGTGGAAGTCTGGCTGACGGTTCAGTCCGCCGGGAAGCGAAGTTCGCTGCTTGATGAGCAAGCTCTTGCCACAGGCGCGCGTGAGCTGAAGCTGCTCAGTTGGCTGGGTGGCAATGCACGTTGGCGTTATCAGGATGATCTGGGTGCTTGGCATGAGCGCTGGCCGATCGATGGTGCACGCGCTCAGCTGTTGCCGAGGTTGGTGATGCTCGAGGACAGCAGGACTTCGGTTCCGCTGATCCTGGCTGCCCCGATCAACAATGCCGAGCCGCTCGGTAAGCGCGCGGATCTGGAGGCGCAGCCGTGACAGTCCCATCCAGGGTGATCGGGGCGCGCCCTCAATCTGGGTATGTGCTGCTGTTTGTGATGGCAGCTTTGGTGGTGCTGACGCTTGTCGCCGCGCGCTTTGCGCTGCGCCTGGATCTGCTGCGCGAGCAGGGCGGCCTCATGCAGGACCAGGCTGATGCCGATGCGCGCGTTGAGGATGCCAGTGCTCAGGCCTTGTATTGGTTGAGCACTCGGCCCATCGGTGTGGCAGCGCTGGGCTTTGTGGATGAGCAGCCCTTGCGAATGGACGGGCGTGTGTATCGATTGCCCGAGGGTGTGCTGCTGCGGGTGCAAGACGAGCGCGGCCTGCTGTCTCTGAATGCTCCGGATCGAGACCTCTTTTTGCCCGTTCTGGTCGCGTCCGGCGCCTCCCTAGAGCAGGCGGACCGAATGATCGATATCTTGCTCGACTATGTGGACACCGACAATCTGCGACGCCTCAATGGCGCCGAGGCGGCGGACTATGCCGCGCTGGGTTTGCCGCCGCCGCGCAATGACTGGATCTTGTCGGTTGCAGAGCTGGCCCGTATGCCCGTGTGGCGTGATCTGCCTGAGCTGCGTGAGAAGCTCTTGCCTTACCTTGGTGTGAGACGAGACAAGCTGTTCAATCCCAATACCGCGCCCTTGGCCTTGTTGCGCTTGATCTGGCCACGTGTGCCGAACGAGCAATGGGACCTGTTTGAGACCTTGCGCAGCCGAGCGCCGTTTGCCAGCGCCGAAGCTGCGCAGGCCAGCACTGGAATTCCATTTCAGGGAGAGTCCCTTCTTTTTCATGCCAGCAATGCCATGCGCTTGCAGCTTTGGGCGCCCGGCCTGCCGCAGGCGCGTGAGTACAATCTCCTGATTAGGCCCACGGGGAATCGTGCGCCGTGGCTGATTCATGAAGTGACTCAGCTCCCTCGTTCTGTCTTCACCGATGCCAAGACCCCCGTTGAGAATTTTCCGGTCTCGAACTCCGCGCCCCTTGAATCTGCAGCGTCTTCCGTCGCTCCGCCGTGAGGGTCTGAAGCCGGCCGAGATGTCGCCGCGTCGCGGAGTGGTCGTACTGGCGCGCAGCGTGCTGCGATACCGCAGCTTCGATTTGAGTGGCTTGCAGGCAGCTGATCGGATCTCTGCATTGCAGGTTCAGCTGTCTGCTTGGCAGCCCTATCCTCGCGCAATGTGCTTGGTCACTTGGCAGGGCGATTGGGCGCAGGTCTTCGCGGCCGATGAGGATCTGCTTGACGCGCAACTTGGCGTTGAGAACAAGGCATCTCTCTGGCCGGAGACCTTGTTGCACGAGCCGGGCCCGGATGGCGTCCGCTTGATTCAAAGTTTGGAAGGTGTCGAAGCTCAGGCTTGGCGGGATGGCGTGTTGCTTGCCAGCCGTTGGTGGGGGGCTCAGCCCGATGCCGTGGAGTGGCTGACCTTCGTCCGCTCCGCCGGGCTGACTCTTTCTGTTGCCGCTCAAGCCGTACCAGGGCCGCTGGCTTTGTCCTGGTGTGCACCTTCGCCGGTGCCGATCAGGGCAGATCGAATGCGGGGCGCTGGACTTGACCAGGTCCGCTTGCTGCTTTTGGCCTGCGCGCTCATATTGGTTGCCGCAGCGGGCTTTTCCGTGCACAAGCTTTGGGATGCCTATCGAATGCGGGAGCAGACGACGCTGCAACTCGGCGAGGTGCGGCAACAGGTCGCGCCCTTGCTGGAGGCGCGCGACCGCGCCTTGGCGGCCAATGAACGAAGCGGTGCCTTTTTGAAACCTCTGCGCGCCCCATTGCCATTGGACGTGATGGAGCACTTGATCTCGGTCCTGCCCAAAGATTGCGTGCTCAAGGAGTTCGATCTGGCAGGGCTTGATTTGCGCCTGGCACTGGAGCTGCCTCCTGGGGCGTCGCGCAGCCAGGTGGTGGCCGATTTGGAGGCCGGCGGCTGGTTGGTCAATGTGGCGGAAGTCAAAGATGGCGCGCAGCGCGCCTGGGTTGCCTACCAAATGAAGCTCGCCAGCCCAAAGGCGCCGTTGCGTTCCATCAAGGAATCCGGGCTCAAAGCGTCTGCGGACCGAGACAGTTTGAACGGTGTGAACCCGGACGCCGGTGCGGCAGGCTCCGGCAGTCGCAAGCAGCCTCAGCTGAGGTGATGTCATGGAAATGATGGATTCGAGCGTGAGTGCCTGGAACGCAATGCGGGCAGAGCTGCGAGGCAATGTCCGCTTGCGCATGGGGCTGTTGCTGTTGCTGGCCATTTTGGGCCTTTGGCTGAATTTGCTGGCATTGGATCAAGCCAAGGCATGGTCTGCCGAGGCCGAAGAGGCTCGTCTGCAACTTGAACGACTGCGCCCCCTGCGCGGCAGCACCCAGTGGCCGCAGAGAGCTGAAGAAGCACGGAAACATCTGGAAGCTGCAAAGGCCTTGCAATGGCCGGCGAGCAGCCGTGGAGCCGCCGAGGCAGCCCTTCAGGACCATCTGCGGGTCCTGGCTGAGAAGACCGGCCTCATGGTGCGGGACCTCAGTATTGGGCTTGGCTCAAGTGCCGATGCACTGAAGGATGCGCAGACCCTGCAACTGCGCGCGCATCTGGTGTTGGACGGCTCCAAGCAGAGCACGATGACGCTGCTCGGGGAGTTGGCCGCCAGCCCACGTGTCCTGGCCGTGGAGACCTTGAAGCTCCGACCCCAAGGCCAGAATATGCGAGCGGAACTGGATCTGGGCGTTCTGGTTCGAATCGAGGAGCGCAGACCATGAGTTTGCTGGCAATGATGGAGGGGCGGCGTGTACTCGCTCTCCTTCTCTTGGCGGTTCTGCTGGGATGGTATGCCGTGCCTGCGGAGGTGCCAGCGCCCGGCCTGGTGCAGCCACGCCGTGACGTTTGGGAGCTGCCAGAACTGTTGGTCCCTGCGACTCCGGGTTCTCAATCCCTCTTGGTGTCCAGCGCGGCGTTCTGGGGGCCTGAACCCAAGCCATTGAGCGAGAGTGCGGCGCCGGTGGCGAACACGCGCTGGCGTTTGGCGGGTGTTTACGGAGCGGGCAAACAAGGGGGGGTGCTGGTTTTGTTCGCAGACGAAAGCAAGCCAGCGCTGCGATTGGCTGTAGGCGACAAGCTGCCCAGCGGCCATGTGATCGACGCTGTGGATGGCAACCAGATCTGTATCTGGATCGGCAAAAAGCGCTACCGAATGGGAGTGGAACGACGTGAATGAATACCCGCAGTTGAAGGTGCCGATGCTTTCTCTATCCACATGGCCAGCAAAGATGAGCCAGAACGTTTCCTTGAAGCGCCGTCGTCAACAGTCGATTGTCTGGGTCGTGACGGCAGGACTGCTGTCGGGTTGCGCGCCGTTTCAGTTTGTGAAAGACAAGTCCATCATGCCGCCGGCTTTGGTCTTGCCTGCCTCCGCAGCGCAGGACGGTAGCGGCCAAGGGCAGAAGGCGAAGGTTCCGCCTGAATTGACGGTCACGACCTTGCCGCAGCCGCCAAAAGATCAGGCGACGCAGTACGCCAAAACGCGTGACGCTCGTGAGCAGGGTCAGCTGGCAAATGCCGCTGCGAGCAGCTCTGGTGAAGTTGCCGAGCTGAATCTGCAACAGGTGCCGCTGCCGACTTTTGTGCAGCTGGTGTATGCCGAGATCTTGAAGCGCAATGTCAATGTCGATCCAGCTGTTCTGACCCGTAAGGAGCTGGTGACGTTTCGCACCGGAGCTACCCAGTCCTCCGCGGATCTCGACCAAGCGGTGCGTTTGCTCCTCAAGAGCTATGGCTTGGCTGTGATCGACGCGGGTGGGCTGCTCCGTATCGTTCCCGACAACGTTCAACTGGGCAATCTGCCCGAGATTCGCCGGACTGAAGTCTCGCCCGACACGCCCCTGCCATTGCGGCCTGTGTACCAAATGGTGGACATGAAATCGGTGCGCCAGAATGATGTGGCCAACTGGCTGAAGACCCTTTTTGGCGACCGGGTCAAGATCCAGGAAGACTTGAGTCGCAATGCCTTGTTGTTGAGCGGTACTCCCGACAATATGCAGGCAGCCTTGGAAGCCATCCGGGTGCTTGATCAGCCCTTGATGAATGGCCGCAAGAGCGTGGCTCTGGCCCCTGCCTATTGGTCAGCCGATGATCTGGCACGGCGCCTGACCGAAGTCTTGATCGCCGAAGGATACGCAGTGGCGCCTCTGGGGCAGGCTTCGATGCAGGGCGGCGTGCGCTACCCCATCGTGCTGCTGCCGGTGGTCGGTGTGAATTCTGTCTATGTGTTCGCCACCAGCGAGGCCGTCCTCAATCACGTGGTCAATTGGGCGCGGAATTTGGATCGCCCGAGTGAGCGCGGCATCGGCAAGAATTTTTTCACCTACCAGGTCAAGCACAAGGATGCGGCAGAGCTGGCGAAAACCTTGGATCAGCTGCTTTCCGGGAGCAAAAGCCGCCCGGCGACTACGACGGCGGCCACTTCTGGCGGCTCCTCGGCGGCACGCTTGAGTTCGGTGGTGGTGGATCAGTCCAGCAATATGCTCATCTTTCAGACGGAGCCTGAGGACTATTCGCAGTTGAGTGCCTTGTTGCAGACCCTGGATCGCCCAGCGAAGGGCGCCTTGATCGAGGTGACGGTCGCGGAGTTGAAGGTGACGGGCGAGGACAGCTCCGGGATCCAGTGGCTCTACAACCGAGCCATTGGCGGTGGCGAAGTCGCGTCGGTCGGGCTTGCCGCGGGAGCCTCGACCAGCTCGCCTTTCAATTTCAAGATTCTCAACGGCGCAGGCAGTCTCAAGCTGGCGATCAATGCCTTGGCGGCCAGCAACCGGGCGACCATTCTTTCCAACCCGCGTGTGCAGGCGCGCAACGGCGAGCAGGCTCTCATTCAGGTCGGCAATGAGGTGCCCATCATCACCAGCTCGGTGACCACGCCGACCGGTGGCGGGATCGTGCCGACGACTTCGACCATGCAGACCATTCAGTACCGCACCTCGGGTGTGATCCTGAAAGTCAAGCCGGTGATTCATTCGAGTGACCAGATTGATTTGGAAGTCCAACAAGAAGTCAGCAGCGCCGACAAGACCGAGACCGGTGTCAACAGCACGCCCACTTTCAGCACACGGCGTCTGGAGACCAAGCTGACCCTGCGCAATGGCAGCACGGTGTTGATGGGCGGCTTGATCACCGACAACGCCACGCGCGGCAATGGTGGCCTGCCGTGGTTGAAGGACATCCCTGTGCTTGGCGCCTTGTTTGGCAACCAGTCGGTGACCAGCGATCGCCGCGAACTGGTCATTTTGATCACGCCCTACATCTTGAATGACAGCCATGATGCGGAAACCATGACCGAGGCTTTCCGCAAGGTTCTGGGCCCCTGGGCGGAAGCCATCAAGCCCGTCGGACCGGGTGCGGCTCCGGTTCGACCCGAGTCCGGCAAGAAGGGGAGTGAGGAGCCGGCGACCCGCAACGAAAGCCCTCTGCCTCCGGCGCTTGCTCCCGACTTGCCTGCGAGTTCGCAGCCTCGTCAGTAAGTATCGCCATGAAGCCTGTGTTGCTGGGTGAGTTGCTGCTGGCCAATGGCATGGTCAAGGCGGCGGAAATTGACAAGGCGCTGTCTTTGCAAAGCTTGCAAGGGGGGCGTTTGGGCGAGGTCCTGGTGCGATTGGGGGCCATCTCCACCACGGCCCTGTATGCGGGTCTGGCTGAACAACTGGACTTGCCCGTGATCGCTGCGGATGCGATTGATGAGACTCGGGTTCGCGAGGCCTTGAGTCAGTTCCGCATGCCAGCTTCCTGGTGGTTGGACCGAGGCGTTTTGTTTTGGAACGAGGGGGACAGCCTGCAAGTGGCGAGTGCAGATCCTCTGGATATGGATGTGCGCGAGGCTCTGGCGGCCGAAGCTCTGGCCCAACATCCATGCTGGCATCTGATGCTGCCGGCCGATGTGGAAGCCTGGACACAGCGCTTGCGTCATGACAGCAGGCCAGGAAACCTGGATGCCCGCGCCCTGCGTGAATTGGCGGAAGACGCGCCCGTCGTGGCTTTTGTCAACAACACCTTGGCCCAGGCACTCGAGTCTCGCGCCTCCGACATTCACGTCGAGCCCGGCGAACGCGAATGCACGGTGCGGTTCCGGGTGGATGGTGTGCTGCAGACCCGCAGCCATCTGCCCATGGATCGGTATCCGGCCATTGCCTCGCGTATCAAGTTGATCGGCGGCTTGGACATTGCCGAGCGTCGCTTGCCTCAAGATGGCCGGATCGGTACCCGTGTGGCCGGACGGGAAGTGGATGTGCGTATCTCCTCCATTCCCGCGGTCCATGGCGAATCCCTGGTCCTGCGGCTCTTGCCAAAGGAGCGTGGCGACATCGGAATGCACCGGATCGGAATGGAGTCCGACCACAAGCAGAAGTTCCAGGACTGGCTGCAATGGCCGAACGGTCTGGTACTGGTGACCGGGCCGACAGGTTCCGGCAAGAGCACCACGCTTTACAGCGCGCTCTCCCAGATCAACGATGGCGTGCGCAAGCTGATCACGGTCGAGGATCCGGTGGAGCTGCGCCTGCCCGGCGTGGTGCAGATTCAGACGCAGGCCGATATCGGCTACACCTTTGCGAGAGCTTTGCGTTCGATCCTGCGTCATGATCCTGACGTCATCATGGTCGGTGAGATTCGCGACCGGGAAACCGCGGAAATCGCCATTCAGGCCGCATTGACGGGCCATTTGGTCTTGGCCACTCTGCACACCAACGACGCCTTGTCCGCCGTCAATCGCTTGGTCGATATGGGCATCGAGTCCTATCTGGTTGCGGCAGCCCTGCGGGCGGTGATGGCGCAACGTCTGGTCCGGCGCCTCTGCCCCAGCTGCGCCGTGGCGCATCCGGATCCGGATCTGTTGGAAGCCCGTTGGACGCAGTTGCGTGCGCGTGCCTCGGTCGAGGCGCAGCTCCCTGATCGGCCGGACTGGCGTGCCGCCAAGGGTTGCCCTGACTGCTCGGGCTCGGGATACAAGGGGCGCGTCGGCATCTACGAGCTGGTGACGGTGACGGCGCCCTTGCAGCATGAGATCGCGCAAGGTGCTGCGATTGAAGAGCTCGTTCGCCTGGCCACGTTGGATGGTCGACGCTCCATGGTCGAAGATGGCTTGATCAAGAGTGCCCATGGCCTCACCACACTCGATGAGGTGATGCGTGCCGCGAGCTCACAGGACGAGTCATGACGCAGACGTTCAAGTACCGGGCTCATGACAGCACAGGCCGGGAATTGGCTGGCCAGCTTGAGGCTGACAGCGAGGCTGCGGCCGCGCGCGACTTGATCGCTCAAGGTCTGCGACCGCTGTCCTTGCAGAGTGATGCGCCAGTGAGTCCGCTGCGCGCCGCGACGGTCGGTCGCCGCACGCAGTCCATCAGTACCGCTGATCGTGTCGTCGGGATGCGGGAACTGGCGACGCTCTTGCATGCCGGCGTGCCTTTGGATGAGGCCTTGGAGTCGCTGGCCAGTGGCCATCGCGACGGTGGCATGGGCGTCAGCATGGCGCGAGCGCTGCAATCCGTGCGTGCCGGGCTTTCTTTGTTCGAGGCCTTGCAGAGTTGCGGGCTTGGACTGCCTTTGCATCTGCTGACCTTGGTCAAGGTGGGTGAGGCCAGCGGCCAGCTTCCAGAAGCGCTGCAGGATGCCGCGGAACAATTGGAGGCCATGCGCAAGACGACGCAGGACTTGCGCAGTGCCTTGATCTACCCCACCGTGCTGGTGACGGTCGGCTTGGCCGCCGTGCTGTTTATTTTCATTGGTGTGATTCCCAAGTTCGCGCCGATTTTGAAGAGTGCCCGGGGCGATGTGCCTGAGTTTTCGCGCTGGGTCATTGAAACCGCGGTCTTCTTGAAGACGAATGTCCTGGCCCTTGAAATGATCGCGGCCGCGCTCGGGATGACGCTGGCGGTCTTGTTGTCCCGGCCGGGGGTGCGGCAATTGATCATGGATCGCTTGGCTGCCGCACCGATTTTGGGGCCTTGGCTGCGCGACGCTGAGGTCGGGCGATGGTCTTCGTTGATGGGCACCATGTTGCGCAATCGAGTGCCTTTGCTCGAGGCTTTGAAATTGTCCCAGGGGGCGATCGGGCTGAAGATGTTCGCCCAAGTTGTGGGCTCTGCGGCGCGCGAGCTGGAGCAGGGGCGCACGCTCTACGATTGCTTGCGACACTCGAACTGGATTCCGCCGGCACGCTTGAACCTGATCAAGGTGGGCGAGCGGTCCGGTACCTTGGATACGATGCTCTTGTCCCTGGGGCAAATGCAGACCGATGCAGCGCGAGAGCGTCAAAAGCAGGCCATGGCTTTGATCGAGCCCGCTGCCATTTTGTTGATCGGTGGCGTGATCGGTGTGCTGATGGTGTCCGTGATGATGGTGATCACCAGCGTGAACAGCGGAGCGCTCTAGAGCAAGCGTGCGCCAAGGAGCCCACGTCAGTGCCCTTGGCTGCCGATGCGTGCGGGTCCCGCTGCAAAGTCAGTGATCACCGGCGCTGCTTGCCGCTGGGCTCAGGGGCGCAAGCGCCGGCTCATTGCGGAAAAACTGCGCCACGTCTGCCGGTGTATTGACCTCACGATGCATCAGTTGCGGCACCAATCGACGAATGGCCGTGGTCGAGATGGCTCGGTCATCACTTTGCTGGGAGCCGGCAGCGACTTGCCCGAAATGCACGACAAAGGGAACGCGCTGATCGTCAGTTTTTCCTGCATCGCCTGCGCCTGGGCCCAGTTGGCGCACATAGATGTCGCGCCAGAGCTCCTTCTCTCGGAGCCAGTGGTCCGAAGTCAGGACCAGGGCGAAATCGGGCCCACGCTGCTTGAGTAGGGCCACCAGCTCCGTCACGAACTGCTGCGCCAGAAGCAGATTGCCGCGGTAGTCTTCTTGCAAGGAATGGGGTTGACCGCCTCGAACTGCAGCCGGCGGGTGCGGCAGGTTCAAGTGCAGCCAGACAAGCCCCTGGTCTTGAGCGGCAATGGCGCGCAGGCTTGCATCATGGAGTCGCTGGTAGGTGCCGGTCCACTGCAGCAGAAAATCCGAGTAGGCGTTGTCGAAATCATTGCCCTTGCGCGCCACTCGGCTCATGGCAGACCACCAGCCGGGGAAGAAGTGCAAGGGCTCCGCGTAACAGCTCTTGGCGGCACGGAACAGGCCGCAATAGTCATGGTAGAAGCCGACGATGGCATAGGGTTCACCGGCATGTTCCAGGTCTTGAAACAGCGAAGCTTGACCCGCTTCCCAGCGCTCGCCGCTCCGGGAAATCAGCAGACCGGGGCTGCCTTGCTGCACAGGGCCAAACGGCTGACCTCGCAGCATGCTGGGGATCGAACTCAGGGTGTTGGGGCCGCCCGGACGTGCTTGGCTGGAGTTGTAGGCCCCTGCCAGCAGGCCGCGCATGATGGGGCTGTCGAAGAAGCCCTCCCTGACCGCGACTTCGTAGTCCCACTCATCCAAGGTCACGACCACAGTGCGCCGGCTCGGCCGCTGCGTTTGATGCGGGCTGGCGTTTGTCGAAGTCAATGTGCTTGCTGATTCCGCGGATGGGCGTGGCAAGCTCAAGAGATAGCTGGGCATGCCCGGTTGAAGGGCGAACATGGCCAAGAGGCTGACCATGCAGGCGGTCATCAACCGGCGCAAGCCTTGTGCGGACATGAAGATGGTCCCAAGCACCGAGCCGGCCACGCAGGCACTGATGATGCTCAACTTCCATACTGCAGTCAGCGCGACACCGCCGCTGAAGGAACGGCGGAATACCTGGAAGATGCCGATCAACAGCAGCAGCAGTGCGGCTGCGCGCAACAGCCGCGTCCACTTTCCAGGCTGTTCTTTGTCGGACTCCAAGACCGCACCGGCGAGTCCGAACGCGGCGACGAAGTTCAGGACAAACCAGAACTCGCGCAGGAAGACCTGAGGCTGGTAGGCCAGGTACAAGGTTGCCGTGTTTTGCAGAATGCTTTCGCTGAGCGCAATTGCTATCAGGCTGACCGCCGCAATGCAGGCATAGCGCAGGCCCGCTCGCAGCCGCTGAGCCGGGCCGGATGGCGGGGACGAATTCATGAGCGCCGGCCGAGCAGCAACAGCTGCCGCTCGCTTCCACCGTCAAGACTGTAGGTCTGGCGCAGTTCAAACCAAGTTTGGGCTGCCATCAGAAAATTGTGGAGGTTCCAGTCTTGATACAGATCGAGGTTCGTACCAGCGATCTCAACAAAGCGGGGATCGTTCACCGGTACGAACTCGATCAGGAGACAGTCCGTGCACAGCGCTGCAACCTGTTCGAAGACCTGGCTCAATGGCAGTCGTTCCGTGACCACCAGATGGTGAATCACGGCCAGCATCAGGACGAGGTCAAAGCGAGACGCCAAGCGCTGGCTCAAGCTCAAGGTTTCGCTGTTGCACCACCCTGTGGCCGGGCTGGGTCGTGCGAAATTGGCATGCAGACATTGAATGGCAAGTTTTTCCTGACTGGCTTGCCGGTGCAAATGATCCAGGGCACCCAAGTCATCGTCCAAGGCAAGCACCGATGCGCCTGCCTCCAAAGCCATACGGGAAAACTCACCGCTGTTGGCGCCGATATCGAGCACATGTCGGTAGCGGCCCGAAGCCAGGACCGACTGCACCGCTCGATGCTTGCTGTCCAGTTCACGATTGCCGTAATGCTCCCGGTTGTGGGTGTAGTGGCTCCAGGAGGTCTGTTGCGTGGCCGGTCGGGCCAAGCGTGTGACCAGACGCTGCAAATCTCGCAGCATCCAAAGGGCCGCATCGTCACGTGAACGGTTCGATGTACTTGCGGCGGCCGGCGCAGTCGTGTCTGGTTTTGCGTGCGCAATCTGGCCGGCATGGGCCGCCAGGCTCTGCGGCTTGCGGATGCGTCGCCTCTCAAGCCATGCGGGCAGCCAAACATGAAGGAGCATGGACAGGCCGAAAATGGCATGCCAGGGCAGGAAGGGTGCGGTTTCAGCCGCTCTCAGGCCATCCCTCGAGGCCAAGAAGATGTCGCGTGGCGTCCGTCCGAGCTGACGTACGACCAGCAAGGGCAGGATGAAGTTGCGGATAAATTGCCCGTAGGCGGGCCAGCCCTGATCATCGCCGGGCTGGCGCTTGCGAAAAGACAGCAGATCGCAGAAGCGCGGCTGCCCATGTTCGAACAGCACATTGCTGGCCGCCGCATCTTTCAGGGTCCAGCCTGCCGACCAAGCTTGCTGCTGGATGCGCAGAGTCAGTTGGGCCGCGTCGGCCAGCATGGCCGGCGTCCATTCAAAGGCATAGCTGGGCACCGGAATGCGCTCATGGCTCAGCTCCAGGCTGCCGTCTGGCAGCTGCCGAGGGGTGCCGGCTGCAATCAGGTCGCCGGTGCTTGTCAGTTGCTCGTAGAGCGGGCTGGCCAGGAATTCCAGCGTGGCCGCCACCGCCCGCGCATGCACATGTCGGCGAATCTGACCGCCCTCGTCCTGCACAAAACCGTCAGGGTCACGAAAGCTTCGGCTCATCAGCTGCGGTCGCGCTTGAAGCGTCGCTTGATGGCCAGCCAGATTTCCTTGGGATTGCGCAGGTAGTAGATCAAGCCGACGGCGGCTGCCACCAGGCCCTGGATCAACAGATGCGCTGATCCGCCATCGATATAGGCATGCGCGCTTCCTGTCGTACCCAGCAAGACAAGCAGCACCGAACAGATCAGACGAATGGGGTACATAGACATGAAGCGCAGCAAAGCCGGAGACCAAGGCCTTCAAACCGGCATCCAGGTCCGGCTGTCGTCCGAGGAGAGAGTGGGGCGGAATGTTAACAGGCGCCGTTCTTTTCCCCGCTCCTCGACTGGGACCGCGCAAGCTCCTGTGCGCGCTCCGGCTCTGGCGTTCCGGCGCCCCGGTGGCCAGTGGTGCAGGAAGGGGCGGCTCATACAATCGTCGTTTCGCCCCGGCCTTGTCGCACCCCCTACCTTTGAAACTCGTCAGACATACGCTGTTCAATCTGCTGGGCCTCGGTGCGCCACTGCTGATCGCGGTCGGTTCCATCCCGGCCTTGTTGCAGGCATTGGGCCCGGAGCGTTTTGGCCTGCTCGCCCTGATTTGGGCAGTGACCAGTTACTTCAGCCTCTTCGATCTCGGGCTCGGGCGGGCATTGACCCAACAAGTGGCGCCTTCCTTGGAGCGTGGTGATTGGTACAGCGCTGGCTCGGTCTGTACCACGGCACTGGGCCTCATGACGGGCCTCGGCCTGGCCGGTGGCTTGCTGCTGGCATGTCTGGCGCCGTGGGGCGTCGGCCATTTGCGGGAACTGCCGGATCCGGCCGAGGCCGTCCGGTCGGGCATGGTGATGGCGGTCGCGATTCCCTTTGTGGTCCTGACAGCCGGCCTGCGCGGCATCTTGGAGGCTCGCCATGCCTTTGCCTGGCTGAATCTGATTCGCCTGCCCATGGGCATCTGGACTTTCGCCGGCCCTTGGCTGGTGGTGTGGCTGCAAGGCCCTGATCTGGTGATGATTGCCTGGGTCTTGGCCGCCGGTCGGGTGCTCGGCCTGCTGATCCACGGCATGGCTGTCTTGCTGCTGCTGCCGCAGCTGCGCGAACATTGGCGCTGGGACGCGCGGGTCGTGCCGCAACTGCTGGTCTCTGGCGGTTGGCTGACGGTGGGCAATCTGGTCAGTCCCTTCATGGGCTATGTCGACCGTTTCATACTTGGCGCTTTGGTGTCCAGCGCCGCGGTGACCTTTTATGTGGCGCCTCAGGAGATCGTCACCAAGCTCTGGATCGTGCCGAGTGCGCTCACTGCGGTCTTGTTGCCCAGCTTTGCTGCACGTATGGTCCAACAAGGCCAAGAGGCTTGGCGCTTGTTCCAGCAATCACTCGGGCTGCTGCTCTACGGGATGTGGCCCTTGACCCTGGGCCTGGCTTTGTTCGCTCATGATTTGTTGGCAGCCTGGCTGGGCCGGGAGTTCGCACTGCGCAGCACCCTGGTGCTGCAATTGTTTGCCTTTGGCACCCTGATCAATTGCATGGCCCATCTGCCCTTGACTTGGCTGCATGCGGCCGGCCGGTTCCGTGCCACGGCTTACCTGTATTGCCTTGAATTGCCCTTGTTCCTGCTGGCGCTATGGCTGCTGTGCGGTCGCTACGGACTGATGGGCGCGGCCTGGGCCTGGCTGCTGCGCATCGTCGTGGACACGCTTGCCCTGTTTCTGCTGGCTTTGCAGCAAGCGCCGAAGCCCTCTCGCACCGTCCCCTCTTGGCGGCAGATGGCCGCGGTCGGCCTGGTTTTTGCCTCCTTCGCTCTGATCTGGCTGCCGTCAACGGCCGGCCGCTTGTTTGCCCTCATCGCGGTCCTGGGACTTGCTGTGACAATGACGAACCAATTCCGTCGTGACGTGAAAGAATCTGTCCCCGCTCCATGAACGTACGTCCCCTCGTCAGCATCGTCACGCCGGTCTACAACCAGGCTGAGTTTCTCGCCGCCACGATTGAAAGCGTGCTCGCCCAGGACTACCCAGGCCTGGAGTACATCGTCATCGATGATGGCTCGGATGATGACTCCCTGGCCGTGGCCAGGCGCTTGGAGGCCGAGCATCCGGGGCGCCTGACCGTACTGACTCAGGCCAATGCCGGCCAAGCGGCCACCTTGAATCACGGCTGGTCTCTGGCAAAAGGTGAGATCCTGGCCTACCTCAGTTCGGATGACCGCCTCTGCCCGGGTGCAGTCACCAGCCTGGTCGACTTGCTGCAGGCCCGCCCCGAAGTCACGGTGGTCTATTGCGACTTCTGTCTGATCGATGCCAAGGGGCGGCGTCTGCGCGAGGTTCAGACCGAGGATTTCAGCGAGCAGCGCTTGTGCGTGGACCTGATCTGCCAGCCGGGTCCGGGCGCCTTTTTCCGCCGCTCCGTGTTCGAATCGGCTGGCGGCTGGCAGACCCATTTGCGCCAGGTTCCTGATTTCGAGTTCTGGTTGCGTGCGGTTCGCTGCGGGCCGTTTGCCCGCCTGCCGCGTCAGCTGGCTGAATACCGAATCCATGAAGGCCAGGCTTCCTTCGCAGTGATCACTCAGGCGCGCGCCGAAGAAATCGTGGGCGTGATGACCGCCTTCTGGTCCGGACGTGAAGCGAGCAGCCATGGCGCGTCCGTGCGCTCTTTGGCTCGCGCCATGGCGATCGCGTCCAAGCATCATGCGCAGTCGGGGCGAGTCCTGCAGTCCCTGAAACGTTTTCTTCAGGCCTTGCGCCTGTGTCCGCCGCTGGCACTGGAATTGGGCACCTGGCGGCAGTTGCTGGTCGGCTTTGTGCGCCGCAGCTTTTTCCGGCTCAAGGGCGCCACCCGCGCCAGCCAACCCTGATGGATGTCCTCCGGGCCTGGACCCGGCGACACGGCCGGCCGGTGCCGGCCGCGGTTTCACACTCTTTTTCCTGCCTCGATCCATGGCCACCGTTCTGCAGTCTCTTGTGAGCTCGATACCGCCGCGTTTGCTGATCCTGGGTGCCAGCGGCATGCTGGGCCACACGGTCCTGCGCTGGTTCGCTCGTGACCCTGGCATCCAGGTGTTTGGCAGCACCCGGCAAGCCTCCGCGGCCCGGCGCCTGCAAGCGCTGGCACCGACGGCGCAGTTGCTGGCCGGTGTCAATGCCGACAATCCGGACGAGCTGCACCGATTGTTTGCTCAGGTCCGACCGACCTGGGTGATCAATTGCATCGGCTTGGTCAAGCAGCTGGCTGATGCTCAGGATCCGCTGATCGCCTTGCCGGTGAATGCTATGTTGCCGCATCGCCTGAGCGCCATCTGCGGCCTGGTCGGTGCGCGCCTGATCCACATCAGCACCGACTGCGTGTTTTCCGGTCGCGGGGGCAATTACAGGGAAGGCGATGCCGCCGATGCCGAGGATGTCTATGGGCGCAGCAAGCTGATGGGAGAAGTGGTGGCGCCGCATGCCCTGACACTGCGCACCTCCATCATCGGCCCAGAGCTGGATTCTTGCCACGGTCTGCTGGCCTGGTTCCTGAGCCAGAAGCAGGCGGTCAAGGGCTATCGCCGCGCCCGTTTTTCCGGCCTCAGCACCCTGGAGCTGGCCAAGCTGATTGAACGCCACGTCTTGCCCAATCCGGAGCTGAGCGGCCTTTATCATGTTGCCAGTTCCAGCCTCAGCAAGTACGAGTTGCTGGGCCTGCTGGCGACGGTCTATGGCCATGCCATCGAGATCAAGCCTGACGACCAGGTGCATCTCGATCGCTCGTTGGACGCTAGCAAGTTCCTCGCCGCCACCGGCTATGCCGCACCGGCTTGGACCGAGATGCTGGCTGAAATGCGTGAATTCGGCTGAGGCTCAGCCACCTAACGACTCAAAGCAGCGCACGATGTTTGAAGACAAGGTCTTGTTGATCACCGGCGGAACCGGGAGCTTCGGCAATGCCGTGCTGAGCCGCTTCCTGCAATCGAACCTGGCGGAGATTCGAGTCTTCAGCCGAGACGAGAAGAAGCAGGAGGACATGCGGGTCGCGCTGAACAGCGACAAGGTCAAGTACTACATCGGTGATGTGCGCGACTACGACAGCATCCACGATGCGCTCAATGGGGTCGACTATGTCTTCCATGCGGCGGCCTTGAAACAGGTGCCGTCTTGCGAGTTCTATCCCATGGAGGCGGTCAAGACCAATGTGTTGGGCGCTGAGAATGTGATGCGCGCCGCCATGAACCAGGGCGTCAAGCGGGTGGTGGTCTTGTCGACCGACAAGGCCGTTTATCCCATCAATGCCATGGGCATGTCCAAGGCCATGATGGAGAAGGTGATGGTCGCCAAGGCGCGCCTATGCGACCCCAGCAAGACCATTCTGTCGGCCACCCGCTATGGCAATGTGATGGCTTCCAATGGTTCGGTGATTCCATTGTTTCTGAAGCAGCTGCGCGAAGGTCTGCCGCTGACCCTGACCGACCCGTCGATGACGCGCTTCCTGATGTCGCTGGCCGATTCGGTCGATCTGGTCCTGTATGCCTTTGAGCATGCCCGGCCCGGCGACATCTTTGTGCAGAAGGCGCCGGCCTCCACCGTTGGCGATCTGGCCGAGGCCATGCGCCAGTGGATCAGTCCCGGTCATGAGATCAAGATCATCGGTACCCGGCATGGCGAGAAGCTGTACGAGACCCTGGTGTCGCGCGAGGAAATGGCGCGCGCCGAGGACCTGGGCAGTTACTTCAGGATTCCCGCTGACTCGCGCGACCTGAACTACAACAAGTACTTCGTCGAGGGCCAGACTGGCATGTCAGCTTTTGACGACTATTCATCTCACAACACCCGGCGCCTGAGCGTGCCCGAAGTCCAGCAACTGCTGCAGCAGCTGGGCCTGTTTGGGGTGCGCCACGATGCTTAAGGTGATGACCGTGGTGGGAACCCGGCCGGAGATCATCCGTTTGTCCCGCGTGATCGACAAGCTGGACCGCTACTGCCAGCATGTGCTGGTTCACACAGGTCAGAACTTCGATTTCGAACTCAACGAAGTCTTTTTCCAGGAATTGGCGATTCGCAGGCCCGATCATTTCCTGGCGGCTGCGGGCGCCACGCCGGCCGAAACCATGGCCCGCGTGATCATGAACATCGATGTCGTCCTGGCCAGTGAAGCGCCTGATGCGATCTTGATCCTGGGGGACACCAACAGCAGCCTGGCCGCGATCGCAGCCAAGCGGCGCAAGATCCCGATCTTCCATATGGAAGCGGGCAATCGCTGCTTCGACTTCCGCGTGCCCGAAGAGATCAACCGGCGCATCGTTGATCACATCGCCGACATCAATTTGACCTACAGCCAGATCGCCCGCGACTATCTGCTGCGCGAGAACCTGCCGCCCGACCAGGTGATCTGTACCGGCAGCCCCTTGCGCGAAGTGTTGCAACACTATCAGCCGGCGATTGCTGCTTCGACGGTGCTGGAACGTCTCGGCTTGAAAACTGGCGAGTATTTCCTGCTCAGCGCGCACCGCGAGGAGAACGTGGACTCTCCCCGGGAACTGCAGCGCTTGCTGGCTTTGTTCAATCGGCTGGCCGAAGCCAAGGGGCTTCCCTTGGTGGTGTCCACCCATCCGCGCACTCGCAAGCGCATAGAGGCCCTGGCGAACCAGACCCCCATGCATCCCCTCTTGCAGTTCATGAAGCCTTTTGGCTTTCCCGACTACATCCGGCTGCAACTGGAAGCCCGGGCCGTGCTCTCGGACAGCGGCACCATCACCGAGGAGGCGTCCATCCTGAATTTTCCGGCCCTGAACCTCCGCGAAGTGCATGAGCGACCGGAAGGATTCGAGGAGGCGGCGGTGATGATGGTCGGGCTGAATCCGGAACGTGTGCTTGACGCTTTGCGCGTGCTGGAGGACCAGCCGCGCGGTTCCAAGCGCAGCCTGGACATGGTGGCCGACTATGCGGCTGACAATGTGTCCGACAAGGTTTTGCGCATCATTCTGAGCTATACCGACTTTGTGAATCGCCGGGTCTGGCGCAAGACTTCCGAGCCTGGCTGATTCGCTTCGGCTGAATTCGGCTGGACGCCCGGCTCAGTCGGCCCCAGTCGTGGCCGGCGTGGCCGTTGCGATGCGCATGGTGTCGCGCAGCCAGCCGCGCAGCGAGTACTTTTCGTACAGCTCGGCGGGCAGTTCAGCATAGCCGCTGCTGAAGAAATCGTCCGGGATCCGCGTGCGGCCCTCGCGGCTGATGATCTGAATGTTTCTGGGGTCGTAGAAGTCGTAGTCGGCGATCCGGGCATTGGTGGTGAGTAGCTTCTTGCGTGCCCCCAAGGCTTCGAAGCTGCGCATGGTCAGGCCGTTCTGCGCGGGATGCTCGATGTCCAGAATGGCCCGCGACTCCTGGAAAGTGCGGTGCACCACTTCTTTTCCCAGCGACTGATAGTGAAAATCGCCCAGCCGTGCGCCTGCGAAGGCCGGGTTGCTGAGCTTGTGGTACCAGAACATCCAAGGCGCCTGCAGGAACAGGTACCAGTAGCCGCGCGTCTGTGCCGGTAAGGCGGCTTGCAGTTCGTGCACGATGCGGTATCGGTCCGAATGCGCAGTACCGATGAAGCTGATGTCATAGCGCGCAGGCGTCGCTGCCCCACCTTCAAAGCCGCGAGTGAAGAACAGGGGGCGGAACTGCATGCCATGCTGCCGCGCATCGTCAGGATCAAAGCTGAGGCAGTAGTCGAAATGCGGAAGGTTGGGGATCAGTGCGCGCTTGTTGCGGAATGAGTCCCACATGTACAAGCCCAGCTGGGCAGCCGGATAACTGCTTCGCAAGTGCTTGAGCAAGGTCGGAGAGACGCCTTCGCCCTGGATCACCAGGATATGTGAGTAGCTGCTGCGTCCGAGTTTTTCCAGTGCCGAGCGGTAAAAGCGGTCGGCGTGGCCAAGAACCAGCTCGCGCTTCCAGCGGGTTACCGCCTTCATAAGGGATGAGTTGTAGGGGCGGTCGGGAAGGAAGTCGACCACGGCGCCGGCCTGCTCAAGTTCCCGTTGGATTTCCAGCTCGTAGCCGAAGAAGTAAGGCGCGATCAGCAGAATCCGGGATTGTTTCAAGTTCATCGCGTTCATGGCTTAGGGCCTTGATCCAGTACCCGAGCGGGCACGCCGACCGCTACATGGCCAGCCGGCACCGATTGCAGCACCACCGCATTGGCGCCGACCTTGGCGCCCTTGCCGAGCCGAACGTGGCCCAGCACCTTGGCACCTGCACCTACAGTCACATGATCCTCCAGCACGGGCCGGGTGCTCGGGTCGTAGATCAGGTCGACTTCGATAGCGCCCAAGGTGACGCCCTGGAAGATGGTGGCATGGCAGCCGATGCGAGACGCGCCAATGACAGTCCCGCTCGAGTGTGGAATCAGCAGTCCCGGGCCGATCTCGCAACGCGGCGTGCACTCGATGCCGAATGCCAGCACATTGAGCCAAGTGAATACATGGGCCAGCGGACGCAGAACCCAGACGTGGCTGCAGGCATGTGCCAATCGGATCAGCAGCACCGGCGCAAAGCGGGGGTTGAAGGCGGATCGGAGCAAGCGCAAGCGACCGGGCTCTGTGTCGGACGGGGCCTGCAGACGCAGCAAATCGGCTTTAAGCAGGGAAATCAATGCGGGCATGGTGTACGGTTCAGTCAGCTTCGCCCAGATAGAGCTTCATATGACGCTCGGCGGAGGTGTCCCAGGAAAACTGCGCGGACCGAGTCAGGCCCTGAGCGATCTTGCTGGTTCGGACCTCGGGCTCCAGCAGCTGGTTCAAGGCTTTGGCGATTGCATCCGGCGCCTCGGCCGCTACCAGCAGGGCGGCATCGCCGGCGATCTCCGGCATGCAGGAAATGTTGCAACAAACCACCGGGCAAGCGCAGTCCATGGCCTCGATCAGTGGCAATCCGAAGCCTTCATGGATGGACGGATACAGCAAGCAATGAGCCTGGCGATAGAGTGCGGCGAGAGTTGCAGGCGCGACATTGCCAACCGCCTGCACATGTGTTGCGAGTCCCAGGCTCTGGATCTCGGCCTGTTCGGTTTCGGTGAATGCCTGGCCGGTGCAAATCAGTTGGAATCCTTGGCGGTGAAGCTGAGACAACATGAAGCCATGTAAGGCATCTTGGAATCTCTTGTAGCCGCCTCGTCCGCCCACAAAGAGCACGTAGCCCGGCTGAGGGCTCACTGGTTCGGGTAGTACGCCGCCGCCTGGCAGTCGACTCAGGCCATGATGAATCACTCGAATTTCGCAACGGCCTTGCAACTGCGGATAGACCGACAGGAGTTCGGTTCGCGTGCTTTCCGAAATGCAGATCAGGGCATCGGATGTGAAGTAGGAACGTCGGCGCTCCTGCGTATTGAAGACCGCGCCGATGCCAGACTTGACGAAGCCGAGTTCAAAGTTCATGTCATGCACGGTGGATATCACCCGTGTGCGACTCCGTCGCAGCGGAACCCTGAAATGCGATGAATGGAAGACGTCGGCTTGAGTCAGGCTGGGAAGCAAGCGGCTGATGGCCGGAGGCTGGCCACGGCGTACCTGGAAGCGACGATCACGGACGACCCGGCTGGTGACTTCGCTCCAGTAGGAACTTGCGCCTCCAAATCGTTGCAGGCTGTAGATCACATCATCAAATTCGAGTGAAGTCATGTCAGAAGAGTGCTGCCGTAGGCGGAGCCGCTGGGCGAAGCTTGCGGCGGGGTGTTGATTGGTGTGGCCTCGGTGCCTGGCCGCGTCAGCCGGCAGGGCCGGCTTGATGGTTTGTTGTGAGCGGGCGCCTGTCAGTTCATGGGTCGACTGAACAAGGGGTTCAACGGGCTTGCTGTGAGATGCCCGTAGGACATGGCGGCCGTGCGACGGTGCTCGCTGAGTTGGGCTTTCGGTCCAGCCAAATCAGCGCAGCACTCAAGAGCAACAGTCCGCTGGGCGAGAAATACCCAACCCCTCGCAGAAACAACTCCACGGTGTAGCCCATCATGCAGCTGGCGGCGAACACATGCGAGAGCGGAATCGCTTGGCCCCGTGTCGCCGTTCTCCGCAGCAATTTGATGGCCACGCCGAGTTGATACAGGAAGGCCGCCAGCAGCATCATTCCGAAGACACCAAACTCGCCGATGAACTTGGCAAGATTGAAACCGCCATCCAGCAGATTGAGGTATTCACCCATGATGAATCGAATCAGTTCTGCCGCATCCGAATCGGTGCCGAATACGCCCAACTGTTGAAAACCCAGCCCGAAACCATGGCTGCGTTCCAGTGCTTCAAGAATCAATTGCCAGCCCTGGAAAAACACCAGATTGGTCAAATTGTCTGACTCACCACTGAAATCCAGACGCACCAGGTAGTACTCAAGGTCTAGCAGCAGCACGGCAGGCACCACGGTCACGGCCAGCAGCAGCAAATAGCGGGGACTCAGGCATAGCACGGCTGTCATCAGGCAGATGGTGGCCAGGGTCACATTCTGGAGGATGGCCGTTGCCGTCAATGCCGCGGCCAGGATCAGCAGGCGAGCTCGAGGCTGGGCGGTGATGCAGTTGAAGATCAGAATGGGGGCGAGGAACAGCGCCAGATGCGAAGGCTCGGAGAATGGGAACAGCGACTTCGGCCAGGTTGCTTTGTCAGGTTGCAGCCAGTCCAGAATGCCCAGCAGTGAAATGAAGGCGAGCCCATAGAGGCCATAACGAGCGCCCTTGAGCAGGTCTTGCGGGGCTAGACACAGCAGAGCCTGCTTCAGCACCAGGGCACCGGCGACGAAGATGGCCAGCATCACCAGCGAACCCAGGCCGCGGCCCCAATCCACCGGCCCCAGAAAGGAAGAAATGAGCAGGTGCAGGGCAATCACGGCAAGGCCGCAGAGCAAGCCGGGCAGGGCCGCGGGCAGAGGGCTTCGCCTGCCGCGCATGGCGGTGGCGCCATAGACCAGGAGGCCGATGCAACTCAGCATGACACCGACCGAATAGGAAGACGCCCAGGAGAAATAGGCCAGCAGCGGAGCCGGAATGGCGATCAGCAGCAAAAGCTTGAGAAACTCAGGCAGTGCGGATGAGCGAGGAACAACGGCGAGCGATTGGGTTTGAACCATGGCTCGGTCATCGAAGCGGTGGAGGGACCATTCGGAAGCCGTCGGCCAGGCCGCGCCAGCCACGTCGCGCCAGCGACGGTGCCAGCGTACCGAGGCGGGGAATGCGGGTCAGCAAGAAATAGCCCAGGGCCACCATTCGTCGCAAACCCTGGAGGTTCTTGCGGATGAAATAGACCCGGTTTCGATTGGTGTAGTAGACGCTGAAGGGGGAATGGCCTCCGCCGGTCGACGAGCTGACCTTGTGCAGCACCACGGCGCTGGCGACGAAGCGAATGCGGATGCCTTGGCGGCCCATGCGCCAGATGAAGTCGGTGTCGTCGTAGTAGACAAAGTACTGCTCATCCATCATGCCGACGCTGCTGAAGACACTCGCATCAATCAACATGAAACAAGTGGGCGCATAGCCGACATGCTCTTGCTGGTCGAACTGGCCCCGGTCGATGGTGTCGATACCGTAGTGAGGCGTCAGCAGGGTCCAGGGCGTGATCCGCCCGCCGCCGTACCAGAGTGTTTCCGGCGCGTCGTGATACATGATCTTGGCGGTGGCGGCGAGTTCGCTCTTTCCATCCAGCGCGCCGATCAGCTCGGCCAAGGTCTGACTGCCGAACTCGGTGTCGTTGTTGGCCAGCAGCACATGGCTGCAGCCATCCGCCAGAGCCAGCGCGATGCCCTGGTTGTTGCCCTTGGCCACGCCGAGGTTGGCATTGTTGAAAACGACTTTGGCAACGATGCCGTGTTGCAGAGCCAGCCTGCGGGCGATCTCCGAGCCGCTGTCGCTGGCGCTGTTGTCCAGCACATACAGGCGGAAATTCTTGAAGGTCTGGCTGGCGAGGCTCTTGAAGAAGTCGTCCAGCAAGTCGTCGCTGTTGAACAGCACGGTCACGATGCCAATGAATGGAAGAGTCGGGGCGATTGGCGTCATGGCTTGGTTGGGCGGCACGGGGCATTGAGACCCGCTGGGGCGTGAAGTCGGTGAGGGAGCTCGCGGGCTGCGGGGTCAGAGTTTAATCAAGCCGGCGTACCAGGCCGCAGCCAGGTGCAGGGGAAGGAAGGCGAGAGCCGGGGCGACAAAGCCCTGGAAAGTGAAAGTGCCGGGCCTTGGTGTCAATTCCTCGGTCTTGCGCGCATTCAAGAGCAGGCTGCCGAGGATGCCGACCACGGCACCCACGAGCGTGCCGAGCGCGACACCGCTCACGCCCAGCCACAGGCCGAGCGCCAGCGTGGCCAGTAGATTGGCCAGGCCCTCGGCAACGCCGGTCCACAGCGCGCGTCGGTTCAGGCCGGTGGCCAGCAGCATCAGAGCATAGGGCGCGGCCATATTGCGCAGGCAGTGTGCGCCAACCAGGATCAGCAGCAGATCGCCGGCCTGAGCACCGTAGCTGGCGCCTACCCATCGCTGCAGTACCCAGCCATGAAACAGCAGGGTGCAAAGGAAGAGGCCGTGCAGCAGCACACTGGAGAACACCGTCGCGCGGTTCAACAGCGCGGGCAGGCCAGCGCGCTGAGACTCTTGCGAATGCATGGCCGCAGCCGTGGTCAGCAGGGGCGCCAGCAGCGCGCCCAGCAGGCCGGCCAACACGGTGGCCGCAACCAGAGCGATCGAATAGGCACCGGTCATGTGAAAGGCAATTCGTCCGACCACCAAAGTGCCGACCGAGTTCACCAGCAGCATGGAGATGCTCCAGACCGAGAGGGTGCCACAGTAGCTGAGCAGTTCGCGCAGCAAGGCCCGGTCCAGCTTCACGGAGGCCAAGCCCCGCACCCAATCGAACTGACGCGTCAGGCGCAGTGCCAGGAGCAGGGGCAACAGCAGGTTGCCGAGCGAAAACAGGGCGGTCAGGGCGAGCAGTCCGAAGCTGGCCCGGGCTCCGATGGCGATCAGGATCAGAGTGAGAGCTCGCACCAGAATCTGGACCGAGACGAAGGAGCGATTGCTGTGCAGTCCTTGATAGACACCCATCGGAACCATGGCCAGCAGTTGCAGCGCTGAGGATGCTCCGACGAAAAACACCGCCCACTGGAAGTCACCAACCAGACCGGGCGGCAGATCGGGAAAGGCCTGCGGATAGAGCAGGGCCAGAGCCAGAGCGAGCAGAAGGCCCAAGCCGGCCGTGAAACGGCTGATGGTCTGGCAGGCGCGCACGGTTTGCTGCAGCCTCCGGCTGTCTTGGCGTTCATGGGCCTGGGCGATGAAGCGTGCCGCGGCGGTCTGCAGTCCGAGCCCGAGCAGATTGACATAGGCCACGATCTGCAGCGACAGGCTCCAGACCGCGAACTGCTCCGTAGGCAGGTGCCGAGAAATGATGCCGGGCACGAGGAGGTTGAAGGCGGCCGCACTCAGGCCGCCGATCACGTTCATGGCCGAGTTCGAGGCCCAGCGCCGAACCACCTCGGTCACGGACTCAACCTGTTCGAGTCAGCCCGGCGCTGCCGCTCACTTCGTGCCATGGCTTGGCTCCGCTGCCGCTGCTGCGGCTTCCCACTGCCCGGTCGCGGGGTTGTAGGTCTTGATCAACCGGGCAGGTATGCCGGCCACCATGGAGTAGGCGGGAAAGCTGCGGGTCACCACGGACCGGGTGCCCACCACGCAATGGTCGCCCAGGGCCACGCCCGGAAGGATGGAGCTGCCATAGCCGACAAAGACACGCTCGCCCAGGGTGACAGGCCCCCGAGATTCAAGCGGCTGCGCCATGATGGCCGGTCCGGCAGGGTCCAGGCCGTGGGCGATGTCCGAAATATAGACATGCTCGCTGAGCACACAGCCGCTGCCTATGCGCAAGGTCTGCATGGCATGTAATTGGCAATAGCCGCCGATGTAGACCTCGTCCCCGAGGATGATCTCGCCCGCCAGTGGCGTTGGCCCATAGGCCTTCAACGGATGGAAGACGCAGTGCCGACCAATGGTGCAACTGCGCCCCATGCGTATGCGCTGACCGTTGTGAAACCAGCGCGGCCAGCGGACCATGGAGCCCGGGCCCATCTGCACGGATTTGGGGCGGTAGAGTAGGGCCCTCAGCCAGTTTTTCAGTGTCTGCTTCATCATCTTCCGCTGGCTTTGCCGGTGGGCACGCAGGGGTGCCCTTGCCGCAGCCGGTTTCAGCCCTTGCTGTTGCCCAGACCCAGCTTGGTGAGCTCAGCCATGGCTTGAGCCGAACGGTCTTCCAGCACTGCCTGGGTCTGCACCCACTCGCAGAAACGACTCAGCCCTTGCTCAGTCGTGACCAAGGGCTCGAAGCCCAGTACTTCACGCGCCTTGCTCAAGTCCGCATAGCAATGTCGGATGTCGCCAGCCCGGAAGTCACCGCTGGTCTGCAAGCTTGAGCTGGATTTCAGCAGCCGACCCAGGGCTTGCGCCATCTCCATCACGGTGGTCGGCACGCCCGCACCGACATTGAGTGCGTGGAAGCCGCCCAAGTCTTTTTCAAGGCCGAGTGTGATGGCCCGCACCACGTCACTGACATGCACGAAGTCCCGGCTTTCCAGTCCATCTTCAAAGATGTTGATGGGCAAGCCTTGTCGCATCCGATTCGAGAAGATGGACAGGATGCCGGTGTAGGGGTTGCGAAGGGATTGGCGCTCCCCGTACACATTCTGGAAGCGAAGTGCCAAAACCTGGGTGCCGTAGGCCTCAGAGAAGACGCGTCCCAAGGATTCATTGGCCAGCTTGGTGGCTGCATAGACCGACGCAGGCGCCGGGGTGGAATGCTCGGGCGTTGCGATCAGTTTGAGCGTTTGCCCTTTGGGGCCGACCGGCTCGAACTCGCCGCGCTTGAGCCTGTCCACGTTGCGCGAGTTGGGGACATGCAGTTGTCCGTCGAGCTCATAGGCACCTTCGCCGTAGATCGACCGACTCGAGGCCAGCACAACTCGTTTGACCTGTCGATGTCGGGTGGCGATGGCCTCAAACAGGGCAGCGGTTGCCTGTTGATTCACGTCGTAGTAATGGGCGATCTGATACATGGACTGACCGGTTCCGGTCTCAGCGGCCAGATGCACCACCGCTTCCACCTGAGCCAGTGCCTCGTCCATCGCGGCCGAGTTGCGAATGTCAGCGCGGATGAACTTGACCTCACTTCCATCCTGCAGCCATGCAGCGTCCGGGCGCGGCAAGGCGCCATGGATTTGTGGGCTCAGATTGTCGATCACCGTGATGTCATGGCCTGCCTTCAGGAGCGATTCAACCAACCACGAACCGATGAAACCGGCGCCGCCGGTGATGAGGACTTTCATGAACTTCCTTCCTATATTGCTCGTTGATCTTGCTGGCTGCAATTCATCTGGGATGAATTGAAATGCCCAAGCTCGAACCACACGCTCGCCCAATCAGGGCTGAAGCCTTAGATGCTAAATAAAGTCGCGTCGCTCAGGTGTTGAGGTGACGAGCGCCGGCTGGCTTGGAACTCTCCAAGCCTGTCAGCCGGCGGACTCCACGATCAGCGAATGAGTGATGCGGCGCCCCGGCGCATCTGCCGACGCCACAGCCAGAAACAGCTCAACACGAGCCCGAGTCCGGCGCCGCCGGCCGCGATGAACAAGCGTTTGGGCTTGCTCTTGCGTTCCGGTGGGCTGGCTTCATCAATGACCTGAATCAAGGTGCCTTCCCGGCTCTCATCCACTTTGGCCACTTCAAATTGGCGCGAGAAGATGTCGAACAAGGCTTCTTGGTACTTGAACTCGCGGTAAGCGCTGACGTAGTCTTCCGAGCCCACGTTCTCGAGTGGTTTCTCAAGCTTGGCGAGTTGGGACTTCTGCGCGGCCAAAGTCGATTCGAGCTGGCGAATTTCGGGCGCGCCATCGGCGAGGCGACCCTTCATCGAGATCAGACGAATCTCCGTTCCAGCGATGTCTGCCTTGAGGCGTGAGTAGGCCTCTGCAGCTGCCTTGGGTTCGCTTTTCATCAGGCCGGGGTTGATGCCGGACTTTTGCAGCGCGATCTGGGCGCGGGATAGCTTGTCCCGTGACTGCGCCAGTTGCTGTTCAAAAAAGGCGCGTCTTTGCTGCGCTTCGGTCATGGCCAGGCCATTGGTCAGGGCCTTCAACTCCTGCACATAGGCATTGGCCATTTCGGCGGCTCGCTTCGGGTCGTGGTCGTCTACTTCGACCGCCAGCAAATTGTCTTTCTTGCCTGCACCTACGCGCACATTCTTCGCAAGTTCACGGCGAGCGTCCACTTTGAACTTCGACTCGTACACGGCCACCAGATCGAAGCGTTCGATGATCCGATTGGAGATTCGCTCGCTCAGCAACAAGGCGATGTACTGGTCTGCTGGGCTTTTGATCCCAGCCGCCGCGCCTGCCAGCCCGGACAGCGCACCCAGAGAAGCCAAGGCCGATGCTGCCGAGTTTTGCTGTGTCTGTGGGCTCAGAAAGCTTGTGCGCGCAGTGAAAGTCGGGGGGATGATGAAGCTCACACCCAAGCCGATCAGCCCTGAGAGCATTGCACTTGCCGCTATGGCTTTCCAGTGTGGCAAAAGCACCGCCACATGCTGAATGAGGCTGGCACCTTCTGCGGCTGATGCTTGATCGGGACCGTTGTTGTATGTGTCTGTCACGTCGAATGTCCAGTGCGGTCGCCAGGTCTTAGTTCTTGATGGTCTTCAGAGCCGCAGCGCCCAAGCCGAATTGATAGAGGATCTGCGTCCACTCTTTCGCTTCTTGGATGAAGGTGGTCTTGTTCAATTCTTCCGGCACGAAGACGGTATCGCCTGGAAGTGCTGGGATGCTGCTGAAACCAGCGCCAAAACTGAGCCAGCCGCCACTGTTCTGGCGAGCGCTGATCACGCTGCCGTTGGCGCGAACCACGAAGGCACTCGAAGCATCCGCGCCGCGGGTCGGGCCGCCAGCCAAACGCAAGACATCTTCGATGCTGGCGTCATCGCGCAGCAAATAGCTGCCGCCATTGAACACGCTGCCGAACACGCCAACCGTTGTCGGCCGAGCCGGAATCATCAGTCGATCACCGTCCTCCAGAGCCAGGTCCGGCAAACTGCTGGTCTTGGGGTTCAGTTGCAGCACGATTCGGCCGGTCGGCCTGACCGCGCGCAGGCGCTCAATCAGCTTCGTCGATCCTTGCGAGCGGCTGGCCTGAGCCGCCGCTTCATCAGCGCTGACCGCTTTCTGGGTGGTGGTCGCGCGGGTGAACTCGGTCTCCAGGTCCCGCAGGGCCCGCTCATAGTTTTCTTGCTGAGCAATACGAACGCTCTCACGGCTGAAGTCAGCACCATAGAGGTAAGCCGCAGAGGTCAATCCTCCCGCAGCCTTGATCGCGTCAGCAATGCTGCTGTTGGCGGGCAAGATGAATTCGCCAGGGCGCTGGACTTCGCCCTCCACTTTGACCCGTTTGCTCTGCTTGTGTTGCGGCAAGGTGACGTCGACTGCGCTGAATGCGCGCAGCAGATCACCGCTACGCGGCTGCAACTTGGCACTTTGAGGCAAAGCCAGCTCACTGATGCGAGCGTCGTTGCGTGTATCGAGGTGCTCCACGGTCAAGCGGCTGCGGTCCGCCACGGCTGTAAATCCGCCGGCCATCTTCAGCACATCGTCCAGCGTTTCCTGCGCTTTGAGTTCAAAGATTGCGGGCCGGTTGACGCTGCCCACCAGCGCGACCTGGCTGCCGACGGGCCCGATGTGAATGACGTCTTCAGCCTGCAGGACGAAGTCGGCACTCTTGTCGCCCTTGAGGAGCAGTTGGTAAAAGTCGAAGTTGCTGATGGCCTTGCCGGCGCGTCGCAGCTCGATGCTGCGGAAACTTCCAGCGGACGAGGGGCCTCCGGCTTGCATCAAGGCATTGACCAAGGTCGACAGGCTGCTGACCGTATAGGCGCCTGGTCGAGTCGTGAAGCCCGTGACGTAGATCCGGATGCTACGCAGGCGACCCAAGGAGGCCGACACCTTGTAGTTTCTAAACACTTGTCCGACACGTTGGTCTATGGCCGAGGTCAGGTCAGCGTAACGACGTCCTGCGACCAGCACAGGTCCGACGCGTGGAATGGTGATTCGCCCGCTGCGGTCTACGGTCAGACGCAAGTCCGCGTCAACGGACCCCCACAAGGTGAGTTGGATTTCATCTCCGACGCTGATCACATAGTCCGACGGAATCTGGCCGTTGGATTCGTTGGCCAACCCCGTGCGTTTGCCAGGTTCCATCAATTCGGCGCCGAAGCGACGGATCTTGAAATCACGTTCAGGATCGCCGGTGACCTCACCTGTCACGGCGCGCTGCACGTAACGCTCGAATTCACTGGGTACGTAAGGCGCGGGCTTGGCCACCAAGGTCGGCGCCGTCGAGGGTTCTTCGCGCTCACTGCGAGCGTCGGCCCTAAGTCGAACCGGTGCGCCATCTTCTTGCGTTTGTGCGGCTTGTTGCGCATCGATGGCGACCGCGTTCTGCGACGCCAAGCCAAGAATCAGAGCGGCAATTGTGGTGAACCGGGCCGCCCGGCTGTCGCATGTTGGCAGTAAGTGAAGGGTGCTCATATTCGGGGTCAAAGCAGAGAAGCTCCTTGAGTGCCGGCTCCAAATTGCGCTGAATGTCATGAGCTCTCACAGACGTTGGTTGGCAGGCCTTCGCAAGGTGGCCGAAGGCGGGGTTGGCGCGCATTCTAGCGGTAGCACTGTTGCGTTCCGGCTGCCCTCGCAGGGGGCGTTGCTGGGAAGACCCTCGCTACACTTGTTCCCATGTCGCATCTGTTTGTCCCATTTTTCATCTCCTGCCTGATCACGCTCTTGGTCATTCGATCGGCCCGTACGCATGGGCACTTCTCAGCCGATACGGACTTGAGTGGCCCCCAGAAATTTCACGCACGACCGGTGCCGCGTATTGGTGGTGTCGGCATCTTCTTGGGCATGGCTGTCTTGGCACTGTTGACCTGGAAGGTGGGCAGTGAGTCGGATGCCCGCCTGGGTTTGCTCTTGCTGCTCTGTGGCTTGCCCGCTTTCGCCGCGGGTTTGATCGAAGATGTCACCAAGAGTGTGTCGCCGGCCAAGCGTTTGCTCGCAACGGCTGTGTCTGCGGGCTTGGCCTTTTGGCTTTTGGAAGCCCGCATCAGCCATACCGATGTGCCAGGCCTTGACTGGATCGTCAGCAGCACCCTCGGCGCGCTGGTGGCTACGGTTTTCACCGTGGCCGGCGTGGCCAATGCCATCAACATCATCGACGGCTTCAATGGACTGTCGTCGATGTGCGTCAGTTTGATGCTGTTGACATTTGCCTATGTGGCCTACCAAGTGGGAGACCCTGAGCTGGCTTTGTGGGCCTTGGCGGGCATCGGGGCTGTTCTGGGTTTCTTTGTCTGGAATTTTCCAGCCGGCCTGATTTTTCTCGGTGACGGTGGTGCTTATTTCATGGGCTTCTTGCTGGCTGAGGTGGGCATACTGCTGATCGCACGTCACAGCCAGGTTTCTCCCTTGTTTCCCTTGATGGTCTGTGTCTACCCAGTCTTTGAGACGGTGTTCTCTATTTATCGACGCCGCTTCATCCGGGCCACCCCCCCGGGCCTGCCGGACGGCATCCATTTGCATTCGCTGATCTATCGCCGCCTGATGCGCTGGGCCGTTGGCGCTCGGGATGCGCGTGCGATGACGCGTCGCAATTCCATGACGGCGCCCTATCTGTGGATGTTGTGTGTGTCGTCCCTGGTGCCGGCGCTGTTGTTCTGGGATTCCACCCTGATGCTGGCTGCGTGCATGCTGGTTTTCGGCGTGACCTATGTGGCGCTGTACTGGCGCATCGTCCGTTTTCGTACGCCCAAGTGGCTGGTGTTCAAAGGGGATGTGATGGGGCGCTCGCCGCAGCGAACGGGCGGTAAATCCGAGTAATGCGCTCGGATGTCGGATAATCTGGGAATGACCGAACCCCAAATCATCGAAACCGCCATCCCTGATCCCACGCCTGCTCGCTTCGACACGCTGCCGCTCGACGCCAAGCTTTTGCGTGCTGTGGCGGATTCCGGCTATGCCTTGATGACGCCCATCCAGGCCAAAGCGATCCCGATCGTGCTGGATGGTCGCGATGTGATGGGGGCCGCCCAGACGGGCACTGGCAAGACCGCCGCCTTTTCCATTCCTCTGCTGCAGCGCATGCTCAAGCATGAGAACGCGAGCGCTTCGCCGGCTCGCCATCCGGTACGTGCGCTGGTGCTGGCGCCCACGCGGGAGTTGGCCGACCAGGTCGCCAACAACATCAAGGCCTATGCCAAGCACACCAATCTGCGTGTGACCTGCGTGTTCGGCGGCATCGACATGAAGCCGCAGACCCTGGTGCTCAAGGGCGGTGTTGAAGTGTTGATCGCCACGCCCGGACGCTTGCTCGATCACATCGAAGCCAAGAATTGCGTCTTGAACCAGGTTGAGTACGTGGTTCTCGATGAGGCCGACCGCATGCTGGACATCGGCTTTCTGCCCGATCTGCAGCGCATCCTCAGCTACCTGCCCAAGACCCGTCAGACCTTGTTGTTCTCCGCCACGTTCTCGCCGGAGATCAAACGCTTGTCGCAAAGCTATCTGCAAGAGCCCGTGCTGGTCGAGGTGGCGCGCCCCAATGCCACGGCCACCAATGTGGAGCAGCTGTTCTACAGCGTGACCGATGACGACAAGCGTGCCGTGGTGCGGCAGGTGCTCAAGCAGCGCGAGATCGGCCAAGCCATTGTGTTCGTCAACTCCAAGCTCGGCGCGGCGCGTCTGGCGCGTTCTTTCGAGCGTGATGGCCTTCGCACGGCGGCGCTGCATGGCGACAAATCGCAGGATGAACGTCTGAAGTCGCTCGAAGCCTTCAAGCGTGGTGAAGTGGATCTGCTGGTGGCCACCGATGTGGCTGCGCGCGGCTTGGATATTGCCGATCTGCCGGCTGTGTTTAATTTTGACGTGCCTTTCAACGCCGAAGACTACGTTCACCGCATCGGCCGTACTGGCCGGGCGGGTGCTTCCGGCGTTGCGGTGACCCTGGTGACCCGGTCTGATGCGCGTCTGGTGGGTGATATCGAAAAGTTGCTCAAGCGCACCTTGGACCTGCAAGCCTTCGAGCTTCAAGATGAGCGTGGTCCGCGTTCGGATCGTCAAGGTGAACGTGGGGAGCGTGCTGAGCGCCCGGCTCGCCCGCGCCGCGAATTCGAGCCGCAAGCCGAGGCCGCTGCGTCTGTGGCCGCGCCGCGGCCGGCCTATCGTCCGCCGGCGCCGGCGCGCGATGCATTTTTTGACAAGCCTTACGAGGCCAGCAGCCGAGATGAGCCGCCGGCCTGGGACAAGGGCACACCGGCAACGCCGCGTGCCTTGTCCAGCAATATCAAGCCCAAGAAGCGGGTGGCGGCTTTGTTCGGCGCCAAGGCTCCGGCCGAATCAGTCGAATCCTGAGCTGCACAAGGACTGCGCCGTCGAAGCATGCCTATACGCATGCTTCGGCGGCGTTTTTCATGGGCGGGTCAGGCGAGCAGGGCAAATACGGCTGGCACCTTGTCGGGCATGCTTTCGCCCGAGCTGCGCCAGTCCGCCACTGTGGCGCTGCGCGTCCAGCCTTGCGCCAGGCTCAGGCCGCAGCTGATGGACAAGCGTGTTTGCGGGCGCAGATTGAGCAGCAGGGCCTGCAGCAGCGCAGTGTTGCGATACGGCGTCTCGATCATCAGCTGGGTTTGCTGTTGGCGCGCGGAAAGGCTCTCCAGTTCCTTGATGCGGATGGCGCGGGCGGGGGCTTCCACGGGCAGGTAGCCGACAAAGGCAAAACTCTGACCGTTCAGGCCGCTGGCCGACAGAGCCATCAGCAAAGCGCTGGGGCCACTCAGTGGCAGCACCTCGATATCGGCATCGTGGGCTGCGGCAACCAGCAAGGCGCCCGGGTCGGCCACGGCCGGCAGGCCAGCCTCGGAAATCAAGCCCATATCGTGGCCGGCCAGGGCCGGGGCCAACAAGGCTTGCCAGGCTTGGTTCTGGTTGACCAGGTCGCCGCCACGGCCCTTGGGTGGGCGCGGCAACTCCTTGATCTCCATGCTTTGCAGTGCTTGGGCGAGCGGCACCACTTCATCAACTCGCTTTAGAAAGGCTCGGGTGGTCTTGGCGCTTTCCGCGGCCCAGAAACCGAGGCGAGCGGCAGTTTCGATCACATGCTGCGGCAAGACTTCCTGCAGCGCTACGGCTGCACCCTCGACGCCGAAGTCCAAGGTGTTGGGGACCAGATAGAGGCGACCTTTTTTCATGCCTTCACTCCCGCGGCGGACAGGGCTTGCAAAGGGTCCAGGCCGGCCGCGCGCAGCAGCTGGCTGGTGCGAATCAGAGGCAGGCCGATCAATGCTGTGGGGTCATCCGATTCGATGGCGGCAAGCAGGCTGATGCCCAAGCCTTCCGATTTGGCGCTGCCTGCGCAGTCATAGGGCTGCTCGGCGCGCAGATAGCTTTCGATCTCGGCTTCATTGAGATCACGAAACACCACGTGCACGGGGGCCAGGTCTTGCTGGCTGAATCCGGTGGCCTCGCAGACGACCGCCACACCGGTTTGAAACACGATGCGGTGCCCGCTCATGCGTCGCAGTTGTTCACAAGCGCGTTCATGGGTACCGGGCTTGCCGATCGACTCGCCGTTCAGGTCGGCCACTTGGTCCGAGCCGATCACGATCGCTTGAGGGTGCAGGCGCGCCACCGCCTGGGCCTTGGCCAGGGACAGGCGGGTTGCCAAGGCCGCCGGGGCTTCGCCGGGCAGAGGGGTTTCATCGACCTCGGGCGACCGCTGCTCGAAGGGCAGGCGCAGGCGCTCCAGCAGTTCGCGACGGTAGCGCGACGTGGAAGCCAGAATCAGTTGGCGGGGTGGTGTGAAGGCAGGAGGGCTTGTGTGCATGTTTTGATTTTCGCACCCTGCGTGTCACTGGCGGGGCTAGGGTCGGTCGGCGTGCGGTCCGGCTCGTACACTTGAGGGCATGAAAGCGCATGAATTTGATTCTCGAAAACTGGACGTCCCGGCCTTTGCTCGCGACGCGGGCCTTCTGCAAGGGGAGTGGCCGGCTGCGCAGCTGAGCCGCTTGGCCGAGTCGGCGGCCCCGGAAACGCCGGTCGGCAGCTGGCCGGCTGTGCAATGGTCGCTTCAGGGTGAGCGGCGTGAAGAGAGTGGGTCGACACCTCAAACCTGGCTTCACCTCGAAGCCTCCGCCGAGATCAGTCTGACTTGCCAACGTTGCCTGCAGCCGGTGCGCGAGGCCATGAGCTTGGCGCGTTCTTATCGCTTTGTGCGCGACGAAAAGGAAGCGGCCGAGCTCGATATCGACAGCGAGGAAGAGGTCTTGGCCTTGACGCGTAGCCTCGATGTGCAGGAATTGGTCGAGGACGAGTTGCTCTTGTCTCTGCCCTTGGTGCCGCGGCATGAGCAATGTCCGCAGCCCTTGCATGTGCCTGCCGATGTGGCCGAGCTGAGCGATCAAGAGGCCGCTGCATCCGAGCGCCCCAACCCCTTCGCGGCGCTGGCGGCACTCAAGAAGAAGTGATTTGGGGCCTCGCTTGCTGAAAGCGGATTGAGTGTCTTCTTCATCGGTGCTACAATCGCGGGCTTTCCCCGGTCCGAGAATCAAAGTAGCGTGCCGTGAGTGCGAGCCAGTCCATAGTGCTGGTCAACGTGCTTGCAAACCGCTCGCGCATGGTGCGCTTGATGCTCGCGACGCTTGTGTACACAGCAATCGCGGCGCCCGGGGTGTGCAGGTCGCAGGTCTGCGTGGGTTGATCGCTTCGGTTCAACTCGTTTCCAGGCCACAGCGCCTCAATCACCGGAGCCTTAGGAGAATTTCATGGCCGTTCAGCAAAACAAGAAGTCGCCTTCCAAGCGTGGCATGCACCGTTCGCACAATGCCCTGGTTACCCCGGGTACTGCCATCGAGCCGACCACCGGCGAAGTGCATCTGCGTCACCACATCAGCCCCACCGGTTTCTACCGCGGCCGCAAGGTCCTGAAGACCAAGGCTGACGCCTGATCGACCCCGACTGGCGCGCCAGCCTTTGGGTGGCGCGTTGATCCAACGATCTGCTGTGATCACGAATTCCCGGCCTGTGCCTTGTTGCAGTGCCGGGTTTTTGTGTTTTCTGCGTGCCTTGTTGTTTGGCGTGTTTGTCGACTGCTCGGTGCCGCATGGCCTGACATATTGGCTTGATCCACTCGGCTGGGCGGGCGCGTGCGCGCCGCCGGGCCTGAGTTTTCCTGTCAGGCTGAGTTCGCTTGTCCGGCCTTCACCTGGGTTGCTGTGATGTCTTCTGTCGATTCCCGTCTGCCCACTCAGCCTTCGCCGCCGGCTCAGCCCTTGGCTGTGGTGCGCTTGGCCATCGATTGCATGGGGGGTGATCATGGCCCCTCGATCACCTTGCCGGCCTGCCAGGCCTTTCTCGCCAAGCATCCGCAGGCAGAGTTGTTGCTGGTCGGGTTGCCCGAAGCGCTGGCAGAAGCTGCGCAGTGGCCGCGCTGCCGCATCGTGCCAGCCAGTGAGGTGGTGGCCATGGACGACCCCGTCGAAGTGGCTCTGCGCCGCAAGAAGGACTCGTCCATGCGTGTGGCCATCAATCAGCTGAAGTCAGCCGATGGTGGCCTGCCGCAGGCCGACGTCTGTGTCTCGGCCGGCAATACCGGCGCGCTGATGGCGGTGTCTCGCTATTTGCTGAAGACTCTGGACGGCATTGATCGCCCGGCCATCGCCTCGGTCATGCCCAATCAGCTGGGCGGCTACACCACCATGCTGGACCTCGGTGCCAATGTGGATTGTTCGGCCGAGCATCTGCTGCAGTTTGCTCTGATGGGTAGCGCCCTGGTGGCGGCGGTGGACGGCAAGCCTGAGCCCCGTGTTGGCCTGCTCAATATCGGCGAAGAAGTCATCAAGGGCAGCGAGACCATCAAGCGAGCCGGCGAGTTGCTGCGCGCATCGGCGGCGGCCGGTCAGCTGAACTTCTACGGCAATGTGGAAGGCAATGACATTTTCAAGGGCACGGTCGACCTGGTGGTCTGCGACGGTTTCGTCGGCAATGTGGCCCTCAAGACGGCCGAAGGCCTGGCCACCATGATCATCACCATCATCCGTGAGGAGTTCGGTCGCAGCTGGCTCAGCAAGGCTGCTGCGGCCCTGGCCATGCCCGTGCTCAAGCGCTTCAAGGGCCGGGTGGACCACCGCCGTTTCAATGGCGCGGCCCTGCTGGGTTTGCGTGGGCTGGTCTTCAAGAGCCACGGCTCAGCCGACGCCTTCGCCTTCGAGACCGCTTTGAACCGGGCGTATGATGCCGCCCGCAACCGGCTGCTCGACCGGGTTCACGACCGAATCATTGCCACCCTGCAAGCCGCGCCCGGCCCTGATGCCGACGTTGTGGGCAGCAGAGCTGGCGACTCAGGAGACAAGGCGGCCTCGGTCGCCCAAGCTGCATGACCATCATCCCCAGCGCCACGAATACCCTCGCTTCTGCTTCTGTGCCCTCGGCTGCACGCTTCGCCCGCATCATCGGCACCGGCAGCTATTTGCCGCCCCGGCGCTTGAGCAATGCAGAACTGGCCGCCCAGCTGGCAGCCGATGGCATCGAAACCTCGGATGAATGGATCGTCGAGCGCACCGGCATCCATGCCCGTCATTTTGCGGACGACGGTGTGACAGCCAGCGATTTGGCTTTGCCGGCAGCCCAGGCGGCCATCGCAGCGGCAGGCATTGCCGCTGCTGAGATCGATCTGATCATCGTCGCCACGTCCACGCCGGACATGGTGTTCCCGTCCACCGCCTGCTTGCTGCAACACAAACTGGGCATTGCCGGCGGCGCGGCCTTCGACGTCCAGGCCGTCTGCTCCGGATTCGTCTATGCGCTGACGGTGGCCGACTCGATGATCCGCACCGGTGCGGCCAGCAAGGCCTTGGTCGTAGGCGCGGAAGTGTTCTCGCGCATACTTGATTTCAAGGACCGAACCACCTGCGTTCTGTTTGGTGACGGCGCCGGAGCGGTGGTGCTGAGCGCCAGCGACACGCCTGGCATCCTCGCTACCGAGCTGCATGCCGACGGCAAGCACTCGGGCATTCTCTGCGTGCCGGGCCATGTGTCGGGCGGCAAGGTCAGTGGCGACCCGCTGCTGAAGATGGATGGCCAGGCCGTGTTCAAGCTGGCCGTGGGTGTACTGGAGAAGGTGGCGCGCTCGGTGCTGGAGAAAGCAGGCCGCAGCGAGGAAAACATCGATTGGCTGATTCCCCACCAAGCCAATATCCGCATCATGCAAGGCACGGCCAAGAAGCTGAAGCTGCCGCTGGACAAGGTGGTGGTTACGGTGGATCAGCATGGCAACACCTCGGCCGCCTCTATCCCGCTGGCGCTGGATGTGGCGGTGCGCGACGGCCGCGTCAAGGCCGGTGACACTGTGATGCTGGAAGGCGTGGGTGGCGGTTTCACCTGGGGCGCCGTCCTGCTGGACTTCTGATTCGGCAGGTCTTGCATCGCCGTCTTGCCTCCGCTCCATTCCCGAGTTATTTCTTCTTTCTACATACGATCATGAGCGCAAAGTTCGCATTCGTCTTTCCGGGCCAGGGCTCGCAAACCGTGGGCATGCTGGACGCCTGGGGTGATCACCCGGAAGTCGTCCGCACCCTGGTCGAGGCTTCCGAAGCCTTAGGCGAAGACATTGGCGCCCTGATCAAGGTCGGCCCGAAAGAGCAGTTGGACCTGACCACCAACACCCAGCCCGTCATGCTGACGGCGGGTATCGCCTGCTACCGTGCCTGGATGGCCGAAACAGGCTTGGTTCCCGCGGCCGCGGCCGGTCACTCGCTCGGCGAGTACACCGCCCTGGTGGCGGCCGGCGCCCTAAGCCTGGCCGAAGCCCTGCCTCTGGTGCGTTTCCGGGCGCAGGCCATGCAGCAGGCGGTGCCTGTGGGTGTGGGCGCCATGGCGGCCATCCTGGGTCTGGACAGCGCGGCCGTGATCGAGGGCTGCGCTGCCGCTGCCGCTGTCACCGGTGAAGCGGTGGAGGCTGCCAATTTCAATGATCCCAAGCAGACCGTGATCGCCGGCACCAAGGCCGGCGTCGACAAGGCCTGCGAGCTGCTCAAGGCGGCCGGTGCCAAGCGGGCGCTGTTGCTGCCGGTGTCGGCGCCGTTCCATTCCAGCCTGATGAAACCTGCAGCCCTGGCCTTGCAAGCTCGTCTGGCGACAACCGAGTTCGCTGCGCTCCAGTTCCCGGTCATCAACAACATCGATGTGGCCGCCGTCGGCGACGCCGCAGGCCTGCGTGATGCCTTGTTCCGCCAGGCCTTCGGCCCGGTGCGTTGGGTGGAGGTCGTGCAAGCACTCAAGGCGCAAGGCATTCAGCATGTGCTGGAATGCGGCCCGGGCAAGGTCCTGGCTGGCCTGGCCAAGCGTGTCGATGCCGAGCTGATCAGCGCCACCGTGCTGGATCCGGCCAGCCTGACCGAAGCACGCGCCCTGCTGGGTTGAGCGCTGCCCCGCCTGCATACTTCAATGAACCCGCAAGAAGATCATGACTGACACGACAAGCAGCAGCACCCCACAAGTCGCCCTGGTCACCGGTGCCAGCCGCGGCATCGGCCGCTCCATTGCCATGACCCTGGCCGAGCAAGGCTACAAGGTGATCGGCACTGCCACCAGCGAAGCCGGCGCCGCCGCCATCGGCGAAGCCCTGGCGCCTCTGGGTGGATCGGGGCTGGTGCTCAATGTCAATGACGCGGCTGCGGTTGATGCAGCCGTCGATGGCATCGTCAAGGCCCATGGCGGCCTGCATGTGCTGGTCAACAATGCCGGTATCACCCGCGACACCCTGGCCATGCGCATGAAGGATGACGATTGGGATGCCGTGTTGGACACCAATTTGAAGGCCGTGTTCCGCATGAGCCGCGCCGTCATGCGCACCATGATGAAGCAGCGTTATGGCCGCATCATCAGCATCACCTCGGTGGTCGGCGCCTCGGGCAACCCAGGCCAGGCCAACTATGCAGCAGCAAAGGCCGGTGTGGCCGGCATGACCCGTTCGCTGGCGCGCGAGCTGGGCAGCCGCGGCATCACGGTCAATTGTGTGGCGCCGGGTTTCATCGCCACCGACATGACCGAAGTGCTGCCCGAAGCCCAGAAAGCGGCGCTGCTGGCACAGATTCCTGTCGGTCGCCTCGGCGAGCCGCGGGAAATTGCGGAGGCAGTTGCCTTCCTGGCGTCACCGAAGGCCGCCTACATTACCGGCAGTGAACTGCACGTCAACGGCGGCATGTTCATGAACTGATCGATTTGCGATGGCGGCAGTTCCGCCGCCATCCACCGGATTTGCCCGGCCGGTGAAGGTCCTCTGATACGTCGCAACACCTAGTTTTAGGCGCGACTCCCTAGAGGCCTTAGAATCCCGGGCTGTTCCTAGCAAACCCCTCCTGGAGGAGTCATGAGCGATATCGAAGCACGTGTCAAAAAAATCATCGCCGAGCAACTCGGCGTGCCTGAGTCCGATGTGACCAACGAAAAGGCCTTCGTGGCCGACCTGGGCGCTGACTCGCTCGACACCGTGGAATTGGTGATGGCACTCGAAGACGAGTTCGGCATCGAAATCCCCGATGAAGAAGCCGAGAAGATCACCAGCGTGCAGCTGGCGATTGACTACGCCGTCAAGCACCAAAAGGCCTGAGCGCTGCGCGCTTGATCCTTTGTTCAACTGAATTCCGTACCGCATGAGCCGTCGTCGCGTCGTAGTTACTGGACTTGGTCTGATCAGCCCCGTGGGAAACACGGTTGCTGAAGGCTGGGCCAACATCCTGGCCGGACAGTCCGGCATTGATCGCATCACCCGTTTCGATCCGACAGCATTTGCCTGTCAGTTCGCCGGCGAGGTGAAGGGCTTCGATGTCGCCGACTACATGTCCAGCAAAGAGGCGCGGACCATGGACACCTTCATCCATTACGGATTGGCGGCGTCCATTCAAGCGGTGCGTGATGCCGGTCTGCCGACCGGCGATCAGTTGACGGAAGAACAGGCCGAGCGCATCGGCGTTCTCGTGGGTTCCGGCATCGGCGGCTTGCCGCTGATCGAAGAAACCCACGGTGAGTACGTTGCGCGCGGCCCGCGTCGGATTTCGCCGTTCTTTGTGCCGGCCTCGATCATCAACATGATCTCGGGACACGTCTCGATCAAGTTTGGCTTTCAAGGCCCGAACTTGGCCATCGTGACAGCCTGTACCACGGGCTTGCATGCCATTGGCCAGGCTGGTCGATTGATTGAGTACGGCGATGCCGATGTGATGATTGCCGGCGGCGCGGAATCGACCGTGTCGCCCTTGGGTATTGGAGGCTTTGCCTCGGCGCGGGCGCTGTCCACGCGCAACGACGATCCCAAGACTGCTTCCCGACCCTGGGACAAGGACCGTGACGGCTTTGTGCTGGGTGAGGGCGGTGGTGTGCTGGTGCTCGAAGAGTACGAGCATGCCAAGAAGCGTGGCGCCAAGATCTACGCCGAGCTCTCGGGCTTTGGCATGGGTGCCGATGCGTATCACATGACCGCGCCCAATGTGGACGGTCCCAAACGGTCGATGCGAGCCGCACTGCGCAACGCAGGCCTGAACGCCGATCAAGTGCAATACATGAACGCCCACGGCACTTCGACGCCGCTGGGTGATGTGAACGAGACGAACGCCATCAAGCTGGCTTTCGGTGACCACGCCAAGAAGCTGGTTGTCAGCTCGACCAAGTCCATGACCGGCCACTTGCTCGGTGGCGCGGGCGGCATCGAGTCGGTGTTCACGGTGTTGGCGGTGCACCATCAGGTGGCGCCGCCGACCATCAATATCTTCAACCAGGACCCCGAGTGCGACCTGGACTACTGCGCCAATGAGGCGCGGCAGATGAACATTGAGTACGCCGCCAAGAATAACTTCGGATTCGGCGGCACCAATGGCACGCTGATCTTCAAGCGGATCTGAGTTGTCGGCGCCCGTTGATGTGCGGGACTGAGCTGAATTAGCCGCCGCCGAGCTCGATATGAGCGCAGCCCAGCGACATGCGCCAGCCTTGCGGGTCGAGGTGGTGCCACAGCCAGCTTTGCAGCTGGCTGTGCTGTTTCTGGCGGAGCTTGCTGTTGCAGCCTTGCTCGCGGCCCTGTCCGCCCATCAAGCCGACCTCCATGGATTTGGCTTGGCTGCTGTGCCGCTTGCCGCGCTGCTGGCTTGGCGTGGCGCCCGTGTGCGCCCCCGACTCCTGTTGTGGGATGGGCAGTGTTGGCAATTGCAGTCGCTTGACGCGGCAGGCACCCTGCACGGTGCCGCGCAGGAAATTCAATTGCGTCCGGTATTCGATCTTGACCACTGGCTACTGCTGCGCGCCCGTCTCAAGGAACCCGCTGCACCCTGGTGGCGGCGCCTGCATCACTGGGCTCTGCCGGTTTACCTGCCTCTGAGTCGCCGGCGCCAGGCCAGTGTCTGGCCGGCCCTGCGGGCCACCTTGTTTGCTGGGCGCGCAGCTCAGGGCGCGCCGCCCTGAGGCGCGGCAAACAGCACTTCCGCTGACTGCCTGCCGCTGCCGGGCTGTGACTTTCGCTAGGCCAACACGGCGCCTGCCATCATCATGACGCGGGACTGATGCTCGCCCTGCCGGCAGGGCCAGGGCCTCATCCCTTGTATTTTCTTCGTCGTTCTTTGCATTCGCCCGCTCTTGAAATCGCCACAGCCGGTCCCAAAATCGCCTGCTGTTGTTTCAGGTTCAACGCCTTGTTCGCGTTGGTCGGTTTTTCTCCAGTGAACACTACGAGTCCAACCATGCCCTCTCTGTCCTCCCTGTCTGCCGCACGTCCACTTCTGTCGCGCTGGTCGCGTGCTCTCTTGTCGGCCGGTGCCCTTTCCTTGAGTCTCAGCCTCTTGCCCGATCTCGGGCATGCGCAAGCGCGAGAGTTGCCTGATTTCACCGAGTTGGTCGAAAAGGTCGGCCCGGCAGTGGTGAACATCCGCACCTCTGAGCGTCTCAAGGCCAATGCCCAAGGCATGCCGGAAATGGACGAGCAGATGCTGGAATTTCTGCGTCGTTTCGGCATGCCGGCGCCCAACCAGCGTCGCGGTGCGCCGCGTGGAGGTGATAGCAACGACGATGCGCCGCAGCGCCGCGGTGTCGGCTCGGGCTTTGTGCTCAGCGCCGATGGCTATGTGATGACCAATGCTCATGTGGTGCAGGATGCCGACGAGGTCTACGTCACTCTGACCGACAAGCGCGAGTTCAAGGCCAAGTTGGTCGGTGCCGACCGCCGCACCGATGTGGCGGTGCTCAAGATTGAGGCCACCGGATTGCCCGCGGTCAAGATCGGCGATGTCAGTCGCCTCAAGGTCGGCGAATGGGTCATGGCCATCGGCTCGCCCTTTGGCTTTGACAACAGCGTGACTGCCGGCATTGTCAGCGCCAAGGCGCGCGACACCGGTGATTTCCTGCCCTTCATTCAGACCGATGTGGCCATCAATCCGGGCAACTCGGGTGGCCCGCTGCTCAATATGCGCGGCGAGGTGGTCGGCATCAACTCGCAGATCTACAGCCAGTCGGGCGGCTTCATGGGCATCTCCTTCTCGATCCCGATCGATGAGGCCATCCGCGTGTCCGAGCAACTGCGCAGCCAGGGCAAGGTGGTGCGCGGCTTCATCGGCGTGACCTTGGAGGATGTGAGCAAGGATGTGGCCGAAGCCATCGGCCTGGGCAAGCCACATGGCGCCGTGATCCGCAGCGTGGTCGCGGGCGGCGCAGCCGACAAGGCTGGCATCGAAGGCGGCGATGTGATCACCAAATTCGACGGCAAGACCATCGAGAAGGTCAGCGATCTGCGCCGTGTGGTGGCCGGGCTGAAGCCGAACAGCAAGGCCGTGGTCCAGGTCTTCCGCCGTGGCGCGTACAAGGACCTCAACATCACCGTCGCCGAGATGCCCAATGAAGAGGCGCGTGGCGTCGCCGGTGCCGATGGGGAAGGCAAGCCATCGGCTGGCCCCGCCAGCGCCCTGGGCTTGCAGTTGGGTGAGCTGAGCGAGGCGCAAAAGCGCGATCTCAAGCTCAAGTCCGGCGTTCGTGTCGAGGCAGCCATTGGTGTGGCGGCGCGTGCAGGTCTGCGCGAGGGCGATGTCATCCTCTCGGTGGACAACAACGATGTCAGCAGCGTCAAGCAGGTTCAGGCGATATTGACCAAGCTCGAAAAGGCCAAGGTCATCAATTTGTTGGTGCGCCGCGGTGATTTGACCAGTTTCGTCTTGCTGCGCCCGGCGCGTTGAAGCCCGGCTGCTGAAGCCAAGAGTGACCCGGTATGCCATAGCTGGCGGCCGGGTCTTTTCACATCATGGAAGGTTGCTATTCGCGGCGGGACAGGGCGGCCGTCGCCTGAACATCGATTCCTTGTGCTGTCGGCTAGAATGGCGACCGCACAAGGTCAGTTTGTATTGGGCGATGAGCTCAATGTCGGGCCGCTGCAGGCAGTTGGCCGGCTTGTTCTGGTTTTTCAAATCCCCGAATAAGTCTGTGAATAAGTTGTGGATAAAATCCATGTTGGCGGGCCGCAACGACGGGCAGTCCGGTCGCGCCGCGGTTTCCAGTGAAGGCCTTTTGGCTACAATGGAAGCCCAACAAGCAGTTGCCATACCTTTTGTTGGAAGGCGCGTCACCGTTTCGACGTGCCTTTTTTTTAGCTTCAGCACGGCGCTCCGCGCCCCGATATCGCTACGCGATTGAGAGCTTGCGCTGCAACGGCCTCGCCGTTGTGTCCTAGGGCACGGCGCATTTAAGAACAGCATGAATCACATCCGCAATTTCTCCATCATCGCCCACATCGACCACGGCAAAAGCACCTTGGCAGACCGCATCATCCAGCGCTGTGGTGGCCTGTCGGATCGCGAAATGGAAGCGCAGGTGCTGGACTCGATGGACATCGAGCGCGAGCGCGGCATCACCATCAAGGCGCAGACGGCCTCTCTGCAATACACGGCCAAGGACGGCAAGACCTACAACCTCAACCTGATCGACACGCCAGGGCATGTGGACTTCTCTTATGAAGTCAGCCGCTCGCTGTCGGCCTGCGAGGGTGCGCTGCTGGTGGTGGACGCCAGCCAGGGTGTGGAAGCACAGACCGTGGCCAACTGCTACACCGCGCTGGACCTGGGCGTGGAAGTGGTGCCGGTGCTGAACAAGATGGACCTGCCCAGCGCTGACCCGGACAACGCCAAGGCCGAGATCGAAGATGTGATCGGCATTGACGCCACCGACGCGATTCCTTGCAGTGCCAAGACCGGCATGGGCATCGACGAAATCATCGAGGCCGTGATCGCCCGCATGCCGCCGCCCAAGGGCGTGGTCGAGGCGCCGCTGCGCGCCATGATCATCGACAGCTGGTACGACGCCTATGTGGGCGTGGTCATGTTGGTGCGCGTGGTCGACGGCACTTTGAAGCGCGGCGAGCGCATCCGCATGATGGCCTCCAACGCCATCTACCCGGCCGAGCATCTGGGCGTGTTTGCGCCCAAGTCCGAGAAGCGTGAGCAGCTCAATGCCGGAGAAGTGGGTTTCGTCATTGCCGGCATCAAGGAGCTGCAGGCGGCCAAGGTCGGCGACACCATCACCCTGGAAAAGAAGCTGCCCAACAATCTGGGCCCGGCCGAAGAGGCGCTGCCCGGCTTCAAGGAAATTCAGCCCCAGGTGTTTGCGGGCCTGTACCCGACCGAGGCCAGCGAATACGACCAGCTGCGCGATGCGCTCGAGAAGCTCAAGCTCAACGACTCCTCGCTGCGCTATGAGCCGGAAGTCTCGCAGGCGCTTGGCTTCGGCTTCCGCTGCGGCTTCCTGGGCCTGCTGCACATGGAGATCGTGCAGGAGCGCTTGGAGCGCGAGTTCGATCAGGATCTGATCACCACCGCGCCCAGCGTGGTCTACGAGGTGCTGCTCAACGACGGCAAGGTGATCGAGGTCGAGAACCCGTCCAAGATGCCGGAGCTGGGCTTGCTGCAGGAGATCCGGGAGCCCATCGTCACGGTCCACCTCTACATGCCGCAGGACTATGTCGGCCCGGTGATGACGCTGGCCAACCAGAAGCGCGGCAACCAGATCAATATGGCCTACCACGGCCGCCAGGTCATGCTGACCTATGAGATGCCTCTGGCCGAGATCGTGCTGGACTTCTTCGACAAGCTGAAATCAGTTTCTCGCGGCTACGCGTCCATGGACTATGAGTTCAAGGAGTACCGCGCCTCCGATGTGGTCAAGGTCGACATCCTGATCAACGGCGACAAGGTCGATGCCTTGTCCATCATCGTCCACCGCGTGCAGAGCCAGTTTCGCGGCCGCGGTGTGGCGGCCAAGATGCGCGAGCACATTCCCCGTCAGATGTATGACGTGGTGATTCAGGCTGCCATCGGCTCCAACATCATCGCCCGCGAGAACATCAAGGCGATGCGCAAAAACGTGCTGGCAAAATGCTATGGCGGTGACATTTCCCGCAAGCGCAAGCTGCTGGAAAAGCAGAAGGCCGGCAAGAAGCGCATGAAGCAGATCGGCTCGGTTGAAGTGCCTCAGGAAGCCTTCCTGGCGATTCTGCAAGTTGACGACTAACCCCTCTCCAAACCCAAGTGATCGATTGATGAGTGCACTGACCGGAATTCTCTATGCGGCTCTCGTCGCTTACCTGGGTGGCTGGTACACCGGCTATTGGACCGGCAATTTTTCGCTGCTGCTGTTCGTCCTGACCTTGTTCACGCTGGCCTACTGGCTGGCCGAGCGCTTCCATTTCCAGCCCGCCCGTGCCCGCGCGGCGCAGGCCTTGTTGGAAGCCGACGCGCAGCGTCGTCAGGCCTTGGCCGCTCAGGGCATCAGCCGCGTTGACGGGGATGTCGAATCGGCGCGTCAGCAGATCCTGCAGCAGCCCTGGTGGCTCGATTGGACCGCCGGGCTGTTCCCTGTCATCCTGGCCGTGTTCGTGCTGCGTTCCTTCCTGTTCGAACCGTTCAAGATCCCCTCGGGTTCGATGGTGCCGACCCTGCTCGTGGGCGACCTGATCCTGGTGAACAAGTTCCACTACGGCGTGCGCCTGCCGGTCATCAACAAGAAGATCATTTCCAACAACGAGGTCAAGCGTGGCGACGTGATGGTGTTCCGCTGGCCGGTGGACACCAGCATCGACTTCATCAAGCGTGTGGCGGCCGTGCCCGGTGATGAGGTGGCCTATCTGAACCAGAAGCTCTACGTCAACGGCAAGCCGACTGAAGTCCAACCCCAGGGTGACTTCTACGACGAAAGCTCGATGACCTACCGTCCGCGCTTCCTGGAAAAGCTCGGCGAAAAGCAGCATCAGATGCTGGTCAATCCGCAGGCTCAGCCGGTGTTCCAGCCCAACCGTCCGGACGGCCCGTTCCCGTATCAGGATCAGTGCAAATACACCATCGAAGGCGTGCGCTGCACCGTGCCAGCGGGCTACTACTACATGATCGGCGACAACCGAGACAACTCGGGCGATTCGCGTTTCTGGGGCTTTGTGCCTGATGAAAACATCGTCGGCCGGGCCTTCTTTGTTTGGATGAATTTCGGTAATCTCAAGCGCATCGGCCCTTTCAATTGAGGCCGATTCGGCCTGCGGGCACCGCCGTCTTGGCTCAGCGTTTTGAAAATCAGGGAGAGGGTTTCTCGATGCGTCGTCCTCAGTCAAATCGTGGCCTGGCCCATGGGCGAGATCAGCGCCTGCAGCGCGGCCAACGTGGGGTCAGTCTGTTCGGGCTGCTGTTCTGGGCCGTTGTGCTGGCATTCGGCGGCGTGGTGGTCGCGCGGGTGATTCCTACCGTGCTGGAGTTCTACACCATCCAGCGCGTCGTCGACCGGATCGCCGCCTCCAACCCGAGCACGGTGCCCGCCGTGCGTGCGGCCTTCGAAACCGCCCAGCAGGTCGAGTACTCCATGGTCAGCATCCGCAGCCAGGACCTGGTGGTCAGCAAAGAGAACGACAAGCTGCAGATCAGCTTTGCCTACGACAAGCAGGTCGACCTGGCCGGCCCGGTTTACTTGCTGATCAAGTACGAAGGCAAGTCGCGTTGAAGTCGGCCTTGGCCCGGCTAATTCCTGCGACCCAAGCCTTTCCAACACGCATCGGCCACAGCTTCGCATGAACGCGCCACTACAAGCCCTGCAGCAGCGCCTGGGGCATCGCTTTGCTCGCCCCGAGTTGCTGAGCCGCGCCATCACACATCGCAGCTTCAGCAGCGATCATTACGAGCGCCTGGAGTTCCTCGGCGACGCGGTGCTCAGCTTGGCCGTGTCCAGCCTCTTGTACGAGCGCTTTGCCGGCTCGGACGAGGGTGACCTGACCCGCATCCGCGCCCATCTGGTGCGCGAGGACAGCCTGCACCGCCTGGCCCTGGATTTGGGCCTGCCTGCCGTGCTGCGTCTTTCCGACGGTGAGGCCAAGGGCGGTGGCGCGCAGCGCCCGTCGATCTTGGCCGATGCGCTCGAAGCCATCATCGGTGCGACCTTTGTCGACGCGGGCTATCCGGCCGCGCTCGAGGTGGTGCGCAAGATGCTCGGCGATTTGTTGGCCGGCGCGGCCACCGACCGCTGGGCCAAGGACGCCAAGACGGCGCTGCAGGAAATGCTGCAGGCGCGCCGTTTGCCTGTGCCCAATTACCGCATCACCGACACGCGCGGCCAGGCCCATGCCCAGACCTTCGAGGTCGAGTGCGCCGTGCCTGCGCTGAGCCTGGCCACGCGAGGCGAGGGTCGTTCCCGCCGCATCGCCGAACAAGAAGCCGCCCGTCGCCTGCTCGACGAACTGATTGCCCTCGACAAGCCAAGTTCTGGCTTGCGCGAAAAGGAGCGGCCGCGCGCCGACACCCCATGACCCACACCCCCACCACGCCGGACGACGCTTCGCCCGAAGGCTCCGCTGCTGCTTCTGGCTCTGCTTCTGCTCCCGCGCCGGCCCCTGTCGTGACCTATGCGCTGCCGCCCATTCCCGCGGCAGGCTCGGGCGCGACTTCCTTGTCGCCCGAGGCCGCTGCTGCCAGTGCCAACAACGGCAAGATGGCCGATGGCACGCCGCAGCGCTGCGGCTTGATCGCCATCGTCGGCCGGCCCAATGTCGGCAAATCGACTCTGCTCAACGCCCTGGTCGGCCAGAAGGTCAGCATCACCTCGGACAAGGCCCAGACCACGCGCCACCGCATCACCGGCATGCGCACCGTGGACGAGGCACAGTTCGTTTTCGTGGACACGCCTGGCTTCCAGATGAAGTACAACGCGGCGCTCAACCGCAATCTGAACCGGACCGTGCACGGCGTGCTCGGCGACGTGGATCTGGTGCTCTATGTGCTGGAAGCCGGGCGCTTCGGCCTGGACGACGCCAAGGTGCTGTCCCTGCTGCCGCAGGACAAGCCGGTGGTGATGATCGCCAACAAGCTGGACGCTGTGCAGCGCCGGGCCGACCTGGCCCCCTGGCTCAAGAGCATGCAGGAGCGGCGCTCTTTTTCAGAGTTCGTGCCCCTCTCTGCCAAGAAGGACGCCGATGTCCAGCGCCTCTTCAAGATCCTCAAGCCCTACCTGCCCGAGCAGGGCTGGTTCTATGACGGCGACGCGCTGACCGACCGCAGCGAGAAGTTCCTGGCCAGCGAAATCATCCGCGAGAAGCTGTTCCGCCTGACCGGTGACGAGCTGCCCTACACCTCGACCGTGATCATCGACAAATGGGAAGACGAGGGCGAGCTGCGTCGCATCTCGGCCTCCATCGTGGTCGAGCGCGATGCCCACAAGGGCATGATCATTGGCCAGGGCGGCGAGCGCCTCAAGCGTATCGGCTCTGAGGCCCGCCAGGAGCTGGAGCATCTGATGGATGGCCGCGTCTTCCTGGAGCTCTGGGTCAAGGTGCGTTCGGGCTGGGCCGACAGCGAAGAACACTTGCGCACCTACGGCTACGAGTGAATGCCCGCTGCCGTCGCCTTCGCTGATGGCTCGTAGCACTCGCACGCCTGCGGTTCAGCAGGCCTTCGTCCTGCACCAGTACGACTGGAGCGAGTCCAGTCTCATCCTGGACCTGTTCACCCGTGAGCAAGGGCGTCTCGCTGTCGTGGCCAAGGGCGCCAAGCGGCCGTACTCGCAGCTGCGCGCGGTGCTGCTGCCGTTTCAGCGCATCCAGGTGACCCTGTCCAAACCGGCCAAGTCCACGGATGGCAACCCGGCCGAGGTCGTCACCCTGCGTGCGGCCGAATGGGCCGGAGGCAGCACCTTGCCGGCCGGTGCCGCGCTGTTTTCAGGTTATTACCTCAACGAGCTGCTGCTTAAGCTGCTGGCCCGCCAGGATGCTCACCCCCAGCTGTTTGATGCTTATGCCCAGACCCTGCCGCAGCTGCATGCCAACGAGGATGCGCAGTCGCAGGCGGCGCTACGGGCATTCGAGCTGCGTCTGCTGGTGGAAACTGGCCTGCTGCCCGACCTCAGCGTCGTGACGCTGACGCAGGCTCCCCTGGAGCTGGAACGCAGCTATGGCCTGTCCGCCGAGGCCGGCGTGCAGCCAGCGCCGGCCGAGGCGGGCGGCCTAGACGGCGCCACCCTGATCCATTTGCAGGCCGCGCTGTTGCACGGCAGCATGGCGGCGCTGCAGCAGGCCTGCGCCCCGGTCTTGCCGCAGCTCAAGTCGGCACTGCGCGGCCTGCTTCACTATCATCTGGGCGGCAAGCCCTTGCGCACCCGTCAGGTGATGCTGGATGTGCAGAAATTGCTGGACTGAACGGCGCACCGCCTGTCTTACCGGACTGTAGAAACGAAGAACGCCATGAACCCTTTGCTTGCTCCCGAAGCCTCTGCGGCCTTTGCGCATGGCCAGCGCTGCGCCCTGTCGGTCAATGTCAACAAGGTGGCCTTGTTGCGCAACACCCGCCACCTGGGCATTCCCAGCGTGCTGCGCGCAGCCGAGGCTTGTCTGCTGGCCGGGGCCCAGGGCATCACCGTACACCCGCGTCCCGACGAGCGCCATGTCCGCCCGGCCGATGTGCGCGAGCTGGCCGCGCTGATGAAGCAATGGCCGCATGCCGAGTACAACATCGAGGGCAACCCGACCCAGAACCTGATGGACTATGTGCGTGAGCTGCGTCCGCACCAGGTGACCTTTGTGCCCGACAGCGAGGACCAGTTCACTTCCGATCACGGTTGGAACCTGCCGGCCGATCATGATCGCTTGGCGCCGCTGATTGCGGAATGCCAGAGCCTGGGCGTGCGCGTCAGCCTCTTCATGGACCCGCTGCCTGAGGCCATGGCCCAGGTGGCCGCGCTGGGCGCCGAGCGCATCGAGCTCTACACCGAAACTTTCGCCAGCAACTTCGGCACCGTCAGCGAGGCCGAGGTGCTGGCGGGCTTCACCCGCACGGCCGAGGCCGCTTTGGCCGTCGGCCTGGGCATCAACGCCGGCCATGACCTCAATCGCGACAACCTGAGCCTGTTCTTGCGCGCCGTGCCCGGCGTGCAGGAGGTGTCCATCGGCCACGCCTTGATCGCCGACGCCTTGGAGCTGGGTTACACCGAAACCGTTCGCGAGTACCAGCGCTGCATCCAGCGCGCTTACTCGCCCTGATTTACGCGCCCTGATTTACGCGCCCTGAACACCGATATGAGCACGAAGCCCGCTTTTCTCGATCTGCGCCCGGCCCAGCCCGACGACGCCTTGCGCATCGCAGCCTTGGCGCGCTGGGTCTGGCTGGACCGCTATGCCGCCGAGGGCGGCGTCAACAGCACCGTGGCCGAGTACCTGAAACGCGACTTCGACGAACAGCTGCTGCGCCAGTCCGTCGATCTGAACCGTCACTGGGTGATTGAGCGCGGCGACACCTTGCTGGCCTGGGCCCACCTCGACGACAGCGCGGTCTGCCCGGTGGCCGTGGCGGGCCCCGCGGTGGAGCTCAAGCGCCTCTACGTGGCGCCACACAGCCAGAGCCAAGGCCTGGGTCTCAAACTGCTGCACCAGGCGCGCCAGTCCTGGCCCGAGCGTTCGCTCTGGCTGAGCGCCTGGGTCGGCAACGAAGGCGCTTTGCGCTTCTACCGCCGCGAGGGCGCCAGCCTCTGGGGCGAGGCCTGGTTTGAACTGGGCGGCCAGCAGCACCGCAACGAGTTGCTGGGCTGGGCACCGCTGGAGCCCGAGGCGTGATTTACGGCATCGGCACTGATGTCTGCGACATCCGCCGCATGCGCGAGACCCTGGCGCGGCGCGGCGAGCGCTTCGCGGAAAAAGTGCTGGGCCCGCAGGAGCTGGAGGTCTTTCGCGCCCGCCGTGCGCGCGCCGAGAGCCGGGGCCTGAGCTTTTTGGCTACCCGCTTTTCGGCCAAAGAGGCCTTCTCCAAGGCGATCGGGCTGGGCATGCGCATGCCCATGAACTGGCGCGATTGCGAGATCCTCAACGCGCCCAGCGGCAAACCTGAGATCCGCCTGCATGGTGAGTTGGCCCGCTGGTTCGACGCTCAGGGCCTGCGCGCCCTGGTCAGCGTCAGCGACGAAACCGATTACGCGACCAGCTTTGTGGTGGTCGAAACCCTGGCCTGAAAGCCCTAGAGAGACGGACAAAGACGATGGAAGACCTGCAACACGCCCCCGTGGTGCTTGATGTCGCCGGCCTGAGCCTGAGCGATGCCGAGCGTGCACGCCTGCGCCACCCCTTGGTCGGCGGCCTGATCCTGTTTGCTCGCAATTTCGAGAGCCGCGCCCAGCTGTTGGCGCTGACGGCCGAGATCAAATCCATCCGGCCGGATGTGCTGATCTGTGTGGATCACGAAGGCGGCCGCGTGCAGCGTTTCCAGACCGATGGCTTCACCCACCTGCCGGCAATGCGTCGGCTGGGCGAGTTATGGATGGAGGATGCGCTGCAGGCCACCGCGGCGGCCACGGCTGCGGGCTTTGTGCTGGCGGCCGAGCTGCGCGCCTGTGGCGTGGATTTCAGCTTCGCTCCAGTGCTGGATCTCGACTATGGCGAGAGTTCTGTGATTGGCACCCGCAGCTTTCACCGCGACCCGCGCGTGGTGGCCTTGCTGACCAAGAGCTTGCAGCATGGCTTGTTGCTGGCCGGCATGGCCAGTTGCGCCAAGCATTTCCCCGGCCATGGCTACGTGAAGGCCGACTCTCACACCGAGGTGCCGGTGGACCGGCGCAGCCTCAAGGCTATCCTGGCCGAGGATGCGAAACCGTTTGAATGGCTGGTCATGAGCACCGGCGCGGTGATGCCGGCCCATGTGATCTACCCCAAGGTCGATGCCCGCCCGGCCGGATTCAGTGCGCGCTGGTTGCAGGAGATTCTGCGCGAGCGCCTGGGCTTTGGCGGCGCCATCTTCAGTGACGACCTGGGCATGGCCGGCGCCCGCGTGCTGGAAGGCCGCGCCATCGGTTATGTGGAGGCCGCGCTGGCGGCGCTGCAAGCCGGTTGCGATCTGGTGCTCTTGTGCAATCAGTCGAACGTCGAGGGCGGCCGTGCGCTGGATGAGTTTCTGGATGGCCTGCTCGCCGCCCAGGCTCAAGGCGACTGGCAGCCCAGCGCCGAGAGCGAGGCCCGCCGAGCCGGCCTGCTGCCACAGTCAGCGCCGCTGACCTGGGACGAGCTGATGCACGACCCGGCCTACCACCAGGCTTTGCAAAGCCTGCCTTGAATTGCAAAGGCCTGCCTCGCCATGACTGAGCTTGTCTCGCCCGATCCCAGGCCTGAGCCGCCCCTGGCGCCTGATCTGGATGCCTGCTGCGGCAATGGCTGTGATCCCTGCATCTTCGATCTGCATGACCTGGCCATGGACCAGTACCGCCAGGCTTTACGCGCCTGGGAGGCGCAACAGCCTCAGGCCCTCTGACCCGCGGCTGCCAGAAGCATCCGTCCGAATTCAGCGCTTGAGGTTCTTGCCGCTGGCTTCCATCTGCATGTCCATGTTCATATTCATGGCAGGCTTGCCGGCAGCCTCGATGCGCATGCTCATGGTCATTTCCATTTGCTGCGTCAGCATCAGGCGGTCGGCCAGGCGTAAGCTCATGCGGCCTTTGCCCTGGCCGGAGGCTTTCATGGAGGGCAGGGTCTGATTCTTGGGATCCGCGGCGGCCGGCGCGCTGGCGGCGGAGTCGGCGGCTGGGCTCGATGACGCCAGTGCAGCACTCGACGCCGGATCGACAGTACTGCCATCCATGTCCATGCTGATGCTCACGCCCACATCAAAGTCGGCGACGCCTTGCTCGAGCTTGAGCAGGGTGTAGCGGCCGACCATCTTCAGATTCATGCCAGGACCCTTTGGGATCGGCAAGGCCATGTCCAAGGGCATCTCGGCCGACTCGCCGACCTTGAGGCGACGGCCTTCCAGGCCACGCATGCTCATCAACAGCTGTTTCAGCAAGCCCTCGGACATGCCGCTGGCTGCAGCGTCCAGGCCCGCCACTTTCATGGCCTCGAAACTACCGGTCTTCTGATTCAGCTTGGCGTCAATCTTGATGTCAATGGTGGACTTTGCGGGCCCCACGCGCTCACCGGCGGCGTTGCTCATTTCCATGGGCAGGCTCTTGCCGCGCAGTTGCAACTGGAAGTTGCCTTCCTTGTCGGCGGTCGTGGTCGTCATCCGCTGATCGAACTCGCTGCGCATGGTCATGGGCATTTTGGCGGCCTGCATGGCCTGCTCCATCTTGGCGCGCTCGTCGTCGCTCATGCCCTCGAGCGGCTCCATGCGCATGTCCATCTTCATGGTCATCACGGAACGGATCTGGTGGCGTTGCTGCGGCAGGGGGAAGAAGCGCAGTTCGACTTCATCCGTGGCCGCTGCCGCGGCGGCGACCTTGGCCTTGGGCGTTGCCGCCTGGCTGGCAGGCAGCAGGCCGGCGCTGAGCAGAAGCAGGGCGGCGAGGCCGCGAGTCAGGCCCATGGATTTGAGGTGCTGGGACATGATGAACAAGGACTCCCTCGAGTGCGTGTGATGTGCGTGAGATGGGGGGGCTCGCTGGCCGCTAACGCCCCGAATGAGCAGTAAGTCGGGCGTGCGGACGAAAAAATGCCGCCTGGCTGACGGTGCAGCGAGGCGGCATTGTCGGTGGGGTTTGGGCGTCTGCCCAGCCCTCCAAAGGGCGAGAGCGCCCGACCGGGGCCGGCGGCCCCAAGTCGGCTTCTTACTGCTCGAAAGGCAGCTTGAACTGCGAGAGGTCCTTGCGGGTCTCGACCAGCACCAGCGGGCCTTCGTCGATGCTGACCACCGGCGCGCGTTCACGCGGCACATGGACCGGCTTCGGCTCGGCGGCGATGGCTTCCTGGACGGCACGGATCTTGTCGGCATCCGAGTTCACCCATTGCAGACCGCTGGAGGCGGCAAGCGCCTGCAGGTCGTCCATGGGCAGCTCGAAGGCGGGCAAAGCGGCTACCGGTGCGGCAACCGCAACAGCAGGTGCTGCGGCGGGTACTGCTGCCGGAACCGGCGCGCTGGTAACAGCCTCGGCGGCCAGATCCAGCTGCACAGGCGCTGCCGGAGCTTCGGACGCCACGGCGGTGGGCGCGGCTGTGGCCTCGCTCACGCCTTCAGTTGCGGCGCCTTCGGCACTGGCTTCGTTGCTAATGCTGCTTCCTGCCTCGCCGGCGTCATCGCGGCGTTCACGGCGGACGCGGTCACGGCCACCACGGCGACGGCGGCCTTCGCCACCTTCGTTGGGCTCGGCACCTTCGGCCGGTGCAGTGCCAGTGGCCTCGGCTGCGTTGTCGCTGGCGCTGGCGCTGTCCTTGGCTTCGCTGCTGCCTTCGGCGGCGCTGGCGTTGTCGCCGGCTTCGGTGCTGCGACCGTCTTCACGGTCACGACCACCGCGGCGGCGGCGACGGCCGCGACCTTGGCGCTCTTCGCTACCCTGGCCTTGCTCGCCATCGGCCGAAGCTTCGCCTTGCACCTGGCCGATCGCTGCCACGCCTTCCGGCTGGGTGTCGACGAAGTCTTGCTGCTCGTTCAGGCTGGCGGGCAGGGCGGCTGCGGCTTGTTCGCCGTTGCGCTCGCTGCGCTCGTTGCGCTCACCACGGTCGGCACGCGGCTCACCACGTTCACCGCGCGGGCGACGGCCACCTTCGGGGCGCTCGCTGCGCTCCGGGCGATCGGCACTGCGCTCAGGGCGCTCGGCGCGTTCCGGACGCTCTGCACGCTCGCTGCGGGCTTCGCCACCTTCGGCGCGTTCCGGGCGACGGGCGCGTTCCGGGCGCTCGGCACGCTCTGGGCGACCTTCGGTGCGTGCTTCATTGCGGCCCTCGCCACGTGCTTCTCCACGTGCTTCCCCGCGGCCGGCGCCTTCGCGCTTGCTGCCATTGCGTTCAGAGCCGCGTTCGGCGCGCTCGCCACCACGCTCGGCACGGCCACCACGGCCACCGCGAGCGCCGTCACGGCCACCTTCGCGGCCGCCTTCGCGTCCACCTTCACGCTTGCGTTCACCGCCGGCCGCGGCCGGTTTGGCGGCTGCCGGTGCGGGTGCCGGGGCTTCCACCGGGCCACCGAACAGGCTCTTGATCCAGCCGAAGAAACCACCGCCAGCGGCCGGGGCTGCTGCCACCGGTGCGGCAGCGGCCGAGGCCGTGCGTCCAGCCGGTTCGGCCTTGGGGGCCGGTGCCGTGGGCATGGGCGCGGGTTGCTCGGGCAGGATGCCCTTGATCACCGGCTCTTGCTTGCTGCGGCCCTTGTCGCTGTCGCCACGACGGGTGATGCCCACCTCGTCGGTCGGTTCCTCGATCATGGTGTAGCTGGCTTGCAAGTTTTCCAGACGTGGGTCGTCGTGGCGCAGGCGTTCCAGCTTGTAGTTGGGCGTGTCGAGGTGCTTATTGGGCACCAGCAGCACGGTGACGCGCTGCTTCAGTTCGATCTTGGTGATCTCGGTGCGCTTCTCGTTCAGCAGGAAGGAGGTCACTTCCACCGGCACTTGCACGTGCACGGCGGCGGTGTTGTCCTTCATCGCCTCTTCCTGGACCATGCGCAGGATCTGCAGCGCCGAGGACTCGGTGTCGCGGATGTGGCCGGTGCCATTGCAGCGCGGGCAGGTGATGTGGTTGCCTTCGCTGAGTGCCGGGCGCAGGCGCTGGCGGCTCATTTCCAGCAGGCCGAACTTGCTGATCGAGGCGAACTGCACGCGAGCGCGGTCATTGCGCAGGGCGTCGCGCAGACGCTGCTCGACTTCGCGGCGGTTCTTCGACTCTTCCATGTCGATGAAGTCGACCACGATCAGGCCGCCCAGGTCGCGCAGACGCATCTGGCGCGCGATTTCATCGGCGGCTTCGAGGTTGGTGCGGGTGGCGGTCTCTTCGATGTCGCCGCCGCGGGTCGAGCGGGCCGAGTTGACGTCCACCGACACCAGCGCTTCGGTGTGGTCGATCACGATGGCGCCGCCCGAGGGCAGGTTGACCGTGCGGCTGTGGGCGGTTTCGATCTGGTGCTCGATCTGGAAACGGCTGAACAGCGGCGCGTCGTCGCGGTAGCGCTTCACGCGATGGCCCTGGTCGGGCATCACGTGGTTCATGAACTGGTGCGCCTGTTCGAACAGGTCGTCGGTGTCGATCAGGATTTCACCGACATCGGCGGTGAAGTAATCGCGGATCGCGCGGATCACCAGGCTGGATTCCTGGTAGATCAGGTAGGCGCCCTTGCCACCCTTGGCCGCATCGTCGATGGCGGTCCAGAGCTTGAGCATGTAGTTCAGGTCCCACTGCAGCTCGGCGGCGGAACGGCCGATGCCGGCGGTGCGGGCGATCAGGCTCATGCCCTTGGGGTACTCGAGCTGGTCGAGGTTTTCCTTGAGCTCTTCGCGGTCTTCGCCCTCGATGCGGCGGCTCACGCCACCGCCGCGCGGGTTGTTGGGCATCAGCACCAGGTAGCGGCCGGCCAGCGATACGAAGGTGGTCAGGGCAGCGCCCTTGTTGCCGCGCTCTTCTTTTTCGACCTGGACCAGCAGTTCCTGGCCTTCCTTGATGCAGTCCTGGATGCGCGCCGAGCGCACGTCCACGCCTTCACGGAAATACTGGCGGGCGATTTCCTTGAAGGGCAGGAAACCGTGGCGGTCTTCGCCGTAGTCGACAAAGCAGGCCTCGAGCGAAGGCTCGACTCGGGTCACGACGGCCTTGTAGATATTGCCCTTGCGCTGTTCGCGGCCTTCGATCTCGGTCTCGAAGTCGAGCAGCTTCTGGCCGTCGACGATGGCGAGGCGCCGCTCTTCCGGCTGCGTCGCATTGATCAGCATGCGTTTCATTGACATCACTCCTCGCGCGCGGTCGTCGGGTTTCTGGCCCGAGCGGCCCGTGCGCACACACATCACGTCGCTGCGACAGCCGGGGTCTTGAAGACCCTGGCCGGGCGGCGACTCATCGATGCACGGGCAATGCGGAGGAACCGAGGAAGGAATCGCCCTGGACTGTCAGTGTTTGCGCCACCTGGAGGGGTGGGCGCTCAGCTGGCCAGCGTTGGCGCGTGCGGCGCAACAGGCGGCGCGGAGGCCCGCTCCCATGAACGCGCAGCGCGGGCGGCAAAGGCCCGAGGGTGCTGCGCGGCCCGGCCACGGCGGCGCGCCAGCCTCACCGGCGCGGGGCCGGGGCTGCATGCAAAGCGGTGGGGGGTGGGGGGAGTGAGGGAAATCATCCGCGAGGACTGTTGGACGCGGGCAGCAGGCGGTCAGACCATGGGTCGACCGGCCTACCGCCGTGGAATACCTTGTCTGCTACCCAATGCAGCTCCTTGCACAAGGCATGGATGGCGCGCATTCGGCGTGGTTCGTTCTACATCGCTCTGCCACACACACACAGTGGCCGCCGTGTCACTTGGGGACAGGGCCCGCCGCCGGGCGTTTGTGTTGCATCACCGGTTGTTTGATGGGGTTCAAGGCTTCGTGCTTGACGGGCATCAAGCCCCATCGCCACCTTGCTGCCGCCGGCATGACCTTTGTCTGGCCTTGATTCCTGCCCGATCCTGCGTGGGCCTGAGCCCAGGTAAAATCAGAAAAATCAAATACTTACGGCAGTAACGTGGTGAGCAACATTATAAGGGCTAAAGCCAGAGCACCGGCCGCCACAGAAACCCGGAAGTCAGGCCCCAAATCGGGCGCCCGTTCGCCTGTCAAGGCTGCAGGGCGACCGGGGGCCAAGGCCAGCGGCCAGCCGGCCCGGCCAGGGCGTCACAAAGGGCCCTTGCTGGGCGAGCGGGTGCCTGTTGCGCCGGCCAAGAGTCGCCCGTTGGCGCGAACCGCCGCGGTGCCAGCTGCGCCTTCGGCCCCCGCAGAGGCAGCAACAGCCCAGGTTCGTCGCGTCCTGGTGGACGAAGGCTCCGAAGGGCAGCGCTTGGACAACTTCTTGCTGCGCGAACTCAAAGGCGTGCCCAAGACCCATGTTTACCGCGTCATTCGCGCCGGTGAGGTGCGGGTCAACAAGGGCAGGGCGCAGGCCGACACGCGCCTGGAACTGGGCGACGAGGTGCGCATTCCACCGGTGCGCCTGCCTGAGCGGGCCCAAAGCAGTACCGAATATGTGCCCGCGCGCGAGTTCCCCATCGTCTACGAAGACGATCACCTCCTGGCCATCAACAAGCCGGCCGGTGTGGCCGTGCATGGCGGGTCGGGCGTCAGCTTCGGTGTCATCGAGCAGTTGCGCCAAGCTCGGCCGCAGGCCAAGTTCCTGGAGCTGGTGCATCGCCTGGACCGGGAAACCTCGGGCCTGCTGCTGATCGCCAAGAAGCGCAGCGCCTTGGTCGCGCTGCAGGACCAGTTCCGCGAACGTGAGACCGGCAAGACCTACGCCGCCCTGGTGGCTGGGGTCTGGCCGGCCAATTTGAAGGTGATCGATGTGCCGCTGCTCAAGTTCGTCGGCAGCGACGGCGAGCGTTGGGTGAGGGTGGTGACGAATTCGCATGATCCTCAGGCCGAGCAGGCCAAACGTTCGATCAGCCTGGTCAAGGTGGCGCAGGCCTTGAATGGCTACAGCCTGTTGGACGTGACCATCAAGACCGGGCGCACGCACCAGATCCGTGTGCACCTGGCCCATGGCGGCCACGCCATCGTCGGCGACCCCAAGTACGGCGATTTCGAAGCCAACCGTGCCTTGGCGCGTGGCGAGCACCGCTTCGAGCGCATGTTCCTCCATGCCCAGCGCCTGCGCTTTGCGCACCCGGCGCGTGAGGGCGAGGAGATCGAACTGCTGGCACCTCTGCCCGAGGAATGCCAGCGCCTGGTCGCGGCCTTGCAGCCAAGCAAGGGCTCAAAATGAGCCGTCCTCAGCGTTTCGATTTGATCGCTTTTGACTGGGACGGCACCTTGTTCGATTCCACAGCGCTGATCACGCGAAGCATCCAGAACGCAGCGGTGGACTTGGGCCTTCCGCGGCCCAGTGAGGCGCAAGCCAGTTATGTGATCGGCATGGGCTTGCAAGCCGCCATGGCCCATGCCGTGCCGGCGCTGCCCGAGGCGCGCTTTGCCGAGATGGGCGAGCGCTTTCGTCACCATTACCTGGCAGCCCAGCATGAGGTGATTCTGTTTGCTGGCGTGGTCGAGATGCTGGCTGCCCTCAAGGCCCGCCATCACTGGCTGACGGTCGCCACCGGCAAGAGCCGGCGCGGCCTGGACGAAGCTTTGCAAGCCGTAGGCTTGGACCGGGTGTTTGACGGCAGCCGCACGGCTGACGAAACCCAAGGCAAGCCGCACCCGCAGATGTTGCTGGAGTTGATGCGCGAGTTCGGGGCTGAGCCCGAGCGCACCTTGATGATCGGCGACACCAGCCATGACCTGCAGCTGGCGCTGAACGCCGGCTGCGCCAGTGTGGGCGTCAGCTACGGCGCGCATCATCACCACAGTTTTGCCGAGTTCAAGCCCCTGCATATCGCTCATGACGTGGCCGATTTGCAGCAGTGGCTGCTTGCAACCGCCTGAATCGAAAGCCTGGGCCCGATATGACTGACCCGAAGACCCCGATCCCTGCGCAAGCGCTGTGCAGCTCCGACGAGCTGCAGGAGCGGGGCCGCGCTCACACCTTTGATGTGCTGCAATACCGCCAGCCGGCGCGCGCCTTTGCCCTGCGTTTCGAGGGCCAGGTGGTGGCCTACCTGAACCGCTGCGCCCATGTGCCGACTGAGATGGATTGGCAGGAGGGCGAGTTCTTGGACGGCGACAAGCAATACATCATGTGTTCCATCCACGGCGCTGTGTATGACCCCTTGAGTGGCCGTTGTGTGACCGGCATGTGCGGCCGCAGCGGCCTGACCAAGATTGAGGTCCAGGAGCGCGAGGGGCAGGTGTATTGGTATCCTTCCCGCGATACCCGACCCGTGTTTGATGACACCCAGCCCGACTGAACACGAGCGGCCCGGCCCCCGAGCTTTGAGAACGAACGACCCTGTTTGCGAGATTCCATGAGTAGCCACGATGAACTGCCGCAGCCGATTGCGGACCCGCTGATCGACGCCGCCGCCCCCGCAGCCGCGCCCGCTGCTGCGCCGGCAGCAACAGCAAGCACGGCCACAGCGAGCACAGTGAGTGCTGCTCTGCCTGCCGCCTATGAGCCCGTCTTGCTTGAATTCGCTCGCGAGTACCTGCGCGACCGCCGCAGCGAGCGCCGCTGGCGCCTGTTCTTCCGCATGTTCTGGCTGCTTCTGCTGGCATTCGCGGCCTGGCTGTTCTTCTACCCGCCGCATCTGCACCGGCCCAGCAACAACGCCCCGCACACCGCCCTGGTCGAGGTGCGCGGCGAGATTGCGGCCGATACCGAGGCCAGCGCGGAATTGATTCTTTCGGCCCTGAAAGAAGCCTTCGAGGACCCGGGCTCGCAAGCCGTGGTGCTGCGCATCAACTCACCCGGTGGCAGCCCGGTTCAGGCCGGCATCATCTATGACGAGATCCAGCGCTTGAAGGTCCTGCACGACAAGAAGGTGTTTGCCGTGGTCGAGGAAATGTGCGCTTCGGGCGCCTACTACATTGCTGCTGCGGCCGATGAAATCTATGTCGACAAGGCCTCGGTCGTGGGCTCCATTGGCGTTCTGATGGACGGCTTCGGCTTCACCGGCCTGATGGGCAAGCTTGGTGTGGAGCGCCGCTTGCTGACCGCGGGCGAGAACAAGGGCATGCTGGACCCCTACAGCCCGGTCTCGCCCAAGCAGCAGGCCTACGCCCAGACCATGCTGAACCAGATTCACCAGCAGTTCATTGCCGTGGTGCGCGAAGGCCGTGGCAAACGTCTGAAGGAAACGCCGGAGATGTTCTCGGGTTTGTTCTGGAACGGCGAGCAGGCGGTCAAGATGGGCCTGGCTGATGAATTCGGCAATCTCGACTATGTCGCCCGCGAGGTGGTCAAGGCCGAGGAAGTGATCGACTACACGCCACGCGAGAACGTGGCCGAACGCTTGGCCAAGCGCTTCGGAGCAGCCATGGGTGAGGGCGTGGTCAAGGCCGCGCGCGGCGGCTTGAGCATGCGCTGAATCACGGCAGTAGCTCTGGGTTTCTGAAGGGGAGCCGGTCCGGGAGGATAGTCTCCCCTTCTTACTGCTTAACCCGTCCTGGCCTTTGCTTTCGCAAGCCCGGCGAACACGCAAAGAAAAGCCGGCTCCAAGGGAGCCGGCTTTTCTTGGGCTAGCGCTGGAATCAGTAGCGACCGCCGCCAAAACCACCGGTGCCATAGCCGACATCGGCGCGTTTGCTTGCCTTGAACCCGGCCGCGCTGTAGTCGCCGGCCTTGTCCTTGTTTTCGCGCGGACGCGCCAGAGTCACCACAATCGAGCGGCCATCGACGCTCATGCCGTGCAAGGCCGAAATCGCGGCCTGGGCCAGCTCAGGAGAGGCCATCTCCACGAAGCCGAAGCCTTTGGAAGTGCCCGTGTCCCGGTCCATCATGACTCGGGCGGAGGACACGGTTCCGAACTCGGAAAAGTTGCTTTTCAGGCTCGAATCGGTCACGGAATAGGGCAAGTTGCCGACGTAGATTTTGCTGCTCATGTTGGAGTCTTTCTGAATGGATCGTGACGCGATGTCAGGATGTGCTGGCTGGAAACTAGGGGCGTCCACAGCGGCTGTGGCATGTGGATAGATCTGTGGGGGCCAGATCTCAGCAATCAGGTGGGTGACTCATGCTGGCCTGCAGCCAGCCCTGGGTGACCGCAAAAAGCCGTGCGCCTGCGCGCGAGGCAAAGGTCTTGTCGACTCGGTACACAGGGCTGGATTTGCCCTTGTCTTGAGTGCGCTGAACCGAAAACGATGCTCGGAATCGGCCGCAATCGGTTCGGTGTGTCGTGGGCGAGACGACGAACTGGCCCATGGGTATGGCGTGATTTGTAATCTGGTTCAATCAAAAACTGCAGGCTGGAGTGGCCCGCGTGACCATCGTGTCGCTCACGGGAACGCGGTGTGATCGCAATCCACGCAAACGTGTCAAGGTCGCTCCATGCGACCGCTGTGGGTGCTTTCTGGCGCCTGAAACAGACGTCAGGACGAATGTCCCATAGCGCTTTATACCATTCGAATACAGAATTCCTGATCTTTATTATTTTTGGTATTAAAAGTGAAGTGACATGCGAGCTGAGGCCAAAGAGACCTCAGATTCCTTTTCTGACCACCTGATCTGCTCTTGCGCTTTCCGCCTGGCGCTTGCTGCTCGGTGCATCGAGCGCAAAGCACGGTCTTCAATATAGGCCCGTGCCGCCGCAAGCGGCCGCCAGCTCAGCGGTGATCTTTACAGCTTCTTGATACCCATCCCCCCAGCTTCTACGCCGGCCTGAGGCGCCCGTTTTTAAGCTTGCTGCATCGCAACATTCCAGTGAGTTGAATGCAATGGACGGGATTTTTCTGGGTTTGAGCCTGGCGCTGTTCGGCCTGGCCGTGGGTCTGGCCTTGGCCAGCCACAAGCTGGCAGGTGACAAGTCATGAGCGCCTTGTACTGGCTGAGTGGCCTGGCTGCGGCCGGCCTGTTCGCCTACCTGCTGTACGCCTTGCTGCGTGCCGAGGAGTTCTGACATGGATGCCTTGGCTTGGATCAATCTGGCCCTGTTCATGGGCTTGCTCCTGCTCGCGGCCTGGCCGCTGTCGCGCTGGCTGACGGCGGTGGCCGGCGGTCAACTGCCGCGCTGGATGCAGCTCTGCGAGCGCCCCTTCTACCGCCTGGCCGGTGTCGAGGCGCAAAGCGGCATGCACTGGAAGCAGTACGCGCTGGCTCTGCTGCTGTTCAACTTCATCGGTGTGCTGGCCGTCTACGGTCTGCAGCGTTTCCAGGACCTGCTGCCGCTGAACCCGCAAGCCTTCGGCGCCATCACGCCGGACTCGGCCTTCAACACCGCCATCAGCTTTGTCACCAACACCAACTGGCAGGGCTATGGCGGCGAGTCCACCATGAGCTATCTGACCCAGATGCTGGCGCTGACGGTGCAGAACTTCGTCTCGGCTGCCACCGGCATTGCCGTGGTGTTCGCGCTGATCCGCGGTTTCGCGGGCAAGCTCGCCGGCACGGTCGGCAATTTCTGGGCCGATTTGACCCGTATCACCTTGTGGGTGTTGCTGCCGCTGTCCCTGCTGCTGGCCGTCTTCATGGTCGGCCAGGGCGTGATCCAGAATTTTGACGCCTACCAGGACGCCAAGACCGTGGAAGCGCAGAGTTACTCGGTGACCAAGCTGGGCACTGATGGCCAGCCCCTGCTCGACGCCGAAGGCAAGCCGCTGAGCGAGACCGTCAGCAGCCAGAGTCAGACCCTGGCTATGGGCCCGGTCGCCTCGCAGCTGGCCATCAAGATGCTGGGTACCAATGGTGGTGGTTTCTTCAACGCCAACTCGGCCCACCCCTTCGAGAACCCGACGCCGCTGTCCAATCTGTTGCAGATGCTGGCGATCTTCCTGATTCCGGCCGCTCTGTGCTTCAGCTTCGGCCGCATGGTCGGCGACTCGCGCCAGGGACTGGCCATCCTGGCCGCCATGAGCGTGCTCTTCATCGCCGGTGTGATCGCCGCCACCAGTGCAGAGCAGGCCGGCAACCCGGCGCTGCACACCCTGAACGTGGACCAAAGCGCCAGCGCTCTGCAGTCCGGCGGCAATATGGAAGGCAAGGAGACCCGCTTCGGCGTCAATGCCAGCAGCCTGTTTGCCGTCATCACCACGGCAGCCTCCTGCGGCGCAGTCAATGCCATGCACGATTCCCTGACGCCCTTGGGCGGACTGGTGCCGCTGGTGATGATGCAGCTGGGCGAGGTGGTGTTCGGCGGCGTGGGCACGGGCCTGTACGGCATGCTGGTGTTTGCCATCCTGGCCGTCTTCATCGCCGGCCTGATGATCGGCCGCACGCCCGAGTACCTGGGCAAGAAGATCGAGGCTTATGAGATGAAGATGGTGTCCATCGCCATCCTCGTCACACCGATGGTGGTGCTGGTCGGTACGGCGGTGGCCGTGCTGGCCGATGCCGGCCGGGCCGGCATTGCCAACCCGGGCGCTCATGGCTTCTCCGAAATCCTGTATGCGCTGACCTCGGCCGGCAACAACAACGGCAGCGCCTTCGCCGGCCTGTCCGCCAACACGCCCTTCTACAACACCTTGCTCGGTGTCGTGATGTGGCTGGGCCGCTTTGGCGTGATCGTGCCGGTGCTGGCCCTGGCCGGCAGCCTGGCCGCCAAAAAGCGCATCCCCGTCAGCGGCGGCACCCTGGTCACCCATGGCCCACTGTTTGTCGGCCTGCTGATCGGCACCGTGCTCCTGGTGGGCTTGCTCAACTACGTTCCATCCCTGGCCCTCGGCCCCATCGTCGAGCACCTGGTGCTCTGGAAGCTGTGAGGGACATGCAATGACTACCCAAAGCAATCAACAAGGCAGTTCGTTTTCGCTGCTCGATCCCAAGCTGGTCAAGCCGGCCCTCGCGCAGTCCTTCGTCAAGCTGGACCCGCGCGTGCAATGGCGCAATCCGGTCATGTTCGTGGTCTACATCGGCTCGCTGCTGACCACGGCGCTGTGGCTGATGAGCCTCGGCGATGCCACGTTAGCCGGCACGGAAGGCTCGGGCTTCATCCTGGCCGTTTCGCTGTGGCTGTGGTTCACGGTCATCTTCGCAAACTTCGCCGAAGCCATGGCCGAGGGCCGCTCCAAGGCACAAGCAGCCTCGCTGCGCGGGCTCAAGAGCAAGACCTGGGCGAAGAAACTGACCCAGCCTGTTCACGGCTCCAGCTGGCATCCGGTGCAAAGCGATGAGCTGCGCCGCGATCATGTGGTGCTGGTCGAGGCCGGCGATCTGATCCCGCTGGACGGCGAGGTGATCGAAGGCGTGGCCTCGGTGGACGAGAGCGCCATCACCGGCGAGTCGGCACCAGTGATCCGTGAGTCGGGCGGAGACTTCTCCTCCGTCACCGGCGGCACTCGCGTGCTGTCCGACTGGCTGGTGGTGCGCATCTCGGTCAACCCGGGTGAGTCCTTCCTGGACCGCATGATCTCCATGGTCGAAGGCGCGCGCCGCCAGAAGACGCCCAATGAGATTGCGCTGACGATTCTGCTGGTGGCACTGACCCTGGTCTTTCTGGTGGTCACGGTGACCCTGCTGCCCTTCTCGATGTTCAGCGTCTCTGCCGCCGGCGCTGGAACGGTCGTGTCCATCACCGCCCTGGTGGCCCTGCTGGTCTGCCTGATCCCGACCACCATTGGCGGCCTGCTCTCCGCCATTGGCGTGGCCGGCATGAGCCGCATGATGCAGGCCAATGTGATCGCCACCTCGGGCCGTGCGGTCGAAGCCGCCGGTGACGTCGACGTGCTGATGCTGGACAAGACCGGCACCATCACCCTGGGGAATCGGCAGGCAGCAAGCATGCTGCCAGCGCCAGGCGTGACGGAGTTGCAGCTGGCCGACGCCGCCCAGCTGTCCTCGCTGGCCGATGAGACGCCCGAAGGCCGCAGCATCGTCGTGCTGGCCAAGACCCGCTTCAATCTGCGTGAGCGCGAGATGAGCACGCTGGACGCCCAGTTCGTGCCCTTCACGGCCCAGACCCGCATGAGCGGTGTCGACCTGGCCGGTGGCCGCCAGATCCGAAAGGGGGCTGGCGATACGATTCGCCGTTATGTCGAGAGCTTGGGCGGCAGTTTCCCCATGGAGCTGACTGCGGCCATTGAGGACATCGCCCGCCGTGGCAGCACGCCTCTCGTCGTGGCGGAAGGTTCGCGCGCCCTCGGTGCCGTCGAGCTCAAGGACATCGTCAAGGGCGGTATCAAGGAACGCTTCGCCGAGCTGCGCCGCATGGGCATCAAGACGGTGATGATCACCGGCGACAACAAGCTGACGGCGGCGGCCATCGCGGCCGAGGCCGGTGTCGACGACTTCCTGGCCGAGGCCACGCCCGAAGCGAAGCTGCAGCTGATCCGCGACTACCAGGGCGAGGGTCGCCTGGTGGCCATGACCGGCGACGGCACCAACGATGCGCCCGCTCTGGCCCAAGCCGATGTGGCCGTGGCCATGAACACCGGCACGCAGGCGGCCAAGGAGGCCGGCAATATGGTGGACCTGGATTCCAACCCCACCAAGCTGCTGGAGATCGTCGAGACCGGTAAGCAGCTCTTGATGACGCGTGGCTCGCTGACGACCTTCTCCATCGCCAACGATGTGGCCAAGTACTTCGCCATCATCCCGGCCATGTTTGTGGGCGTCTATCCGCAGCTGACGGCGCTCAATGTGATGGGCTTGCACAGCCCGTCCTCGGCCATCTTGTCGGCGGTGATCTTCAACGCGCTGATCATCATCGCGCTGATTCCTCTGGCGCTGCGCGGTGTGCCCTACCGCGCCATCGGTGCGGCCGCGCTGCTGCGCCGCAATCTCGCGATCTACGGCCTTGGCGGCCTGATCGTGCCCTTCATCGGCATCAAGGCCATTGACCTGATCCTGGTCGGCCTGCGCCTGGTTTGATTCGAAGAAACGCGAAGGACTCCCATCATGATGCTCAAGCAACTTCGTCCCGCCCTGGTCAGCTTTTTGCTGCTCAGCGCCGTCACCGGTCTGATCTACCCCTTGGTCGTCACCGCCCTCAGCAAGCCGCTGTTCCCGGCCGAGGCGAGCGGTTCGCTGCTCCGCAACAAGGACGGTGACATCATCGGTTCCGAACTGATCGGCCAGAACTTCAGCTCGCCCCAGTATTTCTGGGGCCGGCCCTCGGCCACCGCGCCCATGGCCAACAATGCCGGAAGTTCCTCGGGTTCCAACCAGGGCCCGCTGAACCCGGCCCTGACGGATGCCGTGGCCGCTCGCGTGGCTGCCCTGCGTGCGGCCGACCCGGGCAACAACCAGGCGGTGCCGGCCGATCTCGTCACCGCCTCGGCCAGCGGCCTGGATCCGCACATCAGCATGGCTGCCGCCCGCTACCAGGCGCCGCGTGTCGCCCGTGAGCGTCAACTGCCTATGAAAGAAGTGCTGCGCCTGATCGAGGCCAACACTGCGTCGCGCGACCTGCAGGTGCTCGGTGAGCCGCGCGTTCATGTGCTCAAGCTCAATCTGGCGCTGGATGAGCATGGAGTCTGAGCTAATGTTCATGAGAGCCCGCACTGCAGCTCTCGTCCTGCGTTTGTTCGGCCTGGCCTGAGAATCTCGACCATGAGCATTGAAAAGCGCCCCGACCCCGATGAGTTGCTGGCTCAGATCCGCGAGCAGGAGAGCGCGGAGCAGCGGGGCCGGCTGCGCATCTACTTCGGCTCCTCGGCCGGCGTCGGCAAGACCTTTGCCATGCTGCAGGCGGCGCGCAAGCTGCAGGCGGATGGCCTCGATGTGCTGGCCGGCGTCGTCGTCACCCATGGCCGCAGCGAGACCCAGGCCTTGCTCGACGGTCTGCCCGTGCTGCCGCTGCGCGAGCTCGAGTACCGCGGCCGCAAGCTGCCGGAGTTCGACCTCGACGGCGTGCTGGAACGCCGCCCGGCCCTGGTGCTGGTCGATGAGCTGGCCCATGCCAATGCGCCTGGCTCGCGCCACCCCAAGCGCTGGCAGGATGTGGAAGAGCTGCTGTCGCGCGGCATCAATGTCTACTCGACACTGAACGTCCAGCACCTGGAAAGCCTCAACGATGTGGTCGGCGGCATCACCGGCGTGCGAGTGCAGGAGACCCTGCCCGACACCTTCTTCGACCGCGCCGATGAAGTGGTGATGGTGGACACCCCGGCCGACGAATTGCTGGCTCGCTTGGCCGCCGGCAAGGTTTATGTCGAGCCCCCAGGGCGAGCAGGCTCGCCCACCGCCCGAGGGGGCGTTGTCGGCTTGGGGCGGCCCGGCGCCGACGGGGTCCCGCATGCCCAGCGCGCCGCCCAGAACTTCTTCCGCAAGGGCAATTTGATGGCCTTGCGCGAGCTGGCCCTGCGCCGCACCGCCGACCGGGTGGAAGACGATGTGCAGGCCTGGCGCAGCAACCAGCGCGTCGCCCAAGTCTGGAAGACCGAGGCCGCCATTCTTTGCGCCATTGGCCCCAGCCCGGCGGCGGAAAGCGTGCTGCGCAGCGCCGCGCAGTTGGCTCAGCAGCTCAATGTCTCCTGGCATGCGGTCTATGTGGAAACGCCGACGCTGCGCCGCCTGCCCGATGCGCAGCGCGACCGCATCCTGCGTGTGGTGCGCCTGGCCCATGAGCTGGGCGCGCAGACCGCGGTGCTCAATGCGCAAGATCTGACCCCGGCTTTGCTGGCCTATGCGCGCGAACACAATCTGTCCAAGCTGGTGCTGGGCCGCAGCCAGCCTGCACCCGCTTGGCGCCGCTGGCTGAGATCTTCCACGTGGCAACAGGCCCTGGCCGAAGAGGGTCCCGAGCTGGATTTGATCACCGTTGCCGCGGCCCCACTGCAGCCGACGCGCCGGGCTCAAGCCAATGAGTTGCAAACCCAAGAGCACGAAGCACGTGAGCTGCAGTGGCAGCGTCTGGCCGGTCGCTACGGTTTGTCCGGACTGGCTTGCACAGCAACCGCCTTGCTCAGCTGGCCGCTGCAGCAGGCCCTTGATCAGTCCAATATCGTCATGCTGTTCTTGCTGACGGTGGTCGGCGTGGCGCTGCGCTTGGGGCGCGGTCCGGCGGTGCTGGCCAGCTTTCTGAGTGTGGGCCTGTTCGATTTCTTCTTTGTCCAGCCCCGGCTCAGCTTTGCCGTCTCCGATGTGCAGTACCTGCTGACCTTTGCCGTCATGCTGGCCGTGGGCCTCATCATCGGCCAGCTGACGGCCGGCCTGCGCTACCAGGCCCAACTTTCGACTGAGCGCGAGGCGCGCTCGCGTTCGCTGTTCGAGTTGACCAGCGATCTGGCCGGTGCACTGCAGACCGAAGCAGTGCTGCAGGTGGCCGAGGCTGCCTTGGCCGAAGAGGTTCATGGCGAGGCCTTGCTCTATGTGCTGGACCTCAAGGACGCGCTGCAGCCCTCGCCCCGTCAGGACAGCTTGGCCGCCGGTGAGCAGCCCGACGCCGGCACCGCCCGCTGGGCCTTGGACCATGGCCAGGCCGCCGGTCTGAGCACCGACACACTGGCCGGCAGCGCCTGGTTTTACTTGCCCCTGCAGGCGCCCATGCGCACCCGTGGCGTGCTGGCCCTCAAGCCCAAAAGCAGCCGCAGTCTGATGTTGCCCGAGCTGCGCGCCCAGCTGGAGACCTATGCCCGCATCATTGGCCAGGCCCTGGAGCGTGTTCATTATGTGGAGGTGGCGCAGGAGGCCTTGGTGCACATCGAGGGCGAGCGTCTGCGCAACTCCCTGCTCTCGGCCTTATCACATGATCTGCGCACGCCGCTGGCCGGTCTCTACGGCCTGGCCCAGACCCTGGACCGCACGCCCGAGCTGCCGCCCCAGGCGCGCGAGCTCAGCGCCGCCCTGCAGCAGCAGGCCCAGCGCATCAGCGCCATGGTCAACAACCTGCTCGATATGGCGCGCCTGCAAAGCGGTGCGGTGCGCCTGAATCGGCAATGGCAGCCGATCGAGGAAGTGGTCGGCACGGCGCTGCAGTCCTTACAGCCGGCCCTGTCCAGCCATCATTTGCAGCTGCAGATTCCGCCGGGCCTGCCCTTGCTGCACCTGGATGCCGCGCTGATGGAGCGGGTGCTGGGCAATTTGCTCGAGAACGCGCTCAAGTACACGCCCAGCGGCAGCACCCTGAGCATTTCGGCCGAACTGGCGCCGGCGGCGGGCCAGCTGAAGCTGCGGGTCTCGGACAACGGCCCGGGTTTGCCGCCCGGTCGCGAGGAGCAGTTGTTCGCCAAGTTCAGCCGTGGCGAGCGCGAGAGCAGCACGCCGGGTGTGGGCCTGGGTCTGGCGATCTGCCGCGCCATCGTGCAAGCCCATGGCGGCGAGATCCATGCCGAGAATCTGCCCGGCGGCGGTGCCAGCTTTGTCATCAGCCTGCCGCTGGGGGATCCACCGGCCTTGCCGGTCCTAGAGGGTGAATCGTGAATCGTCAATCGGGAGTGCGGATGACTGTTTTCTTGGCCAAGTTGTTGCGGGGGTGTGACCATGAATGATCCGCATCCGGTGGCTCTGATCGTCGAAGACGAGGCCAGCATCCGGCGCTTTGTGCGCCTGGCCCTGGAGGCCGAGGGTTGGCAGGTGCATGAGACCAGCACGGTGCGCCAAGGTCTGGTCGATGCCGGCACACGTCGGCCCGATCTGGTCATCCTTGATCTGGGCCTGCCCGATGACGACGGGATCAACTACCTGCGTGATCTGCGTGCCTGGTCGGGCGTGCCGGTGATCGTGCTCTCGGCCCGCACGGCCGAGGCCGACAAGATTGCGGCGCTCGATGCCGGCGCGGACGACTATCTGAGCAAGCCCTTTGGTGTCGGAGAGCTGATGGCACGCGTGCGGGTGGCCCAGCGGCGCAGCCAGGCGGCCGCGCGCGGCAGCGCCGGCGAGCCGGCCCAGACCGTGTTTCGCTTCGGCGAAGTCGAGGTCGACCTGGCTCAGCGTCGCGTGCTGCGCGCCGGTGTGGCCGTGCACCTGACCCCGCTCGAATACCGCCTGCTGACGCATCTGATCGCGCATGCTGGCAAGGTGCTCACGCACCGCCAGATGCTCAAGGCGGTCTGGGGTCCCAGCCATGTCGAGGACAACCACTACCTGCGCGTCTATATGGGCAATCTGCGCCAGAAGCTGGAGGCCGTGCCGGCGGCGCCGCAGTATCTGCTCACTGAAACAGCAGTCGGTTACCGCCTGGTGGCCTGAGGCTGGGCGCGCTTGGACGGCTTCATGCGCGAGGATGGCGGCCGTGTCCAGGGGCCGGGCCGGTAGCGGGCCTGCCTTGGGTCGCGAGGTCTTCAGTTCAGGCGGGCGACCCTCAAGGCCGCACCCATTGGGAGCGCTTCGGTGCCAAGAAGCGGTCAAGCTCCGGCCAGGGCGGGCGCCCTACAATTCGGCCACATTTTCCAGCCACTGCCCGTGCCCGCCATGCCCGTCAATCTCACCGCCCCCGATCCCGCCAGCCTGCACCCCGTACCCGGCGTTCGCCTGGGCGTGACCATGGCCGGCATCCGCAAGGCCGATCGGCGCGACCTCAGCGTCATCGCCCTCGACGAAGGTGCCAGTGTGGCCGGCGTGTTCACCAAGAACCGCTTCTGCGCCGCGCCGGTACAGGTCTGCCGCGAGCATCTGGCCGGGCAGGTGGAGGGGGCCGGCATCCGTGCCATTCTGGTCAACACCGGCAATGCCAATGCCGGCACCGGCGAGGACGGTCTGGCCCGGGCACGCCAGAGCTGCACGGCCCTGGCCGAGCTGATGGGCGTGCAAGCCAGCCAGATCCTGCCGTTCTCGACCGGCGTGATCATGGAAGTGCTGCCGGTGGAGCGCATCGTCGCCGGCCTGCCCAAGGCCATCGCCGCCCTGCGCGACGACGCTTGGGGTGAAGCCGCCCTGGGCATCATGACCACCGACACCTTGCCCAAGGCCGCCTCGCGCCAGATTCAGATCCAGGGCCAGACCGTCACCATCACCGGCATCAGCAAGGGCGCTGGCATGATCCGCCCCAATATGGCCACCATGCTCGGCTATGTCGCCACCGACGCGCACATCAACCCGGGCCTGCTGCAGACCCTGGTGACCGAGGCGGCCGATGCCTCCTTCAACCGCATCACCATCGACGGCGACACCTCGACCAACGATTCCTTTGTGCTGATCGCCACGCATAAGGCGCAGCACGAGCGCATCGAATCGCTGCACAGCGCCGAGGGTCAGGCCTTGCGGGATGCTGTGATTGCGGTGTCGCAGCAGCTGGCGCAGGCCATCGTGCGTGACGGCGAGGGTGCGACCAAGTTCATCAGCGTGCAGATCGAAGGCGGCCGCGACGAAGCCGAATGCAAGCTGGCGGCCTATGCCATTGCCCACTCACCGCTGGTCAAGACGGCCTTCTTCGCCAGTGACCCGAACCTGGGCCGCATTCTGGCGGCCGTGGGCTATGCCGGCATTGCCGACCTGGATCAGACCCTGATCGAGATGCATCTGGACGACGTGCATGTGGTTACCAAGGGTGGCCGCCACCCCGACTACCGCGAGGAAGATGGCCAGCGCGTGATGAAGCAAAGCGAGATCACCGTGCGAGTCAACCTGCACCGAGGCGCAGCCCACAGCACCGTCTGGACCTGCGACCTCAGCCACGACTACGTGACCATCAACGCCGACTACCGCTCCTGAGAGAGGTGGCTGACGGCATAAAGCAGAAATTCAAATGCAACCACAGAGGCACTGAGGCACAGAGCTAAGACCAATTCGGCCTTGTATTTCTCTGTGCCTCTGTGCCTCCGTGGTTGCCTTTTGTATTCGGCTGCTTTGTGCCGAATCCGGCCAACCGGGATTGCGTGTTCGGCTCAGTGCTTGCAGCCCGGGCCGTGGACATGGGGCTGGTGCGCATGCGCCGCTGGCGCGGCGCTGACGGGAATGCCGATGGGCTTGCCGTGGGAAGCATGGCCACAGCTGCTGCTGTGAACATGGCCGTGTTCGTGCGGATGATCGTGATGGTCGTGCCCGGCATGAGAGGGCGCATCGACGCGGCGCAGTGAGCCGTCCTCGGCGACCAGCACGTCGCCGGCATGCAGATGTGTTCCCGCAGGCAGCTGAATCTTGAGTGCCTGGCCATGCTCGTCGCTGACTTCCAGCTCATGTTGATGGCTCTGCGCTTCGTCGAGCTTGACGATGGCTGCGCGCTTGAGCAAAGCCGGTGCCAGACCCTGGCCACCGGGCAGGAGCTTGGTGATGAGCAGGGCGGAGGCGGCGGACGATGCGGAGGAGGTCGTGGGCTGGTTCATGGAGATGCGAGCAAGTGTGGGTGGCGGCGCCAGAAGGCCTCACTGTAGCGAAATCTGTCAAGCAAGCGCTCGGCAGGGCGGCGGCAGGGCTGCAAGAATGCGGGCGCTCGCCCCGTTCAGACCCACCACAATGTCCCTGTTCATCCGCCTCGCCCAGGCCGCCGACCATGCCCCGCTCGAAGCCTTGCAGCGCCGCGCCTCGCTCAGCAATGCCGGTGACCGAGGCTTTTTGCTTGAGCATCCGGAGCTGATCGCGCTGCCGCCTGAGCACATTGCCGATGGGCGGGTGTTTCTGGCGGAGCAGGGCTCTGGCGGCACGCTGCTCGGCTTTGCCACCTTGCTGCCCTGTGATGACGACGCGCTGGCGCTGGAGTTGGACGCTTTGTTCGTGGAGCCTTCAGCCTGGCGGCTTGGAGTGGGTCGCGCCTTGCTTGACCATGGCTGTCGTCTGGCGCGCGGAGCCGGTGCTCGTTCCTTGCGGGTTCTGGGCAATGGGCATGCCGAGGGCTTTTACCGCCGCTGCGGCTTCGAGCTCTTGGGTCACCAGGCCATGCGCTTCGGCACGGCCTTGCAAATGCGCCTCAGCCTGGGCTGAACCGCCGCGAGCCCGACCAAGCTTAGAAATCCACGGCCCGCGTGCGCAGGCCGCGTGCGATCAGGGTTGCATTGATCAGCTGGGCTTCTTCACGGCTGGCAAAGGGCCAGATGGCCGGGCGCCAACCTTCGGGGGTCTGGAAGACCTGGGCCTGCATCGCGCCAGGCCGACCCTCGCTGGGCGCCATGGCCACCTTCATTCGCTCCAGCATGGCCAGGGCATCGGCCTTGTTGGCGCTGACCGGGCCGACCAGGGCCACCACCGGTTTGCTGCCGGGGGCGGCAGCACGTGCAGTCTTTCCGGGTGCAGCCGGAGTTGCTGCTGCGGATTCCTCGCGCGTACCGCTTTCACTGCTGCTGCTGCTGCCTCGTTTGCCGCTGCTTTCAACTGCGCCATGCAGGGAAGGGCGGTCGCTGTCCCGGCTGCTGATGCGGCCGGCCGTGATCGGGGCGGCCTTGGGGCCAGTGGGCGCCGGTTCGGCGGCTTTGCCCTCCTCGGCCTTGGGCGCAGTCGTTTCGGGCTTGCCGGACTGGCCGGACGCGCCTTCGGCGCTGCCCACATCGGCCAACATGGGCCGTGCGTTCTTGCGCGGGATGGGCTTGACCAGCTGAGGGCGAATGTCGGGTTGCGCTTCGCTGGCTGCGGGGTCGCCGGGCTGCGGCGCTGAACTCTTGCGTTCGAGGGCGGCCTTCTGTGCCGCCGCAATGCTGGCGGCGGTGGCTGCAGCGGCTTCGCGCAGGTCCAGCGGCGTGGGCAGCTTGACCTGGCTGGCGGCCTGCTCGGCTTGCGCTGCTGGAGGGGTTGAATCCTTGCTGGCCGCGCTGGCGGCTGCTTCGGCCGGGCTGTGGCTTGGCGCTTCTGTGGCAAGTACCGGCACGGCCGAGGCCGCTGGTTCTGGTGCTGGCGCAGGCGACTCGGGCGCACTGGCTGGCGCTGCCTCTGGCGCAGGCTGAGCAAGCGCTGCGCTGGCCGCACTGGCGGCGCTTGCTGCGGCCAGCTCGGCTTCCTTGAGCGATTTGCGACTCGGCAGCATCAGCAGGGCCACGCACATGAGCAGCACCCCCAGCGGCAGCAGGGCAGCCAGGCCGACTTTGATCGGGCTCAAGCAGCGTCGGCCGATGATCTCCGGCTTGGGGTGGCCTTGGCCGATCAACACGCGGCTGCGCGAGCGTCCGGCGTCGATGGCGGCACTGACGACATAGAGCTCAAACGGCCAGGCGCCGCCGGCCGGGCTTTGGCCCATCATCTGCTCGTCGATGGGCACCACGCGCTGCGGCCAGCTGCCGTCGCCGGGCTGCTCGGAGTAACCGAAGCGCTGGGCGAAGCGGGCGATGCGCTCGGGCGTCAGGCCGGCGATGAAGCGTTCGCTGAAGGCGGGCCAGGTGTCGGCGCCCGGCGGCGGGCCGCTGCGGGACTTGCGCTTGCCGGGGGCACGCATGCCCCGCAAACCGCGCTTGATGCGCTCAGGCCAGGTGCTGCGGTGCCAGAGCTCCTGATCGGCCAGGGCGTCCAGTTCGGCGGCATTGCTGTTGGCGGCGATGGTCGATTCCTCACCCCAGGCCGCCAGGCTTTCGGGCGAGATCTCGTCGGTCAAGACCGGTTCGATCGGCTCCTGCGGGCGCCCGCGAGCGTTCTTGCGTGCCGATCCCGGGCCGGAGTTGCTGGCTGGCGCGGGCGCGGCTGCGCTGCCGCTGCGCATGAAGGGCAGGGCGACGACGCCGATGGTGTGGACGTCGTAGATATTGATGCGTTTCGCGAGCGGGTGGCTGTTGTGCCAGGCCACCAGTTGCTCGACCAATCGATCCATGGCGTGTCGGTCGGGTGTGTGCGGGGTGAAGGCGTCGTTGCGGCTTGCGGAAGGGTCGGGTCTTGCGGCGCGCGGCCCGCTCTTCTTCAAGGGCCGGCAAAGCGCAGGGTCTCAAGCTGGACTGTGCCCCAGTGGCCGCCGCCTGTGGCGCATTGAAAGCCCGGAAAAGCAGGGCATACGCTGCGCGACAGGCCTTTGCCGGCGCCGTTTGGCGCTCAGCCCAGGGTCTTCAGCAGCCAGGCGTTCAGGTCCCTCAGCTCCTCGGGGCAGACCGAGTGCTCCATGCGGTAGTCATGCCATTCGACGCTCTGACCCAGGGCGCGCAGCTGTTCGCGTGCCGCTTCGCCGCGGGCCGGAACCACCACCGGGTCGAGCCGACCATGGGCCATGAAGACAGGCGCCAGGCGGTTGGCGTCCGAGCGCTCGACCTCCAAGCTGTCGGCCAGGGGCTGGTAGCCGGACAGCGCGACGATGCCGCCCAGGCGCTCGGGGTAGCGCAGACCGGTGAACAGCGCCATGGCGCAGCCCTGCGAGAAACCCATCAGCACGATGCGCCCGGCCGCCACGCCGCGGGCGCGCTCGGCATCGATCAGCGCGGCGATGGCCGCGCCCGAAGCGCGCACGCCGGCGGCGTCTTCCTGGCGCTGCAGATCGACCTGGCGGATGTCGTACCAGGCGCGCATCACATAGCCGCCATTGATGGTGACCGCTTGTTCGGGCGCATGGGGCAAGATGAAGCGCACGGCGCCCAGAGCACGCAGGTCCAGCTCCTGGCAAACGGGTTCGAAATCATGGCCGTCAGCGCCCAGACCGTGCAGAACGATCACGGTGGTCTGCGGATCGGGGCCGGTGTCATGTTGCAGGGCGGGCAAGCTCATGGTGGGAGTAAGAGTCGCAAAGGCCTGCATTGTGGCGCCTGGAGGCGCCGGGCACTTTTCAGTCAGCCTCGCGCAGCAAGCGGAAGCCGAGCAGGACATAGCGCGTATCGGGCGCGTTCCAATTGCGAAAAGCGCTGCGGGCGTAGAGCGGCCAGGTGTGCCAGGAACCGCCCCGGCGCACCCGCACATCGCCGGTGGCCGGGCCTTGGGGATCCACGCTCGGCGAGTTCGCGTAGTAGTCCTCGCCGTGCCAGTCGGCCACCCATTCCCAGGCATTGCCGTGCATATCGTGCAGGCCCCAGGCATTCGGGGCGAAGCTGCCCACCGGGGCGGTGAAAGCATGGCCGTCATGACCGCGCAGGGCCTGCGCCTGCCATTGCGGCCACAGCGGCGCGCAATCGGCGTCAAAGACGTTGGCGACCTTGAGCAGGGACTCGGGCGCGTCTCCCGAGTGGTAGCGGCTGCTGCTCCCGGCGCGCGCCGCATACTCCCACTCGGCTTCGCTGGGTAGGCGGTAGCGCCGCCCCTCGGTCTTGCTGAGCCAGGCGGCCATGGCGACGGCGTCAAACCAAGTGACATTGACCACGGGGTGCTCGTCACTCTGCTTGAAGCCGGGGTTCTGCCAGGAGTAGCGCGGCAGCCGCCCTTCGAAGGCGTCCCCGCGCGCGCTGCTGGCCGGGTCGTAGTCCGGGTTGTAGCCGTAGGCGCCGGTGCCGTCGGCCAGCGACTCCGGCACATGGCCGGAGGCCTGTAAGAAACGCCGGAACTCGCCCACCGTCACCTCATGCTGGCCCAGCCAAAAGGCCTTGCTGATGCGCACGCGATGGGCCGGCGTTTCATCTTGCAGTTTGTCAAAGCGCCGGCGCTCAAGCGTGGGGTAAGCCTCGGCCAAGGCCTCGGCGCTTTCCTGGCGGCCCATGATGAATTCACCGGCGGGGATCAATACATAGGGCTGGCCCAGGCTGTTGCGCAGCAAGGGCGTCTTGTCTGCGGCGAACGGCGACGTGCTGGTCAGCAGGGTCAAAGCAGCGAGAATGCGGGGCAAAGGCAGTGGAAGTCTCATGGGCGGATTTTAGTGAGGCTCGCGATGGGGGAAAATCGGCATTTGCCCAGAGCTGCACCATGTTCACCCACTTGATCCCCGATGCCGCGCCGCCGGCCGCCCAGGCCGATGCCAGCGTCCGTTTCCAGCGCCTTCTGGCAACGGCCCTGGCCAATGGCAGCTTCGTCAAGTTATTGCTGAGCAAGTATGTCGGCGAGGAAGCGCAGCTGGAGCGCCTGATGGTGCGCGAGGTACATCTGCGTGGCGAGCGTCAGCTCAGTCTGCTCTGGCGCTACCAGACCCGCGACATCACCAAGAATCTGCCTCTGGCCGAGGGCCTGGAGCTGCTGGCCACGCTGATGGGCGCGCAGTTCCACAGCGCCCATTTGCAGACCCAGGGCGAGGAGGTGCAGTTGGTGTTCAGCCGCAAAGGGCGGCCCAGCTTGCGCATGGGGCGGGCCACGCCGGCGGCGGTGCCGGTGGCGGCCGAGGCCGGCCATGACAAGGAAAAGCAGCGTTATCTGGAGCTGGGCCGTCCTTTCTGGCTGGACCTGGGCCTGAGCCACCTGGTGCGGGGCGAGGCGCAGCTGGTACCGGCCATGTCGCGAAAATGGAAGCAAATCAACAAATTCATCGAAATCTTCGCTGCCGCGCTGAAGAACTCCGGCCTGGCCGAGAGCGCCGACGTCCATGTCGCTGATTTCGGCTCGGGCAAGGGCTATCTGACCTTCGCCATGCATGACTGGCTGCACAGCCAGGGCAAGCAGGCCCATGTCACCGGCGTCGAGCTGCGCGAGGACATGGTGCGCTTGTGCAATGAAGCGGCGCAGCGTCACGCCATGGCCGGCCTGCGTTTCGACCATGGTGATGTGCGCAGCTACACACCGCTGCGTCTGGACGTCATGATCGCCCTGCATGCCTGCGACATCGCCACCGACCACGCCATCCATTTCGGCCTGCGCACCGGTGCGCGCGTCATCATGTGCTCGCCTTGCTGCCACAAGCAGATCCGCCCGCAGATGCAGATGCCGGCCCAGCTGCGCCCGCTGCTGCAGCACGGCATTCATCTCGGCCAGGAAGCCGAGATGGTCACCGATGGTCTGCGTGCGCTCTTGCTGGAGGCCGAGGGCTACGACACCCAGGTCTTCGAGTTCGTGGCCCTGGAGCACACCAGCAAGAACAAGATGATCCTGGCTGTCAAACGCAGCCAGCCCCTGAGTGCCGCCCGCCGCGCCGAGCTGCAGGCCCAGATCGCCGAGATCAAACGCTTCTACGGCCTGCGCGAGCAGTGTCTGGAGACCTTGCTGGCGGCTTGAGGGCGGTGGCTGCGAGGGGCTGGCTTCGGCACATTGCTGAAATTCAAATGCAACCACAGAGGCACGGAGGCACAGAGCTAAAACCAATTCAGCTTTGTATTTCTCTGTGCCTCCGTGCCTCTGTGGTTGCCTTTTGTATTCGGCTGCTTTGTGCCGAAAGTAGCCCAGCAAAAAAGGCCCCGGCGTTGCCGCCGGGGCCTGTCAAGAGCGCAAGTCATCGCCCGGGACAGCGCCTTCGAGGGAAGGCGGCGTGGGGCTGCGATGACCGTGATTGCGCGCGCAGCGCGGCCTTGGTGCGAGCGCGGGCGCTGGAGCGAACTCCAGCGGGGCGCACGCGGCCAGCTCGCTGTGTGAACGCTTAGAAGGTGTCCCAGCCGCCGTCGTCGGCCGGCGCGGGGGCTGCAGCAGGCGGCCGGGTGGCTGCCGGTGAGGGGGATGAGGCGGTCGCCTTGCGTGCCGCTGGCGCTGGCTTGGCGGCCGGCTGTTTGTACGTGCTGGCCGGCTTGTGCTGGTGGGTGGATTTGACCGGGCTGCGCTGGGGCGACAGTGCCGCCTTGTGCGTGCCATGGAGGGCGAGCTTGAAGCTCGCCACGGCCGCGAGCAGGCCCTGGGCCTGGTTGCGCAGGCTTTCGCTGGCCGCCGCGCTTTCTTCCACCAGGGCTGCGTTCTGCTGGGTGGCGCGGTCCAGTTGGGTGACGGCCTCGCCGACCTGACCGATACCGGAACTCTGTTCGCGGCTGGCGCTGCTGATCTCGCCGACGATGTCGGCCAGGCGCTGCACCGAACCGACGATGTCCTGGATGGTCTGGCCGGCGCGGTCGACCAGCTGGGTGCCGGTCTGCACACGCTCGACCGAGTCATTGATCAGACTCTTGATTTCCTTGGCGGCGTCGGCGCTGCGCTGGGCCAGATTGCGCACCTCGCTGGCGACGACGGCAAAACCACGGCCCTGCTCGCCAGCGCGCGCTGCTTCCACGGCCGCGTTCAAGGCCAGGATGTTGGTCTGGAAGGCAATGCCGTCGATGACGCTGATGATGTCCGAGATGCGACGCGAGCTGCCTTCGATGCCGCGCATGGTCTCCACCACCTCGCCCACCACCTGGCCGCCATCGCGTGCCACCTGGGCTGCACTCTGGGCCAGCTGATTGGCCTGGGCGGCGTTGTCGGCGTTCTGGCGCACGGTGGCGTTCAGCTCTTCCATGGTGGCCGAAGTCTCTTCCAGCGAGGACGCCTGCTCCTCGGTCCGCGAGGACAGATCGGCATTGCCCTGGGCAATCTCGGCACTGGCGGTGGCCACCGATTCGGCGCCATCGCGCACCGAGCCGACCGTGCCGGCGAGGCTGGCTTGCATGCGCTGCAAGGCGCTCAAGAGCTGTCCGGTCTCGTCCTGGGAGTTACTTTCGATGCTTTGGCTGAGGTCGCCCGCAGCGACGCGGTCTGCGGCCTCGACGGCTTGGCTCAGCGGTGCGGTGATGCCGCGGATCAGGGCCGTGGCCATCACGGCAGCGGCAGCGAGGGCCAGCACGGAGACGAGCAACAAACCAGCCAAAGCAGACTTGTAGACTTCGTCGCTGTTGGCAGCAGCTTTGTCTGAGCCCTTGCTGTTGAGTTCCACCACCTTGTTCACCGCCTCATGGGCCAAAGTGAAGGCCTGGCGGGCATTGCCGGAGGTGAACTGGCGGGCTTCTTCTTGTTTGCCGGCGGCGGCGGCACCCAGGGCCTCCTTGATGACAGACTGGTAGTTGCTCCAATTCAAGCGGAACTCGTCAAAGAGCTTGCGCTCTTCGGAACTGGAGATCAGCTTCTCGTATTGCTCCATGTCGTGCTTGAGTTCTTCCAGGGCTTGGCTCATGGCGCTCTCAGCGGAACTCACTTGTTCTGGATTGCTCGCGTTCACGCGCAGCAGCACACCAACGCGGAATTCATTCAGGTCTCCGTTCAGGGCACTGGCGTAGCGAACCGAGGGCAGCCAGTTGCTGCTGATATCCAAGGAGTGCATCTGCACCAGATGGACTTGGCGGTAACTGAACAAGGCCAGCAGCAGCAAGATGGCCGCAATGAGGCCGAAGGCGGCGCTGAGCTTTCGGGCGATCGTCAAATTCTTCAAAAACTGCATGGAACCCCCTTGACGGCCTGCGGCCACTGCGTACGGATGCGAGCCGAATCAGGCTCAGCACGCATCATCGGGGGAAGCCCCGCCCAAGAAAGGTGAATCAGACCGGCTGAAGGGCGGCTGTTTCCCTCACTCGGGCGGGGGCTTTCGGTGCGCTTCGCTCGCTCAGTGCTTGTGCTCGGCGGACGCGGCCGGGCTGGGCGCGCGCAGCATCAGGCGCACGGCAGGCGCCTTCAAGCCCTGGGTCGAGTCACCGCTGGCGGGCAGCTCGGCCCAGTTCCACTCGCCCTTGACGCAGCTCTGGCGCACCTTGAACCAGATCGCGCCGGGCGTGTCGGGCAGGCTGCCGCGCAGCACGAACTCGTCGTACCACTCGTCCTGCAAGTAAGCGGCTTCGTTCTGCGCGGTCCAGCTCAGCTCCACCACGTCTTCGGTGACGGCGCGGCCATGGCTCTCGTAGGGTTTGGCCAGTTTTTCGCGTTTGAGGGCCAGGGTCCAGCCGGCTTTGGGCATGGGTTTGGCGCCGCGCATGCCGGCCGGCAGGCTGACGGTGATGCGGGTGGTGGCCGAGCCCTCGCAGCCATGGCCCACGCGCAGCACGGCCTTGTAGGGCGTGCCGGCGATGGCCTCGGGCTGTTCCAGGGTCACATGGGCCTGTGCGCCGCTGCTGGCGCCGAGCATGGCAAGGGTGGACAGCAGCAGGGGAAAGAGGGTTTGAGTTTGAAGTTTCATGTGCGGGTTCTTTCTCGATCAATCAATCAATCAATCAAAGGTCGAACTTGAGCTCGGCGTGATAGCTGCGGTTCGGGTAGGGATGGAAGGCCCAGTACTTGTCGTTGTTGAGGTTGTCGATGCCGGCAGCCAGGGTCCACTGCTTGTCCAGCTTCCATTGCAGGCGCAGGTCAGCGGTCAGGAACTTGGAGAAGCCCTGATACGTGAAGCCATTCGGATCGCTGTTGTTGAGCGTGCCGTACTGCGGGCCCGAGTAGCGCAGGCCGTAGCTCAGATGCAGGTTCGGCTGGACGGCATAACTGGCCAGCACCGTGGCGCGCCAGCGCGGCACGCGCGGCTGTTGGCGGCCGATGGTGTCGCCGGGGGTGCTGACAAAACCGCTGTTCTCCAGGATCTTGGAGTCGGCATAGGTCAGGCTGCTTTGCAGCTCCAGGCCTTTCAGCCCGAGGCTTTCGCCCAGGTCCTGAGCCGAGTAAGCCAGCTCCAGGCCCAGGGTGCGGATGCGGCCGATGTTCTGCACGCTGCTGATGGTCTTGCTCGGGTCGGCCGGGTTGCTGCTCAGCTGCGAGTACAGCGCGTCGCGTGTGTTCTCGTGGAACAGGGTGCTGCGCAGCTGCTGCTTGCCCTGGCTCCAGCTGGCGCTGAACTCACTGGTCCAGCCGCGCTCGGGCTTGAGATCCGGGTTGGTCGTCGGGTCATTGGGCAGATAGACACCGGTGCTGCTGACGCCGCCTTGGTAAAGCTCGCCCACGGTGGGCATGCGCACCGCCCGGCCCGTGGAAACGCGCAGCGTCCAGTCCTCGTTCAGCTCATAGCCCAGGGCCGCCTTGGGCGAGAGAAAGCGCTGCTTGCGCGCGGCAAAGGCCAGGGGCGTGCCGTTGGCGGCCGTCTTGCGGCCGTCCATGGCCTGCCATTCCTCGGCGCGCAGGCCCAGCACGGTCTTCAGCGTCGGGCTCAGGGTCCAGCTGTCCTGGGCATAGGCGCTGCGCAGCTGGGTCTTGCCGCTGAAGGCGGTGAACAGGGCGCTGAGCGCGCCGCTGATCCAGTCCTCGGTGTCCGAGGTGGTCTGTTGCCAGACATAACGCTCTTGCTGCAGGCCCAGGTCCAGCACATGGTCGCTGCCGCTGGGGCGCCAGATGGCCTTGGCGGCCAGTGCGGTCCAGCCGGTGCCGCCCAGATCGGTCAGGCGGCCGGCACCGCCCTGGTCGGCCGCGGGGCGGGCCAGGCTTTTCGGGCTGCTGGGCGAACGGGCGGTGTCACTGCGGTAGTCGTACTGGCTGGCGCTGAGCTCGAAGTCGAAGGGGCCGCGTGTGTAGCTCTTCAGCGTGAGGCCATGCATCAGGTGGCTGAGCCGGTCACGGCTCTGGCCGAAATCGGTGTTGGCAACGCTGTACTGCTTGCCGTCGATCGCGACATTGGCGCCGCTGTAGACGGTGTTGCCGGCGGCATCACGCAGATAGCTTTCGCTCACGCCCTCGCTCTGGTTGTGCCACCAGGCCAGGCTGTAGCTGGCGCGCAGCTGGCTGTCGAAGTCGTAGGCCAGCTTCAGCTTGGCGTGGTCCTGCACCGTGTGGTACTGGGTGCCGGTGCCGAGGATTTGCCAGGGCGCATTGCTCTTGTCGGCGTCCAGCACCGCGCCGCTGACCGGCAGCGAGGCCGCATTGACCGGCTTGCCGCTGGACACCAGCTTGGTGACAAAGGTCAGGGGCTGGCCTTCGCTGTCCAGGCGCTTGACATGGATCCACCACGACAGGGCGCCGGCCCGGTCGCCCAGCGAGGCGCTGGCCTGGTGGCCGCTGTAGCTGCGATGGCTGTTGTAGAGATCAAAAGGCTGCTGGAACAGGCCCAGCTTGGCATGGGCTTCGAAGGCCTTGGGCATGCGGGTCTGGTAGTCCACCACCGCGCCGACCGAGTTGCCTGAGTAGGCGGCCGAGAAGGGGCCGTAGAGCACGTCCACGCGTGCTATCTCTTCGGGCGTCACCAGGCCCCAGCGCGGCGTGAAACCGGCACCGTTGCCCAGCAGGTTGGAGAGCTGGATGCCATCGGCAAACACCAGCGAGCGGGCGCTGTTGCCCGTGCCCGAGGCGCGGGTGGACAGCACCGCATGGTTGTAGTCGCCGATATAGCGCTTGCGCACCAGCAAGCTGGGCAGGTATTTCAGCGCGTCCTCAGAATCGGTCGCGTTGATGGTGCGCGCAATCTCGGCGGCGCTGATGCCTTCCATGGTGGTGGGGATCTGGCTCGGCAGCGAGCTCAGGGCCTGGCCGCTGACGCTGACCAGGCCGAGCTTGCGGGTGGGGCTTGCGCCGGAGGGTTCGCTTTCAGCGGAGATTTTTTGAGACGTCTGCTGGGCCGCGACAGGGCTGGCGCCCTCGTCGCAGTCGTCACAGGCCAGGGCGGTCAGAGGCAGGTAAGCGGCGGCCAGCGCCAGGACCAGGGCGGTCGGTCGGGGGAGTTGATGCATGGGTGGAAAGATTCGCACTCGATCGATTCAGCCTCGCGCCGGGCGCCACGCAGCGGTGGCGGCAGAGCGCGCGGCTCAGAAATGAACACTGGGGGAGAACAAGGCCCTGGAGCACCGCAGCGGCTTGCACGCGAGAACGCGCGTGCGGCAAGGCTGCGGGCCGGGGCCCGGCTGGTGAATCAGGCCAGCGAGAGGAGGGGTGGTGCGCGCGACTGTGGCGGCGCCCAGGCATGCACGCTTTGCGGCGCGCTGAGGAAGCGCACCGGCATGGCCTGGCGGAGAGAGCTGAGCAGGGGCAGGGCCTGCTGCGCTGGCGGCGGGGCGGCCGCCTGTTGGGCTTGCAGATCGCAGGCCGGGCAATGGTGGAACAGGCCGTGCAGCGAATCCTTGTCCGCCGCCTGGCGCGCGGCCAGCACCGACTGCTGGGCGCGTGGCGACACCACGCTGCTGCGGCAGATCTGGCTCCAGCTGCTGGGCTCGCCGCGCAGGGCGCCCAGCACCTGGCTCAGGGCCGGCGCCAGCGCCATCAGCAGCACGCAGCAGGCCACCCAGCCGCTGAAAAAGCGGGCATGGCGGCGGAGCGGGGTCAGGTGAAGCACGGGCGCGATTGTAGGCAAACGGCCAGGGCTGGCCGCTCGCGTTGGGGCATCGTCAGTGCTTGTGGGCGTGTTCGGCGGCCGGCTTGCCCATGGCGCGGGCTTCGGCCTTGATTTCTTGTTCCACGCGTTTCTTGTCGCGACCTTCGAACACCAGGGTCAGATCCACGGCTTCGCCGGCGGCCAGCGGCTTCTTCAGGTCCATCAGCATGATGTGGAAGCTGCCCGGCTTGAGTTCCACCAGTTGGCCGGCCGGCAGGTCCAGGCCGTCGACCGCACGCATCTTCATGGTGCTGCCTTCCATCTTCATCTCGTGGATCTCGGCCACGCCGGCCACCGAGGAGCGCACCTCGACCAGGCGGCTGTCGCTCTTGGCCTTGAGCTGCACGAAGGCACCGGTGGCTTTTTGCGGGGCCACGGTCGCGCGCACCCAGGCCTGGCTGATGTCCACCTGGGCCCAGCTGCTGGCGCTGGCAAGCAGACCGAGGGTGGTGGCGAGGGCAAGGGCAAGAGGGCGCAGAGAGGTGCTCATGAGGTGTCGGTGTCGCTGGCTGAAGTCAGGGCGCGATTCTATGAGCCTGGCGAATGCCGGCCTTGATGGCGCGCAAGAACTCAGAGCTGGGCGCTGTTCTGCAACTCAGCCGATTGGCCCAGCAGGCCGTAACGCCGCATCACCTCGCGCCACTGGCTGTCGGCGCCCATGGTCTGGGCCAGCTGCAGCAGGCGCTCGCGCAGAGGCTCTTGCAGGTCACGTGACAGCATCAGGTGGCGCTGGTAGCGCATGCGCGGCTGGGCTGCCACATGGATGTGCTCGTCGAACTGGGGCAGGCGCTGGCGCCACCATGCCAGGCCGCTGCGCGACAGGAACAGCAGATCCACACGGCCCAACATCAGCATGCGCAAATTTGCCTCCTGGGTGAAGGAGTCCAGGCGTTGCAGCTCGCCACGGCCGACCAGCGGGTCGGCGTCGGTGTAAACATGGCCGTAGATGCCACCCAGCTTCTGGCCGCGCAGCGAGGCCGGGCCCTCGTACTCGAAGGGTCTGCGCTTCAAGGACAGCACCAGGTCCTCGTCATTCATCACGGGCGCTGACCAGATCAAGGCTTGCGCCTGCTCGGGCGAGGGGAACCAGGCGGGGGAGACCCAGGGGACCAAGCCCGCCCACTGCGGCTGACGTACCTGAACATCGACACGGCGACGCGGAAGCAGCTCCAGCTCCACCGTGTCCAGCACATCGTCGGCACGCTGCCTCAGCCACGTCACCAGCTCGAAGCTCAGGCCTTGCTGCGGGCCGGTGACAAAGGGCGGGTAGTCGTAGTAGCTGAGCAGCTTGAGCGGGCCGGGCCGGCCCGCTTCGGCGCGTGGCTTGCCCAAGGCCAGGGCGGCGGCCGCGGGACACAGTCCGGCGGCCATGCCCAGGGCGGGAAGCAGGAGGCGGGCGCGTCGTTGGTCCACGAAGTCAGGCGTAGCAATCGGTTGCGACGCCTCGAGTGTGGCATGAATGAGCGCAGGGCTCCGCCGGCTTGCTTGGCAACGGTGCCCGTTGGTTCAGGCGCGCAACAGGTCCAGCAGGCTGCGGGCGATCACCTGGGTGGCACGGCGCAGGTCCTCCAGCTGCAGGTGCTCGTCGGCCCGCTTGGCATTGCTTTCCAGCACCGTGCGCGGCCCGGCGCCGTAGATGGCGGCCGGGATGCCGTGTTCGCCGTACAGCCGCACATCGGTGTAGAGCGGCGTGCCCGAGGTCGGGATGGGCTCGCCGAACACGGCTTCGCCATGCTTCTGCAGGGCCTCGACCAGCGGCTTGTTGCCGGCCTGGGGCTTGAGCGAGCGGGCCAGCAGCAGGCGCTTGATGTCCACCGTCACGCCGGCGGCATTGCCGCCGCAGCGGGCCGCGGCGCCGCGGATCAGCTCACGGAGATTGGCTTCCACCGCCACCGGGTCTTCCTCGGGAATCATGCGGCGGTCGAGCTTGAACACCACACGGCCGGGCACGACATTGGTGTTGCTGCCGCCCTCGATGCGGCCGACGTTGAGGTAGGGGTGATTGATGCCGGGCACCTCGGAGCTGACCTTCTGGTACAGATCGTTCTGGGCGTAGAGCACTTGCAGAATCGCCATAGCGCCTTGCAGCGCATCAATACCGGTGCTGGGGTAGGCGGCGTGCGAGGCACGGCCGTGCACCGTCACCTCCAGCTGCAGGCAGCCGTTGTGTGCGGTCACCACCTGGTAGCTGAAGCCGGCGGCCAGCAGCAGGTCGGGCTTGCTGAGACCTTGCTTGAGCAGCCAGCCAGGGCCCAGCTCGCCGCCGAATTCTTCGTCGTAGGTGAAGTGCAGCTCCAGGCCGCCGCGCAGGGCCACGGCGCCCTCGGCCTGCAGGGCCTCCAGCGCGCGCAAGGCGAAGGTGTAGCTGGCGAAATCGCTCTTGCTCACGGCGGCGGCGCGGCCATACAGGCGGCCATCGACGATCTCGCCGCTGTATGGCCCATGGCTCCAGCCCTCGCCGGGCGGCACGACATCGCCGTGGGCATTGAGTGCCACCACCGGCCCGCCCTCCGCATAGCGCCGGCGCACGATCAGGTTGGTGATGCTCTCCATGCCCTGGGCCTGCACCAGTTCGGCGGGCACGGCGTGTTTCTCGACGTTCAAGCCCATGGCCGCAAGCAGTTCGGCGGTGCGCTCGGCATGGGGCGCGTTGTTGCCCGGCGGCGTGTCGGTGGGCACCTGCACCAGGGCTTGCAGGTAGCGCACTTCTTCGTCGAAATGGGCGTCGACCCAAGCGTCGAGCTTGGCGTAGTTCAGGGCGGCGTTTGTCATGGCGTGTGGCCCTCCGTGGCCAGGTGATCGAGCAGGTGGGTGAAAGCTTGGGCGGCCAGCTCGATGTCGTCGTTGTTGGTCGACTCCAGCGGGTTGTGGCTGATGCCCTCGTTCTGGCCGCGCACAAAGAGCATGGCCTGGGGCATGCGCTCGTGCAGCTTCATCGCGTCATGGCCGGCGCCCGAGGGCAGGTGGAAGACTTGGCAGCCGGTGGCGGCCACGGCGCCTTCCCAGCGGGCTTGCCAACTCGGGTCACTGGGCGCGGCATTGGCGGCCAGGGTGGGCTGCAGCGTCCAGCTCAGGCCACGGCGCTCGCAGATGCGGATCAGCGCCTCGCGCACCTCCGCGTCCAGCGCGTCGCGGGCGGCGTCGCTGGGTGCACGCAGGTCCAGGCTGAACTGGCAGCGGCCGGGAATCACATTGATGGAGCCGGCTGGCACTTGCAGCTGACCCACCGTCCCCACGGTGCCTGTACTGGCAGCTGCACACTGCTCGACAAACAGCAGCAGCTCGGCCACCGCGGCCGCCGCATCGCGCCGCTGGCCCATGGGCGTGGTGCCGGCGTGTGCCGCCTGACCGATCACCTCGCCCAGGTAGCGCCGGCTGCCGTTGATGGAGGTGACCACGCCCAGGGCCAGGTCTTGCCCGTGCAGCACCGGGCCTTGTTCGATGTGCACCTCGACAAAGCCGAGGTAGCGGGCAGGGTCGCGCGCCAGCGCCGCGATGGCCTCCATCGTGCCGGGCAGGCCGGCGGCCTGCATGGCGGAGCGCATGGTGATGCCCTCGCGGTCTTGCAGCTCCAGCCAGGCCGGGTCGAACTGGCCCGTCAGGGCGCTGGAGCCCAGGAAGGTGGCGGGGTAGCGCTGGCCTTCCTCTTCAGAAAAAGCCACCACCTCGATGGCAAAGGGCAGGCGGCGCCCGGCGGCATGGAGCTCGCGCACGCAGGCCATGGGCAGCAGCACGCCGAGGCGGCCGTCGTGCGGGCCGGCATTGCGCACGGTGTCGTAGTGGCTGCCGGTTAGCAGGCGCGGCGCGTCCGCCTTCGCTCCGTGATAGACCCCGACGACATTGCCAACCGCGTCGATGTTCACTTCGTCGCAGCCGCATTCACGCATCCAGGTCTGCAACTGCGCGGCCACGGCCTGGTGGGCCTCCGTCAGGTAGGTGACGGTCAGCTGGCCGACCTCGCGGAAGCCCGGCTCGGAATGCTGGGCCAGCGCCCGCGCCCAGTCCCAGATGCGGTTGCCGAGGATGGGTTCGACCCCGAACTTGTCATTCAAGCGGATCTCGGCGATGCGGTGGATCTGGCGCAGGCATTCGGCCCTTTCCACATCGGCCGGCTGGGCCAGGCGGCGCGCAAAAGTGGCGATGATCTCGGCCCGGCTCAGGCCCAGGCCACGCGGCCCGCGCACGGCCAGGATGAAGGGCCAGCCGAAGCGTGCGTTGTAGTCGGTGTTGAGCTGCTGGATGCGCGCGAACTCCTCGGGGCTGCAGTCGCTCAAGCCCGCGCGGCTTTGCTCTCCCGTGGATTCAGCCGTCAGGCTGCGCGCCAGCATGGCCTTGCCGGCCAGCTCGGGGTGGGCGCGGATCAGGCCCAGCTGCTCGGCCTCGCTGGCCTCGCGCACCACCTGGGCCAGGGCTTGCTTCAGCGCCGTCAGATTAAGCAGGGGCCGTGCGGACGCGGCGCGTCGGGCGATCCAGGGCGAGTGTTCGTAGACGCCGTCCAGCAGGGTGACAAAGTCCTCGACGCTGGCCGCGTTCAGGGTGTTCAGGTTCAGGCTCATGGCTCAGCGTTCCCAGACAAAAGCGGTGTTGGCGTCGAAGGGGTGGGTGGCGCGCCAGTGGCGGGCGATGTCGATGCGGCGGCAGATCCAGACACGATCGTGTTGCTGCACATGGTCCAAAAAGCGCTGCAGCGCTCGCATGCGGCCGGGCCGGCCGAGCAGGCGGCAATGCATGCCCACGCTCATCATGCGAGGCGTCTCTGCGCCCTCGGCATACAGCACATCGAAGCTGTCGCGCAGGTATTCGAAGAACTCGTCGCCATGGCTGAAACCCTGGGGCAGGGCGAAGCGCATGTCATTGCAGTCGAGCGTGTAGGGCAGCACCAGCTGCGGCGCCAGGCTGCCGTCGCTCTTGCGCACGTTCAGCCAGAAGGGCAGGTCGTCGCCGTAGTAGTCGCTGTCGTACTCGAAGCCGCCGAAGTCGGCCACCAGGCGGCGGGTGTTCGGGCTGTCGCGGCCGGTGTACCAGCCCAGCGGGCGCTCGCCGAGCAAGCGGGTCAGGATGTCCATGCCGCGCTGCAGGTGCTCGCGCTCGGTGGCCTCGTCCACGTTTTGGTAGCTGATCCAGCGCCAACCGTGGCAGGCCACCTCATGGCCCAGGCTTTGCAAGGCGCTGCAGAGCTCGGGGTGGCGCTCCAGGGCCATGGACACGCCGAACACGGTCAGCGGCAGGCCGCGCCGCTCGAACTCGCGCAGCAATCGCCAGACGCCGACGCGCGAGCCGTACTCGTAAATGCCTTCCATGCTCAGATGCCGCGCCGGAAAGGCCGGCGGGCTGAACATCTCGGACAAAAACTGCTCGCTGCCGGCATCGCCGTGCAGCACCGAGTTTTCGCCGCCTTCTTCGTAGTTCAGCACGAACTGCAGGGCGATGCGGGCCTGGCCGGGCCATTGGGCCTGTGGCGGCTGGGCGCCGTAACCGATCAGGTCGCGGGGGTAGCTCATGTCTTGGTGCTCCAGATGAGAGGGGCTCATGACTTCAGGGCCTGGGCCAGGTCCGCCACACGCGGCTGCAAGCGCAGGCTGGTTTCGACATGGCCCAGGTGGTCGCGCAGCAGTTTTTGCACCGCGCGCTTGTCGCGCGCCTCCAGTGCGTCGACCAGGGCCACATGCTCGGCATGCGACTCGGCCGCCGAGTGGTCGCTTTGGTACATCAGCGAAATCAGGGAGCTGCGCGAGAGCAAGTCACCCAGCAGCTGGGCCAGCACCTCATTGCCCTGCATGCGCGCCAGCAGACGGTGGAAATCGGCCAGCAGCCGGGTGCGGCCCGGCACATCGGTGCGAGCGATGGCCTGGGCCTCGGCCTTGAGGTGCTGGCGCAGCTCGGCCAGCTGGGCCGGCGTGATCCGCTCGACCAGCTGAGCCAGCAGGCTGGATTCCAGCATGCGCCGCACTTCGAAGACCTGGCGCGCTTCCTCGACGCTGGGCTCGGCCACAAAGGCGCCGCGTGCCGGCGTCAGCGTCACCAGGCGGTCGCGGCTGAGCTGGTTCAGGGCCTGGCGCACCAGGGTGCGCGAGACGGAAAAAATGTCGGCCAGCTTCTGCTCGGCCAGCTTGGTGCCCGGCATCAGGCGGCGCTCGACGATGGCCGCAGTGATGGCGGCCGTGATGCGCTCGGTGCTCGAAGCCGGTTCATCATCGGGCGCTTGGCTTGAAAGGGCAGGGGGCGGGGCTTTGGCTCGCATTGTGTGCTGAAGTGTATACACTTTGGCTTTCAGAAAACAAACGCCGGGCGGCCTCAAATGGGCTTCATTCCTGGCTTTCGGAGAACTCAATGGGCAAGCTCACCACCCATGTGCTCGACACCATGCACGGCAGCCCGGCTGCCGGCATGGCCGTGCGCCTCTACCGCCTGGACGCCAGCGGCAGCCCGCAGCTGCTGCAAAGCCTGACATTGAATGCCGATGGCCGCGCCCCGGCGCCGCTGCTGGAAGGCGAGACCTTTCAGCCCGGCCGCTACCGCCTGGTGTTCGCGGCGGCGGCATACTTCAAGTCGCGCGCCGTGGCCTTGCCGGAGCCAGCCTTTCTGGATGAAGTGCCTCTGGATTTCGGCATTGCCGATGCAAGCTCGCACTACCACGTGCCGCTCTTGCTCAGCCCCTGGAGTTACTCCACCTATCGTGGCAGCTGAGCGGTTCGGGATTCCATCGACATGAGTGCATTGAGCCGCGAGATCGCCGCGCTGGAATTGCTGTTGACGCGGCAGCCCGCGGTGCTGGTGCGCGTGGCGGGCGTGCAGGGCAGTGGGCCGCGCGAGCTGGGCGCCTGGATGTCACTCAGTGCTGGGGAGCAGATCGGCAGCATTGGCGGCGGCCGGCTGGAGTTCGACGCCAGCGCTGAAGCGCAGGCCTTGCTGGCTGCGAATGGACCCGAACCGGGCGGCGTTGTGCGCCGCTACGCCCTGGGCCCCAGCCTGGGCCAATGCTGCGGCGGCGTCGTGCAGCTGCGCTTCGAGCGCCTGGGGCCGGCAGACATCGCCGGCCTGCGCGCCCGGCTGCTGGCGCCCGAGACGCGCCAGCCGGTGGCCTTGTTCGGCGGCGGCCATGTCGGCCGGGCCATCGTCAAGCTCTTGATCGATCTGCCGTTTGAGCTGCAATGGTTGGACAGCCGTGACGAGGTCTTCCCGCCCGAGCTGGCGGCGCAAGTCCATTTGGCCGAGCACTCGCAGCCGGTGCAGGCGGCGGTGCCAGGTCTTGCCTCGGGCTCGCAGGTGCTGATCATGAGCTTCAGCCACGCCGAAGACCTGGACATCGTCGCCGCCTGCCTGGCGCGCCAGCGCGAGCGCGGCGACCTGCCCTTCATCGGCCTGATCGGAAGTGCCAGCAAATGGGCGAGCTTCCGCCAGCGCCTGCTGGCGCGCGGCTTCAGCGAGGCCGAACTGGCCCAGGTGCGCTGCCCGATCGGCCTGGCTGGCATCCAGGGCAAGCAGCCGGCAGTGATCGCGGTGGCGGTAGTCGCCCAGCTCTTGATGCTGGCGGATTCTGATCCTTGACTGCAGTTTGAGGATCTTTAGAGTCACTCAGTAAGCCGAATAGCTCATGTTTGAGCTCGCCCCAGGTGGGTCTTTGTCATCATGTTCTTTGAATATGGCAGTTGTTGAGCAATTGCATTTCAAAGGAGTGACACCCATGCACAAGCCCTCGCAAATTTTGAAACCTCTGCTGCTGGCCAGCACGGCGGCCATGAGCCTCACTGCTGCACCGGCCCAGGCCTGGAACACCCTGGACGGCAATGCCCCCTTGGTGATTGCCCACCGCGGCGCTTCGGGCTATCTGCCTGAGCACACGCTGGAAGGCTATGCCAAGGCGATCCAGCTGGGTGCCAACTACATCGAGCCCGATCTGGTGATGACCCGTGACGGCATCCTGGTTGCCCGTCATGAGCCGGTGATCGGCGACTCGACCAATGTGCGCTCGCTGGCCCAGTTCGCCGACCGCATGACCACCAAGACCATCGACGGCGTCAAGTACACGAACCAGTTTTTCGTCGAAGACTTCACCCTGGCCGAGCTCAAGACCCTGGGCGCCATGCAAACCCGCGCCGGCCGCCCGACCGAGTTCGATGGCCAGTTCAAGATCCCGACCCTGGACGAGGTGATCGCCCTGGCCAAGGCCAAGAGCATTGAGACCGGCCGCACCATCGGCATCTATCCTGAACTCAAGCACTCGACGTATATGCAAGGCGTGTCGCAGAGCCTGGGTTTCGGCAAGACTTACTTCGAAGACAAGCTGGTCTCGACCCTGCATGCCGCCTACGGCAACACGGGCTCGGCTCCGGTCTTCATCCAGAGCTTTGAAGTCAGCAATCTGCAGTACCTGAACACCAAGACGGACATCAAGTTGGTGCAGCTGGTTGATGCCGATGACGTCAATGCCGACGGCTCGATGTCTCTGGTGGCGCCCTACGACCGCCCCTTCGATGTGGCCGTGCGCAATGGCAAGCTGACCTTTGCAGACTTGGTCAGCAATGTCGGCCTGTCCTTCGTCGCGACCTACGCCGACGGCGTCGGCCCCTGGAAGCCCTATCTGCTCAAGACCGTGGATGATGGTATCGACCGCACCGGCGATGGTGTGGTCAATGGCAAAGACCGCCGTGTCGACGGCAGCACCGGCGTGATCGAAGCGGCCCATGCCAATGGCCTGTTTGTGCACACCTGGACCTTCCGCAACGACGCCTCCATGCTGGGCTTTGACAACCCCCAGAAGGAAATGGAAGCCTATTTGAAGCTGGGCGTGGACGGCATCTTCACCGACTTCACCGACACCGGTGTCGCTGCAGTCGCTTCCGTACCCGAGCCGCAAACTTATGCGCTGCTCCTCAGCGGCCTGGGTGTGATCGGCTGGCTGGCTCGCCGCCGCAAGGTCTGACCCCCGGCGCTGCAGCCGCAGCACCTGCCGACGAAACCGCCCCGCTGATCCCGGGGCGGTTTTTTTATGCCGGCAGGGTGCCGCTTCGCTTCACCATCCTGAACCTAGGGGTTTCGTCCGCTCCGCATGTCGCCCAAGATGGCCGCCGGCTCCGCGTCGCCCACCTGGGCGGGACTGCTGGCCACCCCTCAGCAACATTGTTCAGGAGACAACAACCATGGCCAGCAAAACCCGCGCCGCGTCCAAGACTCCGGCCGCCGCCGCCAAGCCCTTTCCCATGCCCAAGCCCAAGGCGGCGTCCTTGCACATCGGCCTCAATGCCGTCAGCCCGACGGCTTATGGCGGTTGGAGTGGCCCTCTGGCGGCTTGCGAATTCGATGCCAATGACATGGCGGCGATCGCCAAATCCAAAGGCATCGCCAAGCCATCGGTGCTGCTGACCAAGAAGGCCACCCGCGCCGCCGTGCTGGCGCAGATGCGTGCAGCCGCCAAGACGCTGAAGTTGGGTGATTTTTACCTGCTCAGCTACTCAGGCCATGGCGGCCAGGTCGGCGATGCCAATGGCGACGAGCCTGACAAGAAGGACGAGACCTGGTGTCTCTTTGACGGCCAGCTGATCGACGACGAGCTGTATTTCGAGCTCAGCCGCTTCGCCGCCGGCGTGCGCATCCTGGTGCTGTCCGACAGCTGCCACAGTGGCAGCGTCACCCGAGCCTTCCCCGCGCCGCCGCCGCCGGCCGACCAGCGCCCCAAGCTCATGCCCGAAGAAGTGGCCAACCGCGTCTACCGCGAGCACAAAGCCTTCTACGACAAGCTGCAGAACGAGGTGCTGGCGGCTGCGACCAAGGTCGCGGTGGACCCCGATGCCGCCCTGGCCCTGGTGGGTGCCGCCGCGCACGCCACCGCCTTGGTCGGAGCTTTCGGCCCGTCCGTGGTCTTGATCTCGGGCTGTCAGGACAACCAGACCTCCATGGACGGCCCTCACAACGGTGCCTTCACCGGCCAGCTGCTCAAGGTCTGGAACAACGGCGCCTTCGTTGGCAACTACTCGGCCTTCCATGCCCGCATCCGCGCTGGCTTGCCGCCCAGCCAGTCGCCCAATTTGTTCGTGTTGGGTGCCGCCGCCAGCTTCCTGGCGCAGAAGCCTTTCACTGTCTGAGCCGAGTCGGAGCCCGCCATGCCTGCTGCCAAGATCACCCTCCAACTCAGTGCGCGCGCCGCCGCCCAGGCGCAGCTGCCGCAGCTGCTGAACCCGGCTACGCGCGCGGCCGGCACCGCCCAGGAGCAGGCCGATGTGTTCTTGCCCGAGGGTTATCTGCAGCCTCTGGCCAGCTACGAGCTGAGCCCGGCGGCGCGCAGCAGTGCGGCCGCTGCCGCGCCGCAGCGCAGCGATCTGGCGCCCGAGACCTTGCTGCTGATCGAGCTGGCCGATGGCAGCAGCTTGATCACCAGCGTCGCGCGTCTGCAGCAGAGCCTGCAGCTCAGCCACCCCGAGTTGCTGGACCCCGAGACCGGGGCCATCTTGCTGGAGCAGCTGCGCCAGCAAGGCGCTGCACCCAGCCGCGGCCTGGGCGAGGCGGCCGGTGGCCTGATCAGCAAGGTCTTCAGCTTTGTGGCCGGCGACAAGCCTGACGCCATCATCCAGCTGGCCCTGAGCAAGCTGGCAGACAAGGCCGAGCTGGGTGTCAGTTGGGCCGGCACACGCGCCCTGATGTGGGCGATCGAGAGCCAGCTGGACCAGGAGCCCGGCCTCTACCGCTGGGTCTCCGCCACGGGCAAGGCGCAAGACCTGGCCCCCAGCGGGCTCGATCTGAAAAAGCCGGTCGATCCGGCCACCGCCAAGCCCCTGCTGGTCTTCGTTCACGGCACAGGCTCCAGCACCTTGGGCAGCTTTGGCGAACTGCGCAGCGGTGACCGCGACCTCTGGGGGGCACTTGAGGCGCGCTTCCCCGGCGGTATCTTCGGCTTCGAGCACCGCACGCTGTCCGAGAGTCCGATCGAGAACGCCATTGCTCTGGCGAGCTCTTTGCCCATCGGTGCCCATGTCAACCTGGTGTCGCATTCACGCGGCGGCTTGGTGGCCGACCTGCTCTGCTTGGGAGACTTCGACCGCCTGATCGAGCAGTACGCCTATGCCTTCGAAGGCATGGGTGTGGCCGATGAAGCGGAGAACCGGCGCATCCGCGGCGAGCTCGACACGGCCCACGCCGAGCAGCGCGAGCAGCTGCGCACCCTGGCCACTGTGCTGCGCAAGCGCCGCCTGGTGGTACAGCGTTATGTGCGCGCCGCTTCGCCGGCCAGTGGCACCAAGCTGGCCAGCGGCAATTTCGATGTCTTCTTGTCTGGCCTCTTGAACCTGATTGGCCGCGTGCCCGTGTTCTTCGGCAGCCCGCTGTACTCGGCCTTCAAACGCGTGGTGATCGAGATCGCCAAGAACCGCACCGATGCCCACTTGGTGCCCGGCATCGAGGCCATGCTGCCCGACTCGCCGCTGGCGCGCCTCTTGCGTGAAGCACCGGTGCGGCCGGGCACGCAGATGTCGGTGATCGCCGGCGACATCGAGGGCGGGAGCCTGTTGCGCCGGCTCGGCGTGATGCTGACCGACTACCTGCTCTTTGACATGGACGACAACGATTTGGTCGTCAACACCAGCGCCATGCTGGCTGGCGTCGCGCCCAAGTTCGATGCCCGCGTGCTGTTCGACCGCGGCGCTGATGTTTCGCATTTCCGTTACTTCGTCAATGCCGACACGCGCGGCGCTTTGCGTGACTGGCTGACCCATGCCGAGCCGGCTCTGCTGCCGGCCTTCCATGCACTGCCGGATCAGGCAGGCTTTGCCGCGGCCATGGCCGCCGCCCTGGAGGCGAGTGCAAGTCGCGCGGTCGGTGCTGACCTGCGTCCCATTGTCGTGGTGCTGCCTGGCGTGATGGGCTCGCATCTGCGTGCCGGGCCCAAGGACCGGGTCTGGTTCGACCCGCTGGACATCGCCGCCGGCGGGCTCGAGAAGCTGGCCTGGCAGGACAGCGGGGCCGGCGTGGAGGCCGACGAGCTGTTTGCCATGTTCTACGGCAAGCTTTGCGAACAGCTGGCTTCCAGCCACCGGGTCGAGCCATTCCCCTACGACTGGCGCCAGCCGCTCGATGTGCTGGCCGAGCGCCTGGGCGAGTTCCTCGACCGCCTGCTGAAGGAGAGCGATCAGCCCGTCCGCCTGCTCGCCCACAGCATGGGCGGCCTGGTCGTGCGTGCCTGCATCCACAAGCGCCGCGCCGTCATGGACACGCTGATGGCCCGCGAGGGCGCCCGCCTGCTGATGCTGGGTACGCCGCACCAGGGCGCGCATTCCATGGTCGAGAACCTGATCGGCAAGGGTGACACCTTGCGCACCTTGGTGCGCCTGGACATGGCGCACGATATGCAGGAGGTGCTGGACATCATTGCCGGCTTCCGCGGCGCGCTGCAGCTGCTGCCCAAGCCTGGCTTTGTCGACACCTTCCAGGGCCTGCCCGAGGGCGGCGCCAGCTTGGCCTACCAGCGGGCCGAAACCTGGGTCGAGTTGAAAGGCCTGGTGCGTGATTTCTGGTTCGGCACCGGCCGCGCCGGCACGCCGCCGCAGCCCGTGCTGGACGCCGCCAGCTGGCTCTGGCAGCAGGACGGCCTGGCCCAGCCCAGCTTGCCGGCGGCCTACACCGCCAAAAGCATCTACATCTTCGGCCAGGCGCCCAACACCCCTTGCGGCATTCGCATCGAAGGCTCGGACGAGTCGCGCCGCCTGAAGATGGTGGGCACGACACGCGGGGACGGCACGGTCAGCTGGGACTCCGGCCGCATCGGCGGTATCGGCCGCTTTTTCTACATGCCGGTGGCCCATGGCGACCTGACCGCCAGCGCCGCCTACTTTGGCGCCTTGGTCGAGCTGCTGACCTCGGGCCACACGGCCCGCCTGGCCGTCAACCCGCCGGCGCAACGTGCCATCGAACTGGCCACGCCCACCCATTACGACGCCGGCCCGCCGAGCGCCGAAGACCCTGACGCCTTGCTGCGTGGCCTGCTCGGGGCTTCCTCGCGCGACCGTGTGCCGGCCCGCACCAAGCGCCGCCTCGAGGTGCAAGTGCGTGCCATGGACCTGCGCTTTGTCACCGACCCCATCCTGGTGGGGCATTACGAGCGCGACCCGATTGCCGGCGCCGAAAGCCTGATCGACCGCGAGCTGCTCAATGGCGAACTCAGTGAGCGCCACAGCCTGGGCCTGTACGCGGGCAGCCGCGGCACGGCCACGGTGGTGCTGCGCGTGCCCGGCGACGCTGAGCGCCGGCGCGGCCATCTCAGCGGCGCCGTGGTGACCGGCCTGGGCTCTTACGACCGGCCCCTCAACCCGGCCGATCTGACCGAGGCGGTGCGCACCGGGGCGCTGCGTTATCTGCTGCAAGTCATCGACGTGCTGGGCAAGGGCGAGCGCGAGCTGCCCCTGGCCAGCCTGCTGCTGGGCTATAACTCCTCGGCCAATCTGACCGTGGCCGCCTCTGTCGAGGCCCTGGTGCGCGGCGTGATGGAGGCCAATGCGCGCTTCTTTGCCACCACCGGTCTGAACATCCGCATCGGCCGCCTGGATCTGATCGAGCTCTACCTCGACACCGCCATCAGTGCCACCTATGCCTTGCGCCAGCTCAGCGCACCGCTGAGCGCCCAGGCCGAGCGCCAGGGCACGGCCCTGCTGTGCCGCCCCGAGCTCGCTCAGGGCGAGGGTTGGCGCTCGCGCCTCTTCGATGCCGGCAGTGCCAGCTACTGGCCGCGCCTGATCATTGCCGATGCCGACCGCAACGCCGATGCGCCTGCCGCCGAGGGCACGGCCGCTGCGCCCTTGGCCCAGCGCCTGCGCTACACCTATGTCGGCCAGCGCGCGCGGGCCGAATCGGTGGCCCTGCAGCGTCAGCCCGGTCTGATTGAACAGCTGGTCAGCCAGCAGATCGGCAACCCGAGCTGGAACGAGGATTTCGGCCGCCTTCTGTTCCAGCTGATGGTGCCGCATGACTTCAAGGATGCGGCGCGGCAATTGGACCGGGTGGTGCTGGTGGTCGATGCCTACACCGCCAATCTGCCCTGGGAGCTGCTGCTGGCCGACGACCCCGAGCGGCCGGCCGAAGAGAAACTGCCCCTGGCCCTGCGCACGGCGGTGGTGCGCCAGCTGGCCTCGCCGCGCTTCCGCAATGTGGTGCGTCAGGGCAGCGGCCGCCGCGCCCTGGTGATTGCCAACCCGAGCAGCGAAGGCTTTGCCAAGGGCTTCCCGATGATCGGCGGCCAGCCCAGCGGCACGCCGCCCGACCTGCCCGGTGCTGAAACCGAAGGCAATCAGACGGCGTCTTTGTTGAGCCGCATCGGCTACGAGGTCGAGCCCCTGGTGGGCAACTGGCTGCGCGCCAGCGATGTGCTGGCCAAGCTCTACAGCCGGCCCTGGCGCCTGCTGCACATCTCGGCCCACGGTGTCTTCAATCTCGTCCATGCCGACGGCCAGGCACGCAGCGGCGTGCTGCTGTCCGATGGCCTGTTGATCACCGCGGCCGAAATCGACGCGATGGAGACCGTTCCCGAGCTGGTGTTCCTGAACTGCTGCCACCTCGGCCAGGTGGACCCGGCGGGCAAGGGCCAGGGCAGCAACAAGCTGGCCGCCAGCGTGGCACGTGAGTTGATCGAGATCGGCGTGCGCTGCGTCATCGTCGCCGGTTGGGCCGTCAACGACGAGTCGGCGCGGCGCTTCGGTGAGGTCTTCTATGAACAGCTGCTCCTGCGCCGCCAGAGTTTCGGCGACGCCGTCTTCCGTGCCCGGCGCGCGGTCTGGGACAGCCACCCCGAGGACATCACCTGGGGCGCCTTCCAAGCCTATGGGGATCCGGGTTGGGTGGCCGAACCGGCCGGGCAGGCGCAGGGCTATGGCGGTGGGGAATCCGGCGGCGACGGCCCGCCGGCCTATGTCTCGCCCGAGGAGCTGCTGGACGAGCTGGCGCGCCTGCGTGCCGAACTGTCGCGCCGCCGCGAACCCTTGAGCGAACGCGAGTTGGCCGCCTTGGGCGAGCAGGTGCGCAGCTCCTTGGCGCAGCGCTGCCCGGCAGGCTGGCTGCAACTGCCGCAGCTGCAATCGGCCCTGGGCAGGACCTGGATGGAGCTGGGCCAGCTGGCCCTGGCCCGCGAGGCCTTGCTGCATGCCGTGCAATCGGTGGACCGGGCCGGTGCGGTGCCCATCTCGGATCTGGAAAAGCTGGTCGATGTGGAAACCCGGCTCGGCGAGGCCGAGGCGGTGTCCGCCTGGTCGGCCGGCAAGCCGCTGGACGGTCATGGCAGTGCGCTGATCGAGCTGGCCTTGCAGCGCCTGGATGGTCTCGATGCCTTGCTGGCTGGGCCGCAGGGAGAGGCCCAGGTACAAGCCCCGGCTCCATCCAGCCACAGCGAACGCACGGCCTTGCGCGGCAGCGCCTGGCAGCGTCTGGCAGGCCTGCAGGCGCGCCGTCTGCTCAGCACCCGCCTGGACCCGGCCCAGCGTGATGAAGCGGCGCGCCTGATGAACCAAGCCTTGCAGCGCAGCGTGGCGGCCTACCAGGCCGGCGAGGGCCAGCCGGGCAGCGAGAACTTCAGCCCCTGCCATGCGCTCTATCGTCTGGCGCTGGATGCGCTGACCGATTGGCAAAGCCCGGCCCAGCGCGACGCGGCCATCGCCCTGGCCCAGCAATGCCGGCGCAGTGCGGCGCAAAAGTTCGCGATCGAGCCCAGTCCCTGGGACTTGCTGATCCAGCCCGAGGCTTTGCTGGTCGAGCGCCTGCTGGACGGCAGCCTGGGCCGGTCCGGTGAGGACGGGCGGCGCGCCTACGAGGACCTGGCCGCCGCGTATCTGGAGGCTTTGTACGGTGTGACGGCACGGCCGGCGCAGCTGGAGGCCATGGTCAAGCGCCTGGAGCGCCTGGCTCGCTTCCATGAAGCCCTGGCCTTGGTGCAATTCCATGACGGTGCGCTCGAACGCACGGCCGCACACCTGGCCGAGCTGGCCGCACGCCTGCTGCCAGGGCGGGCCATGGCCAGCGAGCGAGCCCCGACGGCCGCTCCGGACGATGCCGTGCCCAAGCCGGCCGGCGGCGCGGTGAAACGGGCGGCCAAGGCGGGGGTGAAAGTGGGAGGGAAGGCCGCAGTGAAGGCGCCCGGGAAGGCGAGCGTGACGGGTACTCCAAGGGACACGCCAAAGGTCGCGGCCAAGGCCGTCAAGTCGCGCCGCCGCTGAAAACCCGCCTTATCGAGGCGGGCGGAACTGTATACACTTTGCCCACTCGTCGCAGCGGAGCGCTGCCGTCCCAGCGTGCAGCCTCGGCTGCACGAGGCGCCGGCAGAGGAGTCGGGCCAGGCATCGCGCTGGCCCCACGCGACAGGGATTGCAGCTCACAGCGCCCGCCTGTGGTGAGCCGCCTTGTGGACTCGGAATCGCTCGCATGGACTTTCTTTCGCCCGCCTATCTGTTGGATTGGGCCGCTTTGCTGCTGCGCTGGTTGCATGTCATCGTCGGCATCGCCTGGATCGGCGCCTCCTTCTACTTCGTCTGGCTGGACAACCATTTGCGCAAGCCCAGCTCGCCCGAGCTGCTGGCGCGCGGCGTGGACGGCGAACTCTGGGCCGTCCACGGCGGCGGCTTCTACAACCCGCAGAAGTACATGGTGGCGCCGCCCAATCTGCCGCAGCAGCTGCACTGGTTCTACTGGGAAAGCTACTGGACATGGATCAGCGGCTTTGCGCTTTTTGTGTTGCTCTATCTGTTCCATGCCAACACCTATCTGATCGATGCCCGCGTGCATGACTGGACCGCGCCGGCCGCTGTGGCCGCGGCCCTGGGTTTCCTGGTCTCGGGCTGGCTGGTCTATGACCAGATCTGCCGCCGTTTCGGCCACAAGGCCGACGGCAGCATCGGCAACGACGCGCGGGTGCTGGGCTTGATCGCCATCTTCATTGCGGCAGCGACCTGGGCGGCCTGCCAGCTCTTTGCCGGCCGGGCGGCCTTTCTGATCATTGGCGCCATGATGGCCACCATGATGAGCGCCAATGTACTGGTCTGGATCATCCCGGGGCAGAAGCGGGTGATCGCCGAGATGCGCGCCGGCCAGGCGGTGAACCCCGTGTTCGGCCAGCGTGGCAAGCAACGCAGCGTGCACAACACCTACTTCACGCTGCCGGTGCTGATTGCCATGCTGTCCAACCACTACGGCATGCTCTACAGCCACGCGCACAACTGGCTGGTGCTGATCGCGCTGATGGTGGTCGGTGTGCTGGTGCGGGTGTTCTTCGTCAAGCGCCACAAGGGCGAACAAGCCTGGGGCCTGGTGGCCGGCGCCCTGGCCGTGCTGGCGGCGCTGATCGTCTGGATGGCGCCGGCCAAGCCAGCCGCTTCGCCGCTTGCCGCTGCCGCGCCCGGCATGGCGGAGGTGCAGGCCGTCATCACGCAGCGCTGTGTGATGTGCCATAACGCCGATCTCGCGCAGAAAGGCATTCAGCTGCACAACCCCGAGTTGATCCGTCAGAACGCCCAGGCCATCTACCAGCAGGCCGTGGTGCAACAGCTCATGCCCATGAATAACGCGACCCAGATCAGTGCCGAAGAGCGTGCCTTGCTGGGCCGTTGGTTCGAGGCCGGCGCTCAGCCCTGAGGTCACTGCCCTGATGATTGCCGACCCCAAGGCCTTGCTGCGCCAGCTCTACGACGCTGCCGTGGCGCGTGCCTTGCCGGCCCAGCATCTGGCGGCGTTTTTGCCGGCCGTGCCGCCGCGCGGCCGCACCTTGGTGCTGGGCGCCGGCAAGGCCGCCGCCGCCATGGCCCAGGCGCTTGAGGCAGCCATTCAGGCGCAGTGGCCGGCCGAGGCCCTGGTCTCGGGCCTGGTGATCACCGCCTATGGCCACCGCCCGCCCGGCTACCGGCCGCGCCGGCTGGAGCTGGTGGAGGCGGCGCATCCGGTGCCGGATGCCGCTGGCGAGGCCGCAGCGCGACGCATATTGGGCCTGGCCCGGGGCTTGAGCGCCGATGATCTGGTGATCTGTTTGATCTCGGGCGGCGGTTCCTCCCTGCTCAGCCTGCCGGCGCCGGGGCTGAGCCTGGCCGACAAGCAGGCGCTGAACCGGGCCCTGCTCCAGAGCGGCGCCTCCATCAGCGAGATGAACTGCGTGCGCAAGCACCTGTCGGCCATCAAAGGGGGGCGGCTGGCCGCGGCTTGTGCGCCGGCGCAAGTCCTGACCCTCTTGATCAGCGATGTGCCAGGCGATGACCCGGCCGTGATCGCCTCGGGGCCCACCGTGGCCGACGCCAGCCGCTGCCAGGATGCGCTGGCCATCTGCGCACGCTACGGTCTGCCCCTGCCGGCCGCCGCGCGCGCTGGCCTGGAGTCGGGTGCTTTTGAGACGGTCAAGGCCTCGGAGCCCTTCTGGGCGCAGCATTCCTTGCACATGCTGGCCACACCTCAGCACAGCCTGGAAGCGGCAGCCGAGGCCGCGGCTGCCCTGGGTCTGCGCGCCCACATCCTCAGCGATGCCATGGAGGGCGAGGCGCGCGAGGTGGGCCGGGTTCATGCGGCGCTGGCGCGTGCCGTGGCACGGCGAGGCCAGCCCTTTGCCAAGCCCTGTGTGTTGTTGTCAGGCGGCGAGACCACGGTCAGCCTGGCCGCGCCGCCGCCCGGGGCGGCCGTTAGCACGGGCCGCCAGCTCGGGCAGGGCGGTCGCGCCACCGAGTTCCTGCTCGGCTGTGCCATCGCCCTGGATGGCGAGCCCGGCGTGTTCGCGCTCTCGGCCGACACCGATGGCATCGACGGTGTTGGCGACAATGCCGGTGCCTTCCTGACGCCGAGCAGCCTGGCGCGCGCCCGCGCCCTGGGCCTGAACGCCCAAGCCGAGCTCGACGCCCATAACTCGCGCGGCTTTTTTGCGCCGCTGGGTGATCTGCTGGTGACCGGGCCCAGTCACACCAATGTCAATGACTTTCGCGCCCTGCTGATTTTCTGAGGCAGCGGGCGGCGAGGTCGGCATCTGTTGACCTTGCTCAAAGACAAGAGCGCGCATCTGGCCGACATTGGCAGCCAACCCCTGCTGCTCATGACAACGCTCATCTTGGACAAGGTCCTCACGCCCGCCGCCCATCCGCTTGCCGCCGCACCCCTGGTGCCGGCTTCGGTCTGGTCCACGCTGTTCGGCCCGCCGCGCATGGCGGCCGATGAGCTGCGCGGCTTGCAGGAGCTGGCCCAGGTTCGCAGCCTGTGCAGTGGCGCTTGCGTCTTCAAACGCGGCGAATCCGCCGACACCTTGGTGGCCGTGCTGGAGGGCGCGGTGGGCCTGGGTGCCCATGCGTCCGGCGCACCGGGGTCGGCCACGCAATTCCATCTGGAGCGTGCGGTCCATGGCCCGCAGTGGCTGGACAACAGCAGTGCCTGGCTGGAAAAAGGCCGCAGCCAGGACGCCCAGGCCCTGATGTCGGCGCGTCTGCTGGAACTGCCCGTCAACGGGGTGCGAATGCTGCTGACACGGCACCCGGTGATGAGCGAGCGTCTCTTGCAGTGTCTGGCCCAGTCGGTGCAGAACCTGACCGGCGCTGCCCATGATCTGATGGCCAAGGACGCACAGAAGCGCCTGGCCACCTGGCTGCTGCAACGCAGCCCGGCCAGCGGCGAAGAAGTGGCCTTGCGTGAACGCAAGCGCGAGCTGGCCGCCCAACTGGCCATCACGCCCGAGACCTTGTCGCGGCTCTTGCGCCAGCTGATGAGCGCGGGCCTGATCGAGGTGCGCGGCTACACCATCAAGCTGCTCAATCTGGCCGCTTTGCAGACCCTGGCCCAGGGTTGACAGGCGCCGCCTAGCTGCGCCCGCAGCGAGTGTTGGCTGCAAGTTGAAAGCACCGGCTTCGCGGTGCATTTGCTGGCTTTGATCCCTGCTGTGGCTCCCTTAGACTGCAAGCGTGCCCAGGCCCCAGAACACGCTAGGAGACCAATGTGACCGCAGCAGCCATGGCAGCCGCCGAAAAGTTTTTCGAGAAGAACAACGCCCTGCCCACCATGCCCGAGGTGGCCAGCCGATTGATACGCAGCTTTGACGATGACAACATCAGTCTGGCGGCCATCGCCGACCTGATCGGCAAGGATGCCGCGCTCGCCGCCAAGGTGCTGCGCCTGGCCAACTCGGCCCGCTACAGCCCTTCGCACCAGATCTCCAATCTCAGCGATGCCGCCGCGGCCCTGGGCATGGAAACGCTGCGCAATTTGTCGCTGGCGGCCTGCCTGTCCAATGCCTTTCCGGTCGTCAAAGGCCTGGACCGCACCATGTTCTGGCGTCACAGCATCGCCACGGCCGCCTATTCCCGCATCCTCAGCCGCATGTTGCAGCTGGACGCCGACACCGCCTACCTGGCCGGCCTGATGCTGCGCACCGGCCAGTTGCTGATGGCGCTGCGCGACCCGGAGCTGGTGGCCGATGTCGAGGCCCATGCGGCCGAGCCGGGCAGCCGCTTTTCGTTGGAGATGCATCGCTTCGGTTGCACCCATGCCGACGTGACCGCCTGCCTGGCCCAGCACTGGCATTTCCCCGCACCCATGGTCGAGGCCTTCAAGGATGCCGACACCCCGATGGAGATCCGGCCCTTCTCGCTGATGGCTGCAGTGCTGCATCTGGCCGAAGTGCTGGCCGATGCGGCAGAGCACCATGACAACCCCAGCCAGTCGCTTCTGGTGGCGGTGCCGGAACTGGTCGAGCACCTGCATCTGGACCTGGCCTACCTGGAAGCCAAGATCACGGCTGCTGGCGATGTGACCAGCGATGTGGAGCAATTGCTCAACTAGCAAGACCTGACCAGCCCCGCTGCAAGACAGGCCACGATCGCCACGATCGTGGCCTGTTCTTCTTGATCCGGCCGATCCTCGTGGGGCCGCTTGCGGCACATTGCTGAAATTCAAATGCAACCACAGAGGCACGGAGGCACAGAGCTAAAACCAATTCAGCTTTGTATTTCTCTGTGCCTCAGTGCCTCTGTGGTTGCCTTTTGTATTCGGCTGCTTTGTGCCGATTCCGTGCGAACCGGTCGCAGCGCTGATGCGAAAATCTGTGGTTTGCCGTCATCAAATTGTCATAAATCAGCACAAGTCCTTGTTGACACGGGCAAAATCCCGCCCCACCGCAGGTCCCCATTTTCAGTTCCCAGGAGTCATCGATGTTCAGTAGCCTGATGCCACAACGCAGGGAGTTCTATGAGCTTCTTGCCGCGCACTCAGACCGTGTGGTCGCCGGCGCCAATGCCATGTTGCGCCTGGTCAACTGCCTCGGCGAGCGCAATCAGGATGTGGCGGCGCTGGCCCAAGAGGTTGATCAGAACGAGAAAAGCGCCGACAAGATCAAGGCAGCCTTGATCCAGCTCTTGCACAAGTCCTTCACGACGCCGATCAATCGCGACCAGATCCACACCCTGACCATCGAGATCGACCAGGTCATCAACGCCCTGCGGCGCGTGGCCCAAGCCGTCGAGATGTACAACATCAAGGACTCCACGGTCGAAGGCCGTGAAATGGCCTCGCTCGGTGCCGATGCTTGCCTGCGCCTCAATCAGGCCGTCAGCCTGCTCGGCGACAAGAAGCGCACCGCCGACATCATCGAGCTGTGCAAGCAGATCGAGGCCATCGAATCCAAGGGTGACCGCATCGAGCGCAGCGCCGTGACGCGCTTGTTCGAGGCCGGCGGCAGCCCCTGGATCGCCATGAAGATGCGTGAGTTTTACGGTCTGCAGGAAGACGTGCTGGACCGCTGCGAAGACGCTGCCAAGACGATTGAAGAAATCCTGATCGAGAACTCCTGAGGACATGTCATGGAAGGATTAACGATCAGCATCTGGGTGCTGGGCCTGCTTGTTGCCGTGGCCCTGGCATTCGACTTCATGAACGGCTTTCATGATGGCGCGAACTCCATTTCGACCATCGTCGCGACCGGCGCCCTGACGCCCAAGCAGGCCGTGGCCTTTGCGGCCTTCTTCAACTTTGCGGCTCTGTGGGTGTTCCAGCTCAAGGTGGCCGCCACCATCGGCAAGGGCACGGTGGACCCCAGCTTTGTCGACCATTACGTGATCTTTGGCGCCCTCATGGGCGCGCTGATCTGGAACATCATCACTTGGTACTACGGCATCCCCTCGTCCTCGTCCCACGCCCTGGTCGGCGGCCTGATCGGCGCCACCATGATCAAGGCCGGTTCGGGCGCGCCCATCGTCTGGAGCGGCTTCGGCAAGATCCTGGCTTTCATCGTCATCTCGCCCTTTGTCGGCTTCATGCTGGGTGGGCTCTTGATGGTGGCGGTGGCCTGGGCCTTCCGCAACCGTTCGCCGCATCAGGCGGGGCGTTGGTTCAAGAACGCCCAGCTGGTGGCTGCGGCCGCCTACAGCTTGGGCCATGGCGGCAATGACGCGCAGAAAACCATCGGCATCATCTGGTTGCTGCTGATCTCGGCCGGTGCGGCCACCACCGATGTGGCGACCCTGCCCAACTGGGTGGTCTATTCCTGCTACATCGCCATCGCTTGGGGTACGTATCTGGGTGGCTGGCGCATCGTCAAGACCATGGGCACCAAGATCACCAAGCTGAACTCGGTCAGCGGCTCCTGTGCGTCCATGGGCGGCGCCATCAGCCTGGGTCTGGCCACGCTGGGCGGCATTCCGGTGTCCACCACCCACACCATCACCGGCGCCATCGTCGGCGTCGGTGCGGCGCAGGACGTCAAGGCGGTGCGCTGGGGCGTGACCTTCAATCTGGTCGTGGCCTGGGTGCTGACGATTCCGGCCTCGGGTCTGATTGCAGCGCTGTTCTGGTACATCGGCCGCGGCTGGCTCTGAGCCCGCAGCCCGCCGACACCGCTTGAAAGTCCTGACATGAGCCGCCCGATATGAGCAGTCAATTGACCCCCAAACGCAACGCCTTCTTTGAACTGCTGGCTTCGCACACCACCCGCATGGTGGCCGGTGGCAATGCCACCCTTCGCTTGATCACCGGCCTGGGCCAGCCCGGAGCTCAGACCCTGGAGCTGATCGAGGAGGTGCACGAGTACGAGACCAGCGCCGACAAGATCCTCCAGGACTTGATCCGCCTGCTCTACGAGAGCTTCACCACCCCGATCAACCGCGACCAGCTGCACACCCTGGCACTGGATCTGGACCGTGTGCTCGACGAGCTGCAGCATGTCTGCAATGCCGTCGGCGCGTACCGGATCAATGAAACCACCCAGGAAGCCCGCGCCATGGCGACCTTGGTGGCCGACGCCTGCCTGCGCCTGGACCGCGCCGTGCTGGCGCTGCCGGACAAGACCCGCGGCCAGGAGACCCTGGACCTGTGCAAGGAGATCGACCGCATCGAGCATGAGGTCGACACCTTGCGCAAGCGCGCCATCAAAACCATGTTCGAGCAAGAGGGTGATGACGCCGCCGCCTGGCGCGCCATCAAGCTGCGCGAGCTGTATTCCTTGCTGGAAACCGTCATGGAAGCCTGCAAGCGGGCCGCCGGCACGATCGAGGAAATCCTGATCGAGAATGCCTGAGCTTGTTCGAGGGCGGGCCTGTGCGCAGGCTTGCCGCAGCGCCATCCCCCTAAGCTGAATGAGCATCTGGGTGCGCTGAGCCTGTCGCCCCATCTGCCAATTCCGTCACAATGCCGTCGCCCCCGAACAGGGGCGATTTTCATTTGTGGAGGAAATAAGGCGTGAATTCGGCCGACCATGTGCACCTGCTGCGCCTGAACGAGCAGGCCAGCCGCGATGAACCTGAGCGTTATCGCCGCCGCGTGCTGCGCTTTGCCCTGTTGGGCTATGGCGCGGTGCTGCTGTGTGCGCTCTTGGGCCTGGCCGGCTTGTTGACGCTGGCCTGGCATCTGCAGCAGGGTGGGCGGCCGGGCGCCTGGATGGTCTGGTTGGGCCTGGGCTGCCTGGGCCTGCTGTTCGCGGCCTTGCAAGGTTTGCGCGTGCCCTTCGAGGCGCCTCAGGGCGAGGTGCTGACAGCCAAAGAAGCCCCCGAACTGTTTTCCGCCCTGGAGAAGATCCGCGCCAAGGTCGGCGGCCCGCTCTTGCACAAGGTCTGGATCACGCCCGACTTCAACGCCGCCATCGTCCAGCAGCCGCAGTGGCTGGGCCTGCGCCATCGCAACCATCTGATGCTGGGCTGGCCCATGCTGGCTGCCCTGGAGCCGCGCCGCCTGTTCGCCGTGGTCGCCCACGAATACGGCCATCTGCGCGGCGAGCACGGCAAGCTCTCGGCCTGGATCTACCGCACCCGCCTGGCCTGGGCCCGGCTGAGCCGGCGTTACCGCGAAAGCAGCTCGCCCGTCAGCTGGATACTCGGCGGCTTCGCCGGCTGGTATTTCCCGCGCTTCGATGCGCTCAGCTTCGCTCTTGCGCGCGAGGACGAGTACGAGGCAGACCGTGTGTCCGCCCGCCTGTTCGGCCCCGAGGTGGCCAGCCAAGCCTTGCTGGAGATCGCCATCAAGGCGCAATGGTTCGAGCAGGAGTTCTGGCGCCGCCATTGGCGCTTGGCGCGCCTGCAAGATCAGCCCAGCCTGTACGCCGAGCTGCCGGCCAGCCTGCAGCGCGGCAGCGACCCCGTTTGGCAGCAAGAGGCATTGCGCCGCGAGTACCGCCGCCTGGCCAACTTTGACGACACCCATCCGGTGCTCAAGGACCGCCTGGCGGGCCTGGCGCCCGATGGCCTGCGCCCGGGCTTGCCGCGGCTGCCCGAGCCTTCGGCCGGCCACACCCTGGGTTTGCTGGGCCAGGCCCGCGAACGCATCGCAGCCGCCCTGGATGCGGCGTGGTGGCAGCTCCATGCTGCCGACTGGCGCGCCCATGGCGAGCGCCTGCGTCGCCTGCATGAGAAGGCCCTGGAGCTGCAGCAGCGTGCCCGCGCCGGCAGCCAGCCGCTGGTGGCCGATGAATGGCTGCTGTGGGCCGATGCGATGGAAGCGCTCAGTGAGCAAGACCCGACCCCCTTGCTAGAACGCGCCCTGAGTCTCGCGCCGCGCCACCCCCTGGTCCTGCGCCGCCTGGCCGCGCGCCACGCGCCCAAGGCCGATCTGCGCGTCGGCGAATGGCTGGAACAGCTCTACCAGAACCACGAAGACCAGGCCTGGCTGGCCGCGCGCCTGGCGCAAGACTGGATGGATGCCGCCCAAGCGCATGATCAGGTCCTGCCGCCCGAGCAGCGCCGCCTCTGGCGCCAGCGCCTCAGCGACAGTGAGGCCATGGAGCAGAGCGCCTGGGAGCGCTTCGTCGAGCTGCAGCCCTGGGAGCGCACCCTGACGCCGGATCTCAGCGGCGACCAGCTGCGCGAGCTGCGCGGCCTGCTGCTGCGTGAGGGCGAGGTGCAGGCCGCCTGGGTGGGAGAACAGCAGCTGGACGTCAAGCCCGCTCGCCGCCACTTCACCTTCTGGGTGCAGGCCAAGCCGGGCTGGAGCGATGAGTCGGCCGACGCCCTGGCCGAACGCCTCTTCCAGGCCTTTCGTGGCAGCGAGTTGCCGGGGCGCCTGCGCGTGATGGTGCTGGGCCGTCATGTCGAGCCGGCGCGGCGCAAGGTGCAGGGCGATCTGCTGAGTCTGGTGCACAGAACCTGACGCGCAGCGGCGAGTCAGGGGGACATCCTCTGCAGCGCGGTGGAGCCGATGCAGTTCGTGGCGCGCGCCAGCGAGCCTATCAACATCCGGATCGGCGGCGCCGAGCCCGATATGAAGAAGTACGGTTTTCGGCGTGTGGAGCCCCTGCGCGTGGTGCTGAAGCGCCATGCCGATGAAGAAGCTCGGAAGTCGGCGAAGCCTTGAGCCCGAGGGCTGCGGCGGTGGCAGTGGCGATCCCGTTAGCACAGTCCCTGCGCCGCGACAAGCTGCCAGCCCGGACAGAAGACGCTGGGCAGCGGCCTGCCTAGACTGGGTTTGCCAGCTGAGCCCGAGCGCAGATTCATTCCTGCATCCTTGAATTCGAAGTTAGGCAGGGGCGTGGCTTTCGGTGATCGGCGGCTCGTCTTCCCACCCTCATCAGTGAAAGCCAAATCGCCATGAAGCTCTCCAAACAGTACCTGCTGATCGCCTTGGCCTCTGCGGCCGCCTTTGCCGCGATGCCAGCCCGAGCGGCAGGCGCAGGCACCGCTCCGGCCAGCAACTCCTTGCTCTACAGCCATGCGGAGATGTTCAGTTTCGACACCGAAAGCTACCTCCTGGCCCAGGCGCCGGAGCTGGCCCAGTACGCGGAAATCATCTCCCACTGGGCCGGCTACAGCAGCGTCAGCCCGCGCGTGCTGCTGGCCTTGATCGAGCAACACAGCGGCTTGATCAGCCGCTCGGGCCAGCGCGGCGCGATCAACCGCCCCATGGGCAGCTTGTCCAAGCTGAGCGGCTTCAACGCCCAGGTGCGTGATGTGGCCGATCAACTGGCGCGCCGCCTGTACGAACCTGCCCCGCACGCTGCTGCCGGCGAGTTCGGCAGCGAGGCCGCCGCACCCTCACCGCTGCGCGCGTTGTTGGCCGGCTCCAATGGCAGCGAACAGGAGTTCGCCGCCACCTACCAGCGCCTGTTTGGTCTGAGCTTCGACACCGAGGCCGCCCGCGCTCTGCATGAATCACCCGCCGCCAAGGATGCATCCGCCGCCGCGCCAGACACCAGCCTGGCCGGGCCGCCGGTCGGCTTCCTGCAGTTCCCGTTTCCAATTGGCGACTCCTGGCATGTGGGCGGCGCCCACACCAACACCGGCAGCGGCAACTACCCCATGTCTTCGCTGGACATGAGCAAGGGCGGCGGCTGGGGCAGCAACCAGACGGGCGTGCGGGTTTCGGCCTCGGCGGCCGGCAGCTTCAAGCGCCACTCCAGCTGCTTTGCCGAGATCGTGCACAGCGGCGGCTGGTCCACGACCTACTATCACATGGACAAGCTGCAGTACAACACCGGCGCCGCCGTGGCCAAGAACGCCTTCATCGGCAACCCGGCCAACAACCAGGCGCAGGCCCTGTGCAATGGCGGCGCATCAACAGGCCCGCACCAGCACTGGAGTCTCAAGTCCAACGGCGCCTGGCAGCACTTGAACACCGTCAGCCTGGCCGGTTGGACCATCACCGCCACGGGAAGCAGTTATGACACCAACTGCAACCGTTTCTACCTGACCAAGAACGGCGTCAAGAAGTGCTCGGGCTATTTCAGCCAGTGAGTGCTTTTGGGGCTGGAATTGCTTGATACCTAGGGCCGGCCGCCGCTGCCGCTCAGCGGGCGGGCGGTCGGCGTCGAACGGGGGCGGGGGCATGATGTTTTCACTTGCCCCTCGCCACCACCTTCGCTCCGTCCTTGAGCTTGCTGTCCGGGTAGTCGATCACCGTGCTGCCGACCTTCAGGCTGTCCTTCCCGGCCTTGACCCAGGCCTGCACGCCGTTGCGAGCCGCCACCGTGATCTGCTTGAGCACGGCGCGGTCTTCTTGCTCCAGCACGAAGAGGCCCGATTGGGCGCCCATGGGAAACAAGGCGCTGACCGGCACCATCACCGCCTGTTCCACCACCTGCACCAGGATGCGCACATCGACCTTGTAGCCGTCGCCCAGTGCCTGCCACTGCGCAGGCGGCGCGCTCAGCTCGATCAGCACATTGACGCGCTGCTCTTCCACGCCCAGCGCCGAGACCTTGGTGAAGGCCGCCGGCTCGACCCAGCGCACCTGGCCAGGCAAGGCCTGGCTGCCACCCCAGTTCAGCAACTGCACCGGCGCGCCGGCTTTCACTTCGGTCGCGTCTTCGGTCAGTAGGTCCACCACCACCTCCAGCCGCTTCGGGTCGCCCAGCTCGAGCAGGCTGGCGCCGGCCGGCACCGCCGCCTCGCTTTGCTGCAGGATGCGCAGCACCTGGCCGCTGACCGGTGACACCAGGGCAAAGCTCGGCTGGGCGCCGCCCGCTGCCTGCGGCCCGAAGGCGCGTCCTGCGGCCTGGGCTTGCTCCAGCTCATGTTGGGCCGCCAGGGCTTGCTGGTGCGCGCTCTCCAGCTCTTGCAGCCGTAGGCGGAGGCTGAGCCGGCCGGCTTCGTTCTGCGTGGGCGAGACAAAGCCTTGGCGGGCCAAGGCCTCGCTGCGCTGCAGGTCCAGCCGGGCTTGATCCACGGCCGCCTGGGCTCGGCGGCGATTCGCCTGGCTGCCCGCCACTGCCGCTTCCAGCGCCGCGCTGCCGGCGGCCTGGCTGGCGCGCGTGCGCTCGTCCAGCAGGGCCGGCGCCATCGGCCAGAGCCGGGCCACGATGTCGCCCTTGGCAACGCGGTCGCCTTGCCGCAAGTCCAGGCGGCCGAGGCGGCCGGCCAGCGGTGCCGAGACCATGTAGCGGTCCTGCACCCGGGTCTTGCCGTACTCCTGCACCGCGCGCTCGAAGCGGCCCTGGCTGACCTGGGCCACCTCCACGGCCAGCGCTCGCGGCTTGAAGGCCCAGAACAGCAAGGCCAGGACCAGCAGGCCGGTGCCGGCCATGAGCAGACGGCTTTTGAGCTTGGATTTGGGCTCGGGCTTGGCGGCCTTCGTCGTCGGCGCCTTCGCAGGCTCACTGGGCTTGGCCTCGGTGCCGGGCGATGCTGGCGGTGGAGGTGGGCCGGGCGGGTCAGGCAATGGGCTCATGGCGATTCCAGTAGGCAAAGGAAAAAAGGGGGGAAGCTGTTGCGGCCGGCGCTCGCTCAATCAATCACTCACGGGTCTTGAGCACGCTGACCAGATCCAGCCCATCCACCCGGCGGCGCACGATCAGGGCGCTGACGACGCCCGCCAGCAGCACACAGACGGCAGCGAAGGCATAGGTCGACGGCGCGATCACAAAGGGGAAGAAGAACTCGTCGGTCTGGATCTGGCTGACGATGCCGGCCGACAGCAAATAGCCCAGCCCCATGCCCAGGGGCATGGCCAGCAGAATCTCGATGGCCAGCTCGCCCAGCAAGATCGCCGACACCTCGCTGCGCGTGAAGCCCAGCACCCGCAGGCTGGCCAGCTCCCAGGCACGCTCGGCCAGGGCGATGCGGGCGTTGTTGTAGACCACGCCCACGGCGATGACGATGGCAAAGGCCGTCAGCACCGAGGTGAGCATCAGCAGATTGCCGACGGTCACGTCCTCGATGTTCCTGGCCATGCTGGCCTTGCTGAAGACCACGCCCAGGCGCGGCAGCGCCTGCATTTTTTGCAGCAAGCCCGGCTCGAAGCCGCGCTCGACGGCCAGGGTGAAGCTGTTCACCAGATCGCCCTCGCGCAAGAGCCGGTTCAGGCTGGCCCGCTGCAGATAGGCGTTCATGCCCAGCATCTCATGCACGGTGCCGCTGACCGGCAGCTCCAGCACCTCGCGCCGCCCCTCCTGCAGCTCCACCCGCACCCGGTCGCCCACTTGAAGACCTAACTTCCTGGCCAAACGGTCGGTCAGCAGCAGGCCGTCGCGCGGCGGCGCCAAGGCGTGGCGATCCAGGTCGACGATGCGGCTGAGCTCCGGCTGCGGCGGTTTGCCGACCAGCTGGCCGCGCCAGCTGTGCTGGGCATTCACCAGCCGCACCGAGACGCTGCGCATGCCCTCCACCGCGGTGACATGGGGCAGGCGCGCCGCTTCGTAGAGCACGCGGGCGGGGCTGGCTTCCAGCAGCGCGCCCACCACATCGCCGCGCAAGGCCTGGCGGAACTGGGTGTCCATCAGCAGCGCCACCGAGTCGCGCATGAAAGAGCCGCTGATCACGATGGCCATGGACATGGCCACGCCCAGCACGGTCAGCCCCGTGCGCAGTGGGCGGCGGCTCATGGTTCGCAGCACCATGCGCAGCGCCGGGCTGCTCCAGCGCTTGAGGCTCCAGCGCTCGATCAACATCGGCCTGAAGATGCCGGGCGAGGGCGCCCGCATGGCCTCGGCCGGCGCCAGCCGCACCGTGGCGCGGATCGCGTTGACGGTGGCCGCCACGGCCGCCAGCAGCGTCGCGCCCACGGCCACCAGGACCAGATCGGGCCGCAGGCGAAAGCGCATGTCTGGGAAGCGGAAGCTGTCCTCGTACACGCCCACCAGCAGATGGCCGAGCAGGGCGCCCAGGCCCAGGCCGAGCGCCACCCCGAGAGCCACGATCAGCAGCACCAGCTTCAGGTAGTGCAGGCCGATGGCCCGGTTGTCGTAGCCCAGCGCCTTCAGCGCCGCCAGCTGCTCGCGCTGGGTGGCGATCTGCCGCCCCAGCACCACATTCAACAAGAAGGCGGCCACGGCCAGAAAGATGCTGGGCAGCACCGTGCCCATCACCTTTTGCTGTGCCATTTCCGAGCTGAGCATGGCGTTCGACATCTGCAGATCGCGGCCATGGGCGCTGTTGCCGCCGTAGCGGGCCAGCAGGCGGTCGAGCTGATCGATCACCGCGCCCTCGCTGGCCCCGGGGCTGAGGCGCACGGCCACCTGGTTGAAGGCGCCCTCCATGTGATAAGCCGCGGCCAGGGCGCGCTTGTCCATCCAGAACACGCCGAAGCCGCGCTGGTCGGGCGAGCCGCCCAGGCCGGCAAAGATGTACTCGGGAGAGAGGGCAATGCCGGTGACCAGCAGGGTCTCGCGCCGGCCGTTGATCAGGGCGCTGAGGCGGGCGCCGGGGCGCAGCTGGCGCGCCACCGCGAAGCCTTCCGACACCAGCACCTCCAGCGCCCCCGTGGGGTGGCTGCTGATCATGCGCCCGCTGCGCAGATGGACCTGGTTCAGGCGCTGCGGCAGCAGTGGGTCCAGGCCTAGCAGCAGGCCGCTGATAGGGTCGGCGACTTGGTCTATTGTCACCGGCACGATCTGCGCCTGCGAGGTTTCTACATGGGCCGCTCCGGCCATGGCCTGTAGCTGCGGCTCCAGAGACAGCGGGGCCCGCTTGACGCTGGCGAACACATCGGCGAAGCGCGCGTCGGCGTAGTACAGATCGCGCGACCAGGCCAGCGCGTCATAGGCGCTGAAGCTGGTGATGAATCCGGCCACGCCGCTGCCCACCACCAGGGCGATGGTCAGCGCCTGGCTCCAGATCAGGCGCAGGTCGCGCAGCAGCTTCTTGTCCAGGGTCTTCATGGCGTGACCCTTGCTGCTCTACCAAGCCAGCTCGGAGGGCTGCAGCTTGTGGGCATTGACCTCAATGCGCTGAACCCGCCCTTCGCCCAGGTAGAGCACCCGATCCGCCATGCCTGCAATCGCGGCGTTATGGGTGATGACGATGCTGGTGGTGCCGAGATCGCGGTTGATATTGGCGATCACCTCCAGCACCAGCTTGCCGGTCAGATAGTCCAAGGCGCCGGTGGGCTCGTCGCAGAGCAGCACATCGGGGCGTTTGACGATGGCGCGCGCAATCGCCACCCGCTGCTGCTCGCCGCCCGAGAGCTGGGACGGAAAGTGGTCGACCCGCTCCGCCAGGCCGACCAGCGTCAGCGCTTCCAGCGCGGGCATGGGCTTCGTGGCGATGTCGGTCACCAGCTCCACGTTCTCCAGCACCGTCAGGCTGGGAATGAGGTTGTAGAACTGGAAGACGAAGCCGACATACTCGCGCCGGTAGCGGGTGAGTTCGCTCTCGGACGCCGCCGTCAGGTCTTGCTCGGCGAAATGCGCGCTGCCGCTGCTGGGGCTGTCCAGGCCGCCCAGGATGTTCAGCAGGGTCGATTTGCCGCTGCCCGAAGGCCCCAACAGGACGATGAATTCACCCCGGTAGATGGTCAAGTCCACGTCGACCAGGGCCGTCACCGTCACCTCGCCCATCTGGTAGCTCTTGGCCAGGCCCTCGGTCACGAACAAGGCTTGGCCCGGCTTGCGCTCGGTGGCGCCTTGATCTGCCTCCGCTGCGCTGGTTTGCATGATGGGCCACTGTGGCCCGGCGCACGGAGCGGGTCTGTTCGGCGACAGACAGATCAGGCAGGAAGGCAGACTGCTTGAGTCTGCTAGGCCGGGTCGCCATGCCCCTGTTCTGGACGGACAGAGCTTGTCTCCATGCCGTCACACAAAGAGGGCCATTCGGCGCGTGCGGCCGGTTGAGCCCCACATGCCCTGGCCATATTGAAGGCGTACCTTCTGTTCCTGGAACGTTTGTCGAAGGCATGTGTTGGCAAGTGACTGCTCGCGGCGCTGGATTGCGCACCGTGGCCTGCAGGCTGAGGCTCGCCGGCTTGGCTTACTTGGAAGCTGGCGGCCTTCGCGATGGTCGATTCCTGCCGTCGGCATCACCTTTTTGTTCATCAAACCAAGACCAGGGAACCCTCATGAATTCATCCGCACTCAGATTGACAGCGATCGCCGGCCTCGTGCTGGTCTCGGCGAGCAGCGCTTTCGCAGCCACCTACACCAATGTGCCGACCGGCCCGAACACCGGCTTGCCCTTTGCCTCCTTTGGCAATGCAGGCAACCCCAGCGGCGACTCGCCCAAGGTTGGCGAGGTGTTTTCGCTCAGCGCAGGCGCCCAGCTCTCGTCCTTCAGCTTCTACGCGCTGGGCAACCAGTCGCTGTCCTTGCAGCTGAACGTGGCGCGGTGGAACCCGGCGAGCAATGCCCAGAACCAGGCCAGCAATGGGGTCGGCCCCGCGCTCTTGACCACCGCTGCTGCAACCGTCGGCCAGTACAACGCCGCCGGCGGCTACACCGCCCTGAGCTTTGACAACTTGGGTCTGAACCTGAATGCCAACACCAAGTACATCGCTTACCTGAGCAGCACGGACGCCAACCTGACCGGCGTACAACTCTCGCGCACCCAGACGGCAGCAGACAGCTCCGGCTTCGGCATCGGCCTTGCCTACCTCAGCACCACGCCGGGCAGTGGCTGGCAGCTGCCCTTCAATGGCAATGGCTTCCTGAGTCTTCAATACTCGGCGGAGACCGTCGCTGCCCCGGTGCCGGAACCCAAGACCTACGCGCTGCTGGTCCTCGGTCTGGGCCTGATCGGTGTGGTGCTCAAACGTCGCAAGGCGGATCAGGCTTGATGACGAACCGGCCTCTGTAGCCGCGTGCGGGTCTTCCTGTGCGGCCAGGCCGGTTCTAACGTTCTTGGGCAAGGTTTCCGTTCAGGCGAACTGCTGCGGGAGTGCGGGCCTCTCCGACGCGGGCAAATGGGGGCCAGGGCTGCTGGCCTCCAGCGTGCCCGGCGCGAGGAAACGCAGCAGGCCGCAGCCCTCAGGGCCCGCTCGCCTTCTGAAGATGCTGGCCGAGAAACTTCTCCAGCCGGCGGGCGAAGTCGACATGGGTTTCTACCTTGCGCCAGCTGTGCCCTTCGTCCCGGTAGCTGACCCATTCGGGCGGCCGGCCCGCGGCCTTCAAGGCGGCGCGCAGACGTTCGCCGTGCACCAGGGGCACGCGCTTGTCTTCCTCGCCGAAGGCCAGCAGCAGCGGTGCCTGAATGCGCTTGGCTTGGGCCAGCGGCGAGTTGGCTCTGAGCATGGCGGCATCGGCCTTCACGTCACCCACCAGCTCGGGCAAGAGGTAGCGGCGGCTGCTGGCGCTGACGTCATCGTCCAACCACCAAGGGGAATCCAAGAGCAAGCTGGGGTCGGTCACCGCGACCCAGGCCACGCCGCAGCGGTAGAGCTCGGGGTGGCGGATCAGGCCCATCAGTGCGCTGTAGCCGCCGTAGCTGGCGCCGGCAATGCAGGCCTGCTCGCTGGCCAGGCCCTGCTTCTGCGCCCACAGCAAGGCGTCCGCCACATCGTCCTGCATGGCCTGACCCCATTGCTTCCAACCGGCCCGGTAGTGCGCGTCGCCATAGCCGGTGCTGCCACGGAACTCGGGGCTGATGACCAGATAGCCGCGTGAGGCCAGAAACTGTTGCATCGCCTCCCAGCGCCAGTGGCCGCTGCGCACCCAGGGCCCACCGTGCACCAAAACCACCGTGGGCAGCGGCTGGCCCGCTTTGCTGCCGGCAGGCTGGGTCAGCCAGACCGGGAGGTCGCGGCCGTCCCGTGCCTTGATGCGGTGCAGGTCCACCGTGGCCATGCGCTTCGGCTCGATGCCGTCCAGCACCTTGCTGACCGGCTGCCAGCGCTTGTTCGCCGCTTCGTACAGGTACAAGCGGCCGGGGTCGCGGTCCGAGTAGCTGCGCACCAGGACCACCATATCGTCGGCGCCGCAGCGGCGGCAGTTGAGCCGGTTGACCCGCCCGGGCAGCGCCTCGTCGGCCAGGGTTTGCATGCGTTTCATGCCCTCATCGAACCAGATGGTCTGCTCGCCATCGGTGTCCACGCGCACGCCCAAAGCTCCGGCACCGGCGCGATCCAGCACCAAGCCGCCCAGCAGATCGAAGCCCGGCGCACTGATGCGCGCGGGCCGCTGCGGTTCGCCTTTGGCAAAGTCAAACGGGCTCAGCACGGCATGGCCTGCCGGGCCGTCCGCGAACTCCACATAGAGATTGCCCGTATCGTCGACCGCCGCCGGGGTGAATCGCTGGGCCAGCATGCTGGACTCGGACAGCTGGCGCCAAGCTGCGTCGCCCGGGCCTCGCCAATGCAGGGCGACTTTGTCCTTGTTCACGGTGCTGGCCACGCGGGCCTGCCCCTTGCTGTCAAACCACCATTCGATGGCGCCCGGGGGCGGGTTCTTCAGCTCCAGGCTGCGGCTGCGCCCGGTGCGAACGTTCAACCACATCGGCGTCACCGAGCGGAGCTCGTCACGGTTGAACTGCATCTCGCCCACCACCACCTCTTCGGGCAAGACGCCTTCTTGCTGCTGCGGCACCGAGAGCAGGACATGGTTCCAGTCCAGGGCTTGGTTGCGTGTGTCGCCACTGCTCACCAAAGGCTTGCCCTGGCGCCGCACCAGTTGGCGCAGATCACTGCCGTCGGGGTTGGCGGCATACAGGCCCGGGGCATAACGGCGGTCTTCTGCGCTGCCGGCCTCCAGGTCCGCGACGCTGAAGACCAGTCGCTTGTCCCCGACCCATTCGAAGCGCACCACATCGACGTCCGAGAAATTCGCCGCGCGCGTGGTCTTGTAGCCCTCGCTGAGATCAATCACGACGATGCCAATCCGGTCGCCGCCCTTGGCCGTGGTCAGCGCCAGCTGTTTGCCCGAAGGCGAGAGCTTGGCCTCCAGCACCGCCGGTCGCTGGAAGAAGGTCTCCAGCGCGACCGGGGGGGGCGGCGCCACTGCTTCGGCAGCGAGCGCCGGCAGGCCCGCGGCCAGGCCGATGGCAACGATCGCGACGTTCAGCTCGCGCAAGGCGAGCCCCATGAGATTGGACTTCTTGGCTTTCAACACTGGCTCCCTGTGTTGGTATTGGATGTGGCGGGCAGGATATCAAGAGTGCGGCGCCTGACGGCGGCGCATCAGCGTCAAGGGGGCCTCAGGCTTCGCCTTGTTTTCCCGGGGAAAACTATGCTGGCTTCAGGGCGCTCCGGTATGTGCCAAGTGCGCAGCCACCCGCGAGGTATGCACATCGAAGCTCGGGCTGATGCTGCGATCAGCGCCGTGAGCGAGGGCGAAAGGTCTGTCGCGACTTGCTGGAACGCATCGCACGTGTTGGTGATCCATCAGCCCGGCCGTTTCCAGGCCGGCGGCAGGATCTTGCCGCGTTTGACGGCCATGAGCAGCATCACGATGCCGCATGTGGTGCACAGGACCAGCGCGATCACGGACGACTCCACGCCGAAGTTGCCGCCGGTCAGCCAGCTGGGCCCGCGTGTGGTGGACCGGATCAGCCCTTCTTGTGCCTCGTTGCCGGACACAATGCCCGAGAAGATGGCCGACTGCGTGTAGTTCCAGGCCAGGTGGAAGCCGATGCTCAGCCACAAGCGCCGCGTCAGCATGAAGGCCGCAGCCAGCAGGATGCCGGCCTCGACCGCAATGAAGAGCGCCCCTTCCAGTGTGGCCTGCGGGTTGATCAAGTGGGTCAGGCCGAACACCAGCGAAGACACCACCATCGCGGCCCAGCTGCCCAACCATTTCTCGACCGATCCGAACAAGACGCCGCGAAACAACAGTTCCTCGTAGACGCTGGAACCAATCGCCATGGCGATCGCCGGGATCATGGTGGCCCATGGGTTCAAGCCGGTGACACGGTAGATGCCCAGCGCCATCAGGATCAGCTCGCAAGCGGCATACAGGCCGGCGCCGATGAGCAGGCCGATGGCGAACTCGCGCCCCATGCCAGTCACGCTGAGTTCCGAAGCCACACGCCGCTCCACGAAGAAGGCGTAGCCCAGATAGACCGCCAAACCGGCAATCGCCAAGGCGACCGTGTGAGCCACCGCCTTCAGCGGCTGACCGGCATAGCTGCTCTCGACATCGGTGTTCAGCGACATCATCAGCAGGAGGATGAAACCGAGCACAGCCACCCGCGCTGGCGGTGCACCGAGGATGCGTTGTGCGAGATGGGGCTGAGCCGAGGAAGCCGGTGTCGTCATCGTGGTGCTCATCGTTGGGAATGGACGGGAGGCAGCGCGGGACACAGGTTACGTTTGGCGAGCCATCGTGTCCATGCTGAGTTCACGCCCACCGAGACACGGGCCTTGCCATAGCCGCCTCACCTTGGGGATGCACAAACCACCAACAGGAAAGAGGAGAGTGCTTCAGGGACCGGGCTGCGCTGTCCACACCCGCAAGCCAAAGCCGCCGCCGGGAAAGCCGCGGCACAAGGGGGAACGCCAGGCTTCGATCAGCTCAAAGCTGCGGCCGCTCCAGACCCAATCGAAGCTGCTGCCGCAATCGCTGATGCCGCGCCCTTTGGCGAAGGAGCTCAAGCGCCCTTCAGCAGTCAGGTTCGCGTTCATCACATCTTCGGTCGAATCCCAACCTAGTAGTGGCAGCGTCAAGCGCTTGGGGGCATATGGCGGCTTGCTGTTGGCCAGCCAAATGCTTGAGCCGCCTTGGTAGGCCCCGCGCCCGCACTCGCGCATCACCAAAACCTCGGTGGCCGATACACGGGTGAGCGATTGTTCGGGGCCGCTGTCGTCCGGGAGGTATTCCCAGCAGTCGCGCGGTACGATGGAATCCAAGATGGGCTGTAGCAATGCTCGGTCCGCCACGCTGGTCTTGGGCAGGGCCTGGGCTTTCACCTTGGGTGCGGCAAGGGGCGGCAGCACGGAACTGTCGGCTTTACTGTCTTGCTTGCCTCGGCGAACCAAGGCACCCGGCGTGCCCACACGCCCTTGCAAATCGTCCATCTTCAGCAGCGCGGCCTTGCTGCCCGCCAAAGACAGCTGCCAACGCTTTCTACTGCTGTTCCCGCTGCCGCCTTCGGCCACCACGATCTCTTCGCCCTCCAGCACATAAGCCAGCAGCTTGGCGGTGTCCACCGGGCTCAAGTCCTTGCGCGGGCTGATGCCCTTCAGTTGCTGGCGCGGGCCGAGATGCAGCGTCAGCGACTTGGTGTCTTCGTTGATCTCATCCACATCGAGCTGAATGTACACCCGCGCATGGGGGCCCGCATCACGCGACAGCCACATCGTCACCGGCGCCGAGCCGGACTCCTCGCTTTGGTACGCGATGGCCTCGCAATGCCGCCGGTTGTCGCAGGCTATGGCCCAGTCTTTGAACTCGTGGACCTGGGTCAGGGATTGAGCCTGGGCTGCGCTCAGGGCGAAGAGGGCGAGCAGAGCGGTTGTCCCAGTCGTTGTCTGCATGCGTTGAGTCCGGTCGTTATCTATCAAGCTTGCATGTTCGCACGCCTCAACAGGCCCTGGCCCTTCAAATTCAAGGCCTGACCTTCGTGTCCTGTGGGTGAGCAAGCTGGTGAATCTCGCGTTGCGGGCTCAGTATTCGGAAGAAGAGATGAAGACTTAACATTTAAGACTTGACCCCTGACCCCTGACCCCTGACCCCTGACCCCTGACCCCTGACCCCTGACCCTTGACCCCTGACCCCGGACCCCGGACCCCGGACCCCGGACTTGACCCCTGACCCCGCGTTTAAGACTTGACCCCTGACCCCGCGACGAAATTCAGGCGGATTTTCCTGGGAGTGGCACTAGATTGCCAAATAGCTCATTTCCAGTGAATCTTATAAAGAAGCCAACTAGAAAGCCTCCCCAGAAATCTTCAACCGTGATGATTGGCTGAGCCTCCCCTGTTTTTCGCGATGAATATATTACTGCAACTAAAGCGAGAATCGCAGTTAGTGTTACACCGGCGACAAAGGGTATGCCAATTGATGAAAATAATGAGGGGCCCTGATCGCGTAAGCCCTTTGCGAGTGGCCCAACTATTGAGCCGGCAATTGACCCAATGGCATTCGCCAGCAGGGGAGGTCGTAGGGTGAATCGAACTTCAAAAGTATGGTGATGGACCTCGCCTTGATATCTGTATTTGACTTGTCCTGGGAAAACTAATTCGCCGCCCGATGAGAAAAGCCAGCGGCGCACATATGATGAAAATGAATACGCGCCAGATTCGCCTGGCAAAAGATCAAAGACTGACTTCTCATAGTTGCTTACGCCATTTCCGTAATACATTGCCTGCCCTGGTGCGCTAATTCCTGCCCTCCATGATCTGTTCGCCAGGAAGAAGCTCTTGAGTGGATTTGATTTAATATTATCGAATCTGTTGGTGTATTGCTGTTCTTGGATCCACTGAACCTCATATGGCACGTGGTACGAAAGCTGTAACACCTCAATCACGCCCTCATGATTGTTCTCGAACGTTGTGGTGAGTGTGAAAGGAGATCCCGCGACAACAAAGGGTTGAGCTATTGTTACCTTTACCTTGAGGGCTGATACTGACATGTATGAATTCTCCCAGTTGCAGTTTGTTGTCGCGCGCTCGAGGTTTAGCTGACTGGCGCGTGATGGAAGGATAATGGACGGCCAGAACGAAATTAGGTCGTGTAGGCGGCGGGCCATTGCTGGTCCGGTGGAGCGAATGAGGGTATGGTGTCAAGTCTTAAATATTAAATCTCCGCCCCTCCGGCCAACTATCTCGCCTAGATTTGGGGCTCAACCCCAACTTCCATTCTCGCTTGTGTGAATTTTTGGAAACTCAAATCGGTGGAGGTTTAGGTCTTGCTTTTAGATTTAAGACTTGATCCCGAATTCAAAGATGACCCCGTATTCACGAGCTCACTCAGAAATGTAATGACTCCGTTGGGCCTACCTTTGGTCAAGTCCCTTGCATTTGCCGCCCGGACACTCTTGTTCACAAGCAGTTCTGTTGATGCATTGACCCGCATACTCGAACTCGACAGATCCAGGCTTGGGGCGAGTAGATGGGACCAGCGGTTTTGTTGGATTCAGAGCTTTTGTTTCCGTATAGACCCTGGTGCTCGGAACACCGATTTCCATGAGAAATTGCTTTATTGACTCAGCGCGAGCAAGTGCCATCGCCGATTGACCCTCGCTGTTCAGTTCGTAGTAGGCGACCACAACGATGACATCGAGATAAATGGCGTTTATCAGTGGGAGGTGGCTCGCAATCCGGATGCGCTCCGCGTCACTTGGGATGGACGACCCCTCATCGAAGCTGATGACTTCGCCGTTCACAATTGGGGTCGGCACCCATGCGGGAACATAGGTCGGCAGAAGCATCGCCAGAAAGGCTATGACCCCAAGCAGGCTGCGCTTCAAGCGATCACGCCTTCGCTGCGGGAGCCAGGTGTTAAGCGACATAGTTCGCATGTGTCTAAGGTCGAACGTCGGGACACTAGCCGCATGTAGAAGCTAGCAGTAGAAGTGCTTTTTAGAGCGAGGCCACAGCCGCACCTCCGGATAATGGGCTGAACCCAGTTGGCGCATGCTGTGATGCGGGTACGAGTTTGAGCGCGGCTTTCCCGCCGACTCCTGGGCTGTCATTCATCAACAGCCTCACATCACCCCACTCACCGCCCTCAACACCGCCTCCGCCGTCGCCGGAGCCCTGAGTTCCGGATCACACCCTACCGGCCCCGCCGCAGCAATTGCATCCTTGATCGCCAACAACACCGAGAACGGCAGCAAAAGGGGCGGCTCGCCCACGGCCTTGGAGCGGTGGATGCTGTCGGCCGCGTTGGCCTGCTCGTACAGCGCGACATGGAAGTCGGGCGGGCTGTCGTTGGCGGTGGGGATTTTGTAGGTGCTGGGGGCGTGGGTGCTGAGGGCGCCGGTCTTGGGGTGCCAGACCAGCTCTTCCATGGTCAGCCAGCCCAGGCCTTGAACGAAAGCGCCTTCGACTTGGCCGATGTCCAGGGCGGGGTTGAGCGAGCGGCCGGCGTCGTGCAGCACATCGGCGCGGGTGACGCGGCTCTCTCCCGTGAGGGTGTCCACCAGCACCTCGGCCACGGCCGCGCCGTAGGCGAAGTAGTAAAACGGTTTGCCCTGCAGGCGGGCGCGGTCCCAGTGCAGGCCCGGGGTGGCATAAAAACCATCGCTCCAGAGCTGGATGCGCTGCAGATAGGCCTTGGCCACCAGCTCGGTGAAGGGCAGCGAGTTGTTGTTGTCACCCGCGCCATGCACGCGGTCGTCCGCAAAGCGCACTTGCGCTTCCGTGCAACCCAGCAGCTGGGCGGCCAGGGGCTGCAGGCGCAGGCGGATCTGGCGGGCGGCGTCTTGCGCGGCCTTGCCGTTGAGGTCGCTGCCGGTGGATGCTGCTGTTGCCGAGGTGTTGGCCACTTTCTGGGTGTCGGTGGCGCTGCAGCGCACGCGCGCCAGGTTCAGGCCCAGCTCTTCGGCCACCACCTGCGCCACCTTGGTGTTCAGGCCCTGGCCCATCTCGGTGCCGCCGTGGTTCACCAGCACCGAGCCGTCGGTGTAGACATGCACCAGGGCCCCCGCCTGGTTCAGGTGCACGACATTGAAGCTGATGCCGAATTTCAGCGGTGTCAGGGCCAGGCCTTTTTTCAGCACCGGGCTGGCGGCGTTGAAGGCTGCAATCTCAGCGCGGCGGGCGTGGTAGCGGCTGCTCTCGACCAGCTGATCGGTCAGCGGCTGCAACTGGTTGTCTTCCACGGTCTGGCCGTAGGGTGTGATGTTGCGCTCGCCGGCGTCGCGGTAGAAATTGCGTTGTCGCACGAGCAGCGGGTCCAGGCTCAGGCGGCGGGCGATGGAATCCAGAATCATCTCCACGGCCAGCGCGCCCTGGGGCCCGCCGAAACCGCGGAAGGCGGTGTTGCTCTGCGTGTTGGTGCGGGCGCAGAAACCGTGCAGGGCCACATGGGGCAGCCAGTAGGCGTTGTCGAAATGGCAGAGCGCCCGCGTCATCACCGGGGCCGAGAGGTCGGCTGAGTGGCCGCAGTTGGAGATCAGCTCCACCTCGGCGCCGAGGATGTGGCCCTCTTCATCAAAGCCCACGTCCCAGCGGTAGTCGAAACCGTGGCGGCGGCCGGTGATCATGAAATCGTCGTCGCGGTCCAGGCGCAGCTTGACCGGGCGGCGCAGGCGGCTGGCGGCCAGGCCGGCCACGCAGGCGAACAGGGCCGATTGCGACTCCTTGCCGCCGAAGCCGCCGCCCATGCGCCGGCATTGCACCTGCACCTGGTGGCTGGCCCAGCCCAGGGCGTGGCTGAGCAGCTGCTGCATCTCGCTGGGGTGCTGGGTCGAGCAGTGGACGAGCAGGCCGCGGTTTTCCTGGGGCAGGGCGTAGCTGATCTGGCCTTCCAGATAGAACTGCTCCTGCCCGCCCACCGACCAGCTGCCTTGCAGGCGCTGCGGCGCTTGTGCCAGGGCGTGGGCCGCGTCGCCGCGGTTCAGGTGCATGGGCGGCACCACATACTGGCCGGCGGCATGGGCCTCCAGCGCGGTCAGCACGGCGGGCAGGGGCTCGATCTTGAGGGCCTGGCCGGCCAGGGCGGCGGCGCGGCGGGCCAGCTCGCGGCTGCTGGCGATGATGGCAAACACCGGCTGGCCGACATAACGCACTTCACCGGCGGCGAGGATGGGGTCGTCGTGCAGCAGGGGGCCGCAGTTGTTCTCGCCGGGGATGTCTTCGGCCGTCAGCACCAGCTGTACGCCGGGTTGGGCGCGCAGCAGGGCCAGGTCGATGGCGACGATGCGGCCATGGGCGATGGGCGAGAGGCCCAGGGCGGCGTGCAGGGTGCCTTCGGCCTCGGGGATGTCGTCGGTGTAAATCGCTTCGCCGCTGACATGCAGGGCGGCCGACTCGTGCGCATGGCTGCGGCCCACGGTGTGGGGGCTGGGGAGGGCAGAGGTGTTCATCGCTGGGGTTCTCATCGCGCCTGCTCCGCATCGCTGAAGCGCACGGCCTGCCAGACGCTGAGGCTGGCGGCGGGCAGGGGTGCATCGGGCCGGGTCTCCAGCCAGAAGCGGCGTAGGAGGTTTTGCGCCACCTGCAGGCGGTAGTCGGCGCTGGCGCGCATATCGCTCAAGGGCTGGAAATCCAGCGCCAGGGCGGCCTGGGCTGCTTGCAGGGCGGCTTCGTCGCTCCAGCGCTGGCCCAGCAAGGCCTGCTCGGCCGGCGCGCTGCGCCGCACGATGGCGGCCATGCCGCCGAAGGCCAGGCGCGCCTCCTGCACGCGGCCCGCCTCGTCCAGGCGCAGGCTCAGGGCGGCGCAGACGGCCGAGATGTCGCTGTCGTAGCGCTTGGCGATCTTGTAGGCGCGGATGCGCTGGTCCGGGCTGGGTAGCGGCAGGTGCATGGCCTCAACGAACTCACCGGGTTGCAGCGCGTTTTGCATATAGCCCAAGTAGAAGTCTTCCAGGGCCAGGCGGCGCTGCTGGCTGCCGCGGCGCAGCACGATCTGCGCGCCCAGGGCGATCAGGGCGGGGGCGCCGTCGCCGATGGGCGAGCCGTTGGCGATATTGCCGCCCAGGGTGCCGGCCTGGCGCACCGGCGGCGAGGCAAAGCGCAGCCAGAGCTCGCGCAGCGGCGGCACGGCGGCGCTCAGGGCGCTCCAGGCGGCCTCGAGGCTGGCGCCGGCGCCGATCCACAGGCCGGGCTGACCGTTGAAGGGCTCAGGCCGGATGGCCTTGAGCTCGGCCACGGCGCCGAGATAAATCACATCGCCCAGGTCACGGAAGCGTTTGTTGACCCAGAGGCCGATGTCGGTGGAGCCGGCCAGCAGGCGCGCCTGCGGTTTGGCTTCGCGCAGCGCGGCCAGCTCGGCCAGGCTGCGCGGGGCGTGGAACTGGTCAACGCGGCCCGGGATGGCCGGCTGAGCGGCGGCGTAGTGCAGGGGCGGGTCTTGCTGCAGGCTGTGCAGGGCGGCGCGGGCAGGTGCCAGGTCCAGGGTTTGCTGGGGCAGCTCGAACATGCGCTGGCCGGCGTCCAGCAGGGGGCGGTAGCCGGTGCAGCGGCAGAGGTTGCCGGCCAGGGCGTCGGCCAGCTCCTGGCGGTCGGGCCGGCTGCCGCTTTGGCAGTGGCGCTCGTAGCAGGCCTGCAAGCTCATGGCAAAGCCCGGCGTGCAGAAGCCGCACTGCGAGGCGTGGCAGTCCACCAGGGCTTGTTGCACCGGGTTCAGCGCCTCGGCGCTGCCCAGGTCTTCCACCGTCCACAAGGCCTGGCCGTCCAGCGTGGGCAGGAACTGGGTGCAGGCGTTGACATTGCGCAGCTGCATCTGGCCCGACGCATCGATCTCACCGAGCAGCACGGTGCAGGCGCCGCAGTCCCCCTCGGCGCAGCCTTCCTTGGTGCCGCTGCAATGGGGCTGGGCATGTTCGCGCAGATAGCCGAGCACGGTGGTGGTCGGCGCCAGGCCGTCCACGGCCTGGATCTGGCCGCGGTGGAAAAAGCGGATGGGGCGGGGGTGGTGGGGCATGGCAGGTGAACAGGTGAACGGGTGAATGGGGTAAACAGGTGAATGGGTGAATGGGTGAATCGTGAATCGTGAATCGTGAATCGGAGGAGATCTGTCGTCGAAGCTGGTGCCTTGTTCACCCGTTCACCCGTTCACTCGTTCACTCCTCCCATCGCCACATCAACCAACAACGGTATCCCCACACCCTCACTTCCATATACGATTACACGCATGACCACTATATGCAGCCAGGCATGAACTTGCGCGCCGATTTCGACAAGATCGAGCTTCAACTCGTGCGAGTCTTGCATACCGTGATCAGCGAGCAAAGCGTCTCGAAGGCAGCCCTGCGCCTGCACAGCACGCAGCCGGCCGTCAGCGCCCAGCTGCGGCGCCTGCGTGCGCTCACGGGCGATGCGCTGCTGGTGCGCAGCGGCGCCGGCATGCGGCCCACGGCCACGGCGCTGGAGCTGCTGGAGCCGGCCCAGCGTCTGCTGCAGGACGCGGCCCGGCTGTTCGGCGCGCCCCAGCGCAGCAGCCGCGGTACCGGTTTTGACCCGGCCAGCGCCGAGCTGAACCTGCGCATCGCCGCCAGCGATTACCTCGACCCGCTGTTCCTGCCCGAGCTGGTGTCGCGCCTGCAGCGGCTCTCGCCGGGCCTGCGCCTGGACTTGCAGCCGCTCTCGGCCGAGTTCGATTACCGCCGCGGCCTGGCCAGCGGCCAGATCGATCTGGTCATCGGCAACTGGCTGCGCCCGCCGGAGGAGCTGCATCTGGGTCGCTTGTTCAGCGACGAGGTGGTTTGCCTGGTGGCGCGCGATCACCCTTTGCTCAAGCTGCGGCCCAAGGACTGGACCGTGCAGCGCTATCTGGACAGCCAGCATCTGGCGCCCATGCCGCTGTCGGCCGGCCAGCCGGGCGTGATCGACCAGCATCTGGCCGAGCAGGGCCTGAGCCGCCAGATCGCCGTGCGCAGCGCCCATTTCGGCCAGCTGCCGCTGATGGTGGCGCGCAGCTCCCTGGTGCTGACCACCGGCCGCCAGTTTTGCAGCCGCTATCTGGCCAGCCTGCCGGTGGCGGTGCTGCGCTGCCCGGTGGCGTTTCCGCGGCTGAGCTATTACCAGCTCTGGCATGCGCTCTCGCACCAGGCCGCCGCCCAGCGCTGGCTGCGCGAGCAGGTGCGGGAGGTGGCGCGGGAGCTGGTCGCTCAAGTGAAGAGTCGACCACAGACCGTGCTTGGAGCCTGATGGAAGCTGGCGTTAGTGAAGCAAGTCAGAATCCAAACGCAAGCACAGAGGCACAGAGAGCTTCAGTTTTGAGTTTCTCTGTGTTTCCTCTGTGTCTCCGTGCCTCTGTGGTCTATCCCCGAATTTGCATTTGTATTTGCCCTGAACCTGAAACATGCCCGATCATTCACCGTTGAACTTGCCCGGCCCCGGCCGCAAGCTCGCCCTGCGCGGCGATCTGCTGGACTTCAGCGCCCAGCCCGACTGGGGCCAGCTGGACAGCTCGGCCGTGCGCTTCCAGCCCGACCACTGGCTGCTGATCGACGAGGCCGGCCGCATCGCCGGCACCCAGGCGGAGGCGCCTGACGCCAGCTGGCAGCAGGTGGACCACCGCGGCCGCCTGATCCTGCCGGGCTTCATCGACACCCATGTGCACTGCCCGCAGCTGGACGTGATCGCCTCCTACGGCGCCGAGCTGCTGGACTGGCTCAACCGCTACACCTTCCCGGCCGAGCGCCGCTATGCCGACCCGGCCGTGGCGGCGGCCGGTGCGGCACGTTTTCTGGATGCGCTGCTGGCCCACGGCAGCACCTCGGCCGTGGTGTTTCCTACCGTGCACAAGGGCTCGGCCGAGGCCTTGTTCGCCGCCGCCGAGGCGCGCGGCATGCGCCTGATCACCGGCAAGGTGCTGATGGACCGCCATGCGCCGCCCGAACTGCTGGACGATGTGGCCGGCGCTGAGCGCGATTGCATCGATCTGATCCAGCGCTGGCATGGCAAGGGCCGCCTGGCCTACGCCGTGACGCCGCGCTTCGCCCCCACCAGCAGCCCGGCTCAGCTGGCCATGGCCGGCGCGCTGTGCCGCGCCGATGCTTCGCTGTACATGCAAACCCATGTGGCCGAAAACCGCGAGGAGGTGCGCTGGGTGGCCGAGCTCTTCCCTGAGGCGCGCAGTTACCTCGATGTCTACGAGCGCGTCGGCCTGCTGCATGAGCGCGCCATCCTGGCCCACGGCATCTGGCTGGACGAGACCGACCGGCAACTGCTGGCCGCGCGCGGCGGGCAGGTGGCGCACAGCCCGTCCAGCAATCTCTTTCTGGGCAGTGGCCTGTTCGACTGGCCGGCGGCGCGGGCCAGCGGCCTGGGGGTGAGCATGGCCAGCGACGTGGGCGGCGGCACGAGCTTGTCCATGCAGCGCAATCTGCTGGACGCCTACAAGATCCAGGCTTTGTCGGGCCAGCGCCTGAGTGCCTGGGTGGCTTTGCATGCCGCCACCCGCGGCGCGGCGGAAGCCCTGGGTTTGCAGCAGGAAGTGGGCCACTTTGGCCTCGGTACACTGGCCGATGTGTGTGTTTGGGATTGGGCCCGTGGCCCGGTGGCCCAGGCACGCGACGAGCGGGTGGCGCCCGGCCATGAGCCTCAAGCTTTGCATGAACGCGTGTTCGCCTGGATGAGTTTGTCCGACGAGCGCAATCTGCACAGCTGTTATGTGGCCGGCCAGTGCCGCCACCAGCGGGATTCATAGACCTCTTTGTTTTTGATTGATTGACTTGCGCCAGCCGGATTGACGACCCCATGACTTTGCGACTCGCACTCACCGGCATCAGCAAGCAATACCCGGCCGTCAAGGCCAATGACGACATCAGCCTGTCGGTGCAGCCCGGCCAGATCCATGCGGTGCTGGGCGAGAACGGTGCCGGCAAGTCCACGCTGATGAAGATCATCTACGGCGCCGTCCAGCCCGACGCCGGCCATATGCTCTGGAACGGCCAGCCCGTGCGCCTGAGAAGCCCGGCCCAGGCCCGGGCCCTGGGCATCAGCATGGTCTACCAGCACTTCTCGCTGTTCGACACGCTGACGGCGGCCGAGAACGTCTGGCTGGGCCTGGACAAGGCTTTCAGCCTGGCCGAGGTGATCACCCGCATGCAGCAGCTCTCGGCCAGCTATGGCCTGGAGGTGAACCCGTCCCGGCCGGTGCATTCGCTCTCGGTGGGCGAGCGGCAGCGGGTGGAGATCTTGCGGGCGCTGCTCACCGAGCCGCAACTGCTCATCTTGGATGAGCCGACTTCGGTGCTGACCCCGCGTGCCGTCGAGCAGCTTTTTGCCACCCTGCGCCAGCTGGCCGCCCAGGGCTGCGCCATCCTCTACATCAGCCACAAGCTGGACGAGATCCGCGCCCTGTGCAGCCATTGCACGGTGCTGCGTGCCGGCCGGGTGACCGGCGAGGTGGACCCGCGCACGCAGAGCAGCGCCGAGCTCTCGCGCCTGATGATTGGCGCCGAGCCGCCGGCCCTGCCCAGCCGGGCGGCCAAGGCCGGCGCGCTGGCGCTGGAGGTGCAGCGCCTGAGCCTGGCCAAGGCCCAGCCCTTTGGCAGCACCCTGGTCGATGTGGGCCTGCGCCTGCACGCCGGCGAGATCCTCGGCGTGGCGGGCGTCTCGGGCAATGGCCAGCAGGAGCTGCTGGCAGCGCTGAGCGGCGAAGACCCGCGCGCGCCGCGCGGCAGCGTGCAGCTCTTCGGCAGCGACATCGCCCGCGCCAGCCCGCGCCGCCGCCGCCGCATGGGCCTGCATTTCGTGCCCGAGGAGCGCCTGGGCCGTGGCGCCGTGCCCGAGCTTTCGCTGGCGCAGAACACCTTGCTCACCCGCACCGAGGCCGTCACGCGCTGGGGTTGGCTGCGCCAGGCCCAGGTGCAGCGCCTGGCCCAGCATTTGATCGCCCGCTACCAGGTACGCGCCGGTGGCGCCGGGGCAGCGGCGCGCAGCCTTTCGGGTGGCAATTTGCAGAAATTCATCGTCGGCCGCGAGATCGATGCGGCCCCCAAGGTGCTGCTGATCGCGCAGCCGACCTGGGGTGTCGATGTGGGCGCGGCGGCGCAGATCCGCGCCGAGCTGCTGCGTCTGCGCGATGCCGGCTGTGCGATTTTGGTGATCAGCGAGGAGCTGGACGAATTGTTTGAACTCTCTGACCGCCTGGCCGTCATGGCCCAGGGCCGCCTGTCGCCGGCCGTGCCGGTGGCCGAGACCAGCCGGGCACAAATCGGCGAATGGATGAGCGGGCTGTGGGGCCGCGAGGGCTCGCGAGAAGCAGGTGGTGGGGGAGGAGGTGCGCATGTTCCGGCTTGAATCCCGCCCCCAGCCTTCCAAGCTGATGTCCCTGGCCTCGCCGCTGCTGGCCCTGGGCCTGACGGTGCTGCTCGGCGTGGGCCTCTTTCTGCTGCTGGGCAAGGACCCGCTGCGCGGCCTGCAGATGTTCTTCTGGGAGCCGATTCGCTCGGCCTATGCCTGGAGCGAGCTGGGCCTGAAGGCCACGCCCCTGGTGCTGATCGCCCTGGGCCTGGCCGTGTGCTTCCGTTCCAATGTCTGGAACATCGGCGCCGAGGGGCAGTTCATCATCGGCGCCCTGGCCGGCGGCTGGGTGGCCATGCAGGCCGGGCCGGACAGCAGCCGGTGGATCGTGCTGGCCATCCTGGCCGCGGGCGTGGCCGGCGGCATGGCCTGGGCTGGCATCACGGCGCTGCTGCGCGCGCGCTTTCATGCCAATGAGATTCTGGTCAGCCTGATGCTGGTCTATGTGGCCGATCTGCTGCTCGGCTATCTGGTCTACGGGCCCTGGAAAGACCCGGGCGGCTACAACTTCCCGCAAAGCATCAGCTTTCTGGCCGTGACCAAGATCCCGCGCCTGATGGAGGGCTCGCGCCTGAACATCGGGGTGCTGATCGCGGCCGGCTCGGTGCTGGCCTTCTGGCTGCTGCTGTTCCGTACCTACGCCGGCTTTGCCCTGCAGGTAGGCGGCATGGCACCGGCGGCGGCACGCTATGCCGGCTTTTCGTCCAGCCGCGCGCTCTGGACGGCTTTGCTGCTCTCGGGCGCCATGGCCGGCCTGGCCGGTGCGCTGGAAGTGGCCGGGCCGCTGGGCCAGCTGACGCCGTATGTGCCGGCGGGCTACGGATTCGCCGCCATCATCGTCGCCTTTGTCGGCCGCCTGCATCCGGCGGGCATTGTGTTCTCGGGCCTCTTGATGAGCATGTTCTATATCGGCGGTGAGCTGGCGCAGTCGCGCCTGGGCCTGCCCAAATCCATCACCGGTGTGTTCCAGGGCCTGCTGCTGTTTTCGCTGCTGGCCTGCGACACCTTGATCCACCACCGCATCCGCCTGCGCCGCCCATCGGTGGGTGTGAGTGCGCGTGCTGGCGCGGCCCACGTCTGAGGCTGCCATGGACGCCATTGCGCTTCTGATCGCCGCCTCGCTGAATGCCGGCACCTTGCTGGCCCTGGCGGCCCTGGGCCTGCTCATCAACGAGCGGGCCGGCATCGTCAACCTCGGGGCCGAAGGCCTGATGCTGGTGGCTGCCATCGCCGGCTATGCCACCGCCGTGCACAGCGGCAGCGATGTGCTGGCCTTTGCTGCCGGCATGGGCGCGGGCGGCCTGCTGGCGGCCTTGTTCGGGCTGCTGGTGATCTGGCTCAACACCAACCAATACGCGGCCGGCTTGGCGCTGAGCCTGTTCGGCAGCGGTTTCTCGGCCTTTGTCGGCTTGCGCTACACGCAGGAGAAGCTGGGCCCGCGGCCGAGTTTCGAGATCCCGGTCCTGGCCGACATCCCCTTCATCGGCCCGGCCTTGTTCAAGCAGCATCCGCTGGTGTATGCGGCCATGGCCTTGACGGTCGGCCTGGCCTGGTTCCTGTATCGCTCGCGCGCCGGCCTGGTACTGCGGGCGGTGGGCGAGTCGCCGGAATCCGCGCATGCGCTCGGTTACCCCGTGCGGCGCATCCGCCTGGCGGCGGTGGTGGCCGGTGGGGCGCTGTGTGGGCTGGCGGGCGCTTTTCTCTCGGTGGTCTACACGCCGCTGTGGGTGGAGGGCATGACGGCCGGCAAGGGCTGGATCGCCCTGGCCCTGACGACTTTCGCCACCTGGCGCCCGGCGCGCGTGCTGGCCGGCGCCTATCTGTTCGGCTTTGTCACCATGCTGCAGTTCCATCTGCAAGGGCAGGGCGTGCAGATCGCCAGCCAGTTCCTGAGCATGCTGCCCTACCTCAGCACGATCGCCGTGCTGGTGCTGATCTCCAGCAAGCCCGGTTTCATTCGTGCCAATATGCCGGCTGCCTTGGGCAAGCCGTTTTTCCCCGGTACTTGATCTTTCGTTTTCTGATCCCCTCAAAGATTCAACACAAGGAGTGCGCACCATGTCCTCGCCGTCTGATCTCCCCAAACGCCATGCGCTGAAGTTGGCCGCCTGTTCGAGCCTGGTCCTGACTGCCGCCTTGGTGGGCTGCGGCAAGAAGGAGGAGGCGGCCGCGCCTGCTGCGGCATCGGCCCCCGCCTCGGCCAGCGCCGCCAAGGCCGAGCCTCTGAAGATCGCATTCGCCTACGTCGGCCCGGTCGGCGATGGCGGCTGGACCTTTGCCCATGACAACGCTCGCAAGGCGGTGGAGAAGGAGTTTGGCGACCGCGTGCAGACCAGCTTCGTCGAGAAAGTGCCCGAGGCGGCCGATGCCGAGCGCGTCTTCCGCGACATGGTGGGCCAGGGCAACCAGCTGATCTTCGGCACCACCTTTGGCTATGGCGAGTCCATGCTCAAGGTCGCGACCGATGCCCCGAACGTCAAGTTCGAGCATGCCACCGGCTACAAGCAGGCCGCCAACCAGCGCACCTACGACTCGCGCACCTACGAGGGCGCCTACATGGCCGGCGTGATCGCCGGCAAGATGAGCAAGAGCGGCGTGATCGGCGTGGTGGGCTCCATCCCCATCCCCGAGGTGATCCGCAACATCAACAGCTTCACCCTGGGCGCGCAGACCGGCAATCCGAAGATCAAGGTCAAGGTGGTCTGGGTCAACAAGTGGTTCGACCCACCGCAAGAAACCGAAGCCGCGCAGACGCTGATCAATGGCGGCGCCGACGTGCTGATGCAGAACACCGACTCCAGCGCGGTGCTGCAGACGGCCGAGAAGAACGGCAAGCTGGCCTTCGGCTGGGATTCCGACATGACCGCCTACGGCCCCAAGGCCCACCTGGGCTCGGCCGTCATCAACTGGGCGCCGTATTACATCGCCGCTGTGCGTGAAGCGCTGGACGGCAGCTGGGCGGCCGGCCCGGGCAAGCATGCCTGGTGGGGCGTCAAGGAGGGCGCGATCGACCTGGTCTCCATCGCCGAGCAGGTGCCCGCCGAGACCCGAGCCGAGATCGACAAAATCAAGGCCGGTCTCAAGGACGGCAGCTTCGCCATCTGGAAGGGCCCCTTGGTCGGTCAAGACGGCAAGGAAGTGCTGAAGGCCGGCGAAGTGGCCGACGACAAGTTCCTGTCGGGCATCAACTTCTACCTCAAGGGCGTGGAAGGCAAGGTGCCGAACGGCAAGTGAGTACGGCAGCCCAGGCCCCGGAATTTCGCCCGCCCAGCCGCCGGCAAGCGGCCTGGTTCTGGTTCCGGGTCTGGGCCCATGTCCTGCGCCGTGGGCTGCGCAATGCCGCTGACTTCAGCTTGCGCCGCCATCGGCCCGTCTCCGAGCAGGGTTGGGCCGAGGCGCCTGTGCTCGCCGAAGTGCGTTCCCCCTTGTGGCAGGACAGCGCGCCCGAGGAGTTCATGCTGCTGGCCGGCAAGGTCGAGAACCTGCGCCGCGCTGTGCCGGCTTTTGATGGCCTTTACCTTTCCGCCGGCCAGACCTTGAGCTTCTGGCGCCAGCTCGGGCCGCCCTGGCGCGGGCGCGGCTTTGTGCCGGGGCGCGAGATTCGCGAGGGCTGCGTCGTGCCCACCGTGGCCGGTGGCCTGTGCCAGCTGTCCAATGCCCTGGCTCGGGCCGCGCGCCTGGCCGGCTTCGAGTTCCTGGAGCGCCATGGCCACAGCGCGCGCGCGGCGGCGGAACCGGGCTTTCTTGCTGCCAGCATGGACCGCGACGATGCCACGGTGTTTTGGAATTATGTCGACCTGCGCCTGCGTGCACCGCTTGACTGCCGTCTAGAGCTGGAGCTCAGCGCCGAGCAGCTGATGGTGCGTATCCGCGCGCGACATTCGGTCGACTCAGCGGCCACGCCGGCCGCGCGCGCCCGGTCACCGCGTACGCTGCCGCTGCTTCCCGAGGCGCCGCCAGCGCGAGGCTGCCTCAGCTGTGGCGAGCAGCGCTGTTTTCGCCACGGTCGTGGGCCGCGCCCGGCGCCTGTGGCCGCGCGCCGCCTGGTCCTCTTGAACCAGCCTGGCCCCGAATTGCTGCAGTGGCTGGAAGGGCAAGCCGGCTGGTCCGAGGTGCAGCGGTGGCGGCCTTGGCAGCGAGCAGCGCGGCGGGCTGCGGCGGATCCGACCTCAGTGACGTCGCTGCCCTGGACGCTTCGCCTGCGCCTGCTTGCGCTGGGCCTGTGCCGCGCGCTGGCCTTGCGCTTGCAGTTGCAAGCCATTTGGCCGCGCCGTGCGCCACCTCGCCAGGCCTTGATGCAGTGGGCCGATGAGGCCTTGGCACGCTGCTATGCCCGTCACCTGCGCCCCGAGCAGCGCGAACTGTTGCTGGACCAGTCCCTGCTGCTGCCCTTGGCCGAAGCCGGCGCCTTGGGCGGGCGGCGCTACGAGGTCTGGCTGAACTGCCTGCCCATGGCCGAGCTGCAAGACCGGCTTGACCAAGCCGCGCAGCGCTGGCCGCAAGATCCGAATTTGCGCGACTTTCGCCTGCCGCTCGCGCGGGCGGAGCGGGAGTTGCGGGCTTTGCACGGAGCCGCCGCACTCTGGACCTCGCATGCCGAGGTGGCCCGGCTGCTGCGCGAACGGCATGGGCTGACGGTGCAATTGCTGCCCTGGCTATGGAAGCAGGAGTTGCCGCATGCGCCCCTGCGACCCGGCATCGCCGGCCCGCCGCGGCTGGCCCTGGCCGGCAGTGCGCTGGGTCGCAAGGGCGCCTGGGAGCTGGCTCAGGTGCTGCGCGAGCTGGGCTGGCCGCTGCGTGTGCTGGGCAGCCCGCTCAGCGATCCCGCGCTGTGGGCTGGTTTGAAGGTCGAGCATCGCAGTCCGGACCGTTCGGATGCCCTGGATGGGCTGGACGCACTGCTCCTGCCCGCTTACATCGAGCATGCGCCGCGCTTGCTGCTGCGGGCGCACGGTCTGGGGCTTCCGTTGATCGTCAGCCCGGCCTGCGGCCTGCCGCCGGGCATGGCCTGGGCCGAGGTGGCGGCCGGCGATGCGGCGGGCCTGCGTGCTGCGCTGCTGGCTTTGGCGACAAGCTTGGCTCGGCCTTAGGCGTCCTCGCGAGCGCCGGCTTCTTCGCTAGGCGAGCGGCCTAGGGCCTGCTCACACTACAGATGCCTGTGCGAGAGGGGCAGAAAGGGCCCCAGGCTAGGCGGACGACGAAGCCCAGGCTCGCCGCCTGGGCGAGGAGTTCAACGACGAATGGGGCCCTTTCTGCCCCTCTCCCGAAGGGTTGCCACACAAATCACCGTGCACGTTGTTGCAAAGCCTCGCCGGGGCGTGACCCCGGTTTCGTTTTGCGCCTAGCGCACGGCGATTTGTGAGGCAACGCATCAGGCATCTGTAGTGTGAGCAGGCCCTAGCAGATTCATGGACATGGCCCGGGCCACCGCCTGGGCGCGGTTGGCGGCGTTGAGCTTGCGCAGAATCTTCTGCACATGATTCTTGACGGTCAGGGCGCTGATACCCAGCTTGACGCCGATCTGCAGATTGCTCATGCCTTCGCGCAGCCAACCGAGGATCTCGCGTTCGCGCTCGGTGATGCCGCAGGCGCCGCTCTGGCGGGCGCTCTTGCTGGCCTGGGGCGTCTCCTGCAGTTCGCGCTCGACCGTCTGAACGCGCTGCCAGGTTCCGTGCAAATAGGGCGTCAGCAATTCCAGCAGCATGGACTGGCGGGCCTGGTCTTCGAGGCTGGTGGCCTCGACGGCCTGGGCCAGCACGAAGAAGCTTTCCAGCTCGGCCGGTCTTTGCGGCCGCGAGACACCATGCACCAGCAAGCTGGTGTAGCCGGCGCCCAGCAGTTCATGGCTGATCGCGCTCAGGCCCGCTTCGTCGAGCAAGGGCGCGAGGCTGACGCGCAGCGGCTTGCAGCGCATGGCGACCCAGCGCTGTTGCAGGGCTTGCAGCAGCGTACTACGGCCATCGCTGAAGCTGCTCTGCAGTTCGGCGCTGACGGCCACATTGTTGAAGAGCTCGAACTGCAGTTCGCGGCGCTGGCGCTGGTAGGCGCCACAGGCCAGCAGCTGGTGGGGCAGCAAAGCCTGCAGATTGCTCTGCGTCCAGACAAAGAACTGGTAGCGGCGCCGTACCTCCAGCGCGGTCTCGGCCGCGCGCACGATGGCCTCGACATGCTTGCCGTTCAGATAACCGCCAGTTTCATCGTTGCGGCTGAAGTCCTCGCTCGCTGCAGCCTGGCCACTGCTCATCAGGGGCGGCGTGGCGGCGAGGGTGGGGGGGCAGTCGGGAAAGGTGTGCATGTCATCCATGGAAGGGCCGGTGGCGGCAGCAGGCGCAGCTTAGGTGCGGCATATGACGACTTGTTGACCGGCGCAGGATGGTTGTGAGGGGCGATCCGCTGAGATCAGGGGTATAGAAACTTTGTTTTTCGTCAAATCTCCGTCACAAAGTCTGTGCACAATAGCGTTCATCCAAGGCGACAAACCGGCTGCAGATTGGGCAGAGTTCTGGAACCCGTCACCAGCGCGTTGGAAACCGTCGTTCCGCAAGGAATGTCCGGAAGTCAGAAGGGCCACAACCTCAGGGTGCGTGGCCCTTTGCTTTTGTGGCCCGCCTTTTGAGCCCAGCCTTTACGCCCTTCGCACAGATCGATGTGGCGTCGCGACACCCGCCTTGACCGTGTTCGCCGCCCACAGGCACACTGGGCCCTCGCTCAACCCATCAACAAGAAAAGGAGTAACACCATGGCTGCAAATGATCTTGTCGTTTCGCGTGCGTCGGCTGTGCTCCTGAGCCGCATCTAGGCAGTTCTTGCCCCGGGCCGGTCGCTATGCCGCCCGGATGCTGTGATGAAGTGATCGCGTGTTCCTAGGCCGTGCCTTTTAGAGGACTGCCGCTGAACCGTTCAGGCACGTCGCCGACGCCCCCCGCCACCCAAGCCCACCTTTCAACAGGTCTGGCGCCGCTGTGCTTTGCGCTTGCAGAGCCCGCGCGCGGACCGGTGCGCTTGCGTCCGGGCCGGCCTTGCCTTCACGAGCGCAGCTCTGCGCTCGTGCCGTGGCACGGCATGGGCGGCGCAAGCGCACCGCTTGCCCAAAGAGCACACAAAGAATGAACGCTTCATCCCTCATGGAATTCAACAGCGACTTCGAATCACAAGAACTTCCGGCCCTGCAATCGCTGGGCTTTTCCTTGCAGCACCACCTGCCCGCGCTGCGTTCGCTGGGGCCGGACGCGGTCGGCGCGGCGCCCTGGCGCCTGGTCGAGCTGCAGCGCGACGGCCATGGCCGCCTGCAATCACCGCAAGGGCTGCGCGCCGCGCGGGCCTTGCCCAGCCTGATTCAGGCCTTGCACGCCCAGGGCGAAAGCTTGGCCGTGGGCGACTGGTTGCTGGCGCGCGAGAACGCGCAGGGCGAGCTCTGGGCCGAGGCCCGCCTGCCGCCTTTTCACGCGCTCAGCCGGCGTGATCCGCAAGGGCGGCGTCAGGCCTTGGTGCACAACGTGGACTTGGCCTTGCTGGTGATGGGCCTGGACCACGACTTCAAGCTCGCGCGCCTGGACCGCTATCTGGTGCTGACGCGCGCCGCAGAACTGCCGGCCCTGCTGGTGCTGAGCAAGGCGGATCTCTGTCCGGACCTGGAGGCCAAGCTGGCCCAGGTGCGCGCCCATCTGGGGCGGCAGTTGGGCACGGCCGTGCTCGATGTGCTGGCGCTCGATGGCCAGCCGGAAAGCTGCCGGGCGGCCTTGCAGCCCTGGCTGGGCCGCGGCCAGACGCTGGTGCTGCTGGGCTCCAGCGGCGCCGGCAAGTCGACTCTGAGCAATGCTTTGTGCGAAGGCGCTCAGCAGGCGGTCGGGGCGGTGCGGCTGGACGACAGCCGCGGCCGCCACACCACCACCACGCGCAGCCTGCGGCCTTGCGTGGCCGGCGCCTGCATCATCGACACGCCGGGCCTGCGCGGCTTGCAGCTCGATGCCGATGTGGCCACGGTGCGAGCGGCCTTCGATGATGTCAGCGAGCTGGCGCAGGGCTGCCGCTTCCGCAACTGCAGCCACAGCGGTGAACCCGGCTGTGCGGTGCGCGATCAGCTCAGCGCCGGGCGCATGAAGAGCTTCCACAAGCTGCAGCGTGAAGCCGAGCGCGAGAACCAGGGGCCTTTGGAACGTCGCCAGCAGCTCTCGCAGTGGAGGGCCATCGTCAGCAGCAGCCGGGCGGCGACCAAGCTCAAGCGCGGCTGAGACAGGCCGGGACAGAGCCGGAGCCGCATGGGACACTGCGGCCCGGTTCACCGTTTCATCTCGCACGCCATGAGCACTATCGAACGCAGCCCTGCCGACCTGGCCCAGGCCCAGCTGGAGGCCTACAACGCCAAAGACCTGGAGGCCTTTTGCGCCTGCTACAGCGAGGACGTCAAGGTCTGGCGCATGCCAGCCGAGGCGCCGCGCACGGTGGGCCTGGCGGCATTTCGCGAAAGCTACCGCACGGGGCCGTTTGCCCTGCCACAGGTGCAGGCCGAGGTGCGCGAGCGCCTGCTGATGGGCCAGACCGTGGTCGACCATGAATGGGTGCACGGCCGCGGCCCGGAGGCCCAGCAGGTGATGGTGGTCTACCGTTGCCGGGCCGGGCGTATCGCGGAGGTGTATTTTTTTGGGAATGAATGAGTGAGTGAGGGTGAAGGGGTGAACAGGTGAACACGTGAACGGGTGAATGGTTCACCAGGCGCGCAGCGCCGCTCACCTGTTCACGTGTTCACTCGGCATTCCGCATTCGGCATCCGCTCGCGCCCGTAAAGAAGTTAAAAGGCCGCCCGCCGCGGACGGCCGCCAGGTCTGCCTGTGCCATGCTTCGCGCCGTTTCTGCTACACCCCTGTTTGCTGCGCGTTCAGCGCGACCGGCCCTGCCCATGAAAACTGCACCCTGTTTTGCTTTTGCCCCTTCGCTGCTGACTATGAGCCTGGCCCTGGCGGGTTTGCCTGCGCAAGCCCAGAGCGTGGCGCCGCCGGCTGCTGCGGCCAGTGCGCCAGCCAAGTCCGCCGCGCCCCGGCCGGTCGCGCTGCCGGCGGGCAAGAATGAGCAGCTGCAGCGCGTTGAGGTCAGCGGCGGCCCCAGCGACGAGGCCGTGCGGCGCGCCTCGACGGCGTCCAAAATCATCATCACCCGCGAGGAGATCGACCGCTTCGGCGACAGCAGCGTCGGCGAGACCCTGAAGCGCCTGCCCGGCGTGACCACCGGCGGCCGGCCCGGCCGCGGCGGCGAGGTTCGCATGCGCGGCATGGGGGGCGGCTACACGCAGATCCTGGTCAACGGCGAGCGCATGCCGCCGGGCTTCTCGCTGGACCAGCTGCCGCCCGAGCAGGTCGAGCGCATCGAGGTGATGCGCGCGCCCACGGCCGAGTACGGCGCCCGGGCCGTGGCCGGCACCATCAATGTGGTGCTGCGCGAGGCCTTGCAAAAGCGCCTGAACGATTGGCGCGCCGGCCTGAGCCTGGAGCGCGGCCACATCAGCCCCAGCCTGAGCTGGAGCCGCAACGACAAGCTCGATGAGCAAGGCGGCGCCTACAACCTCAGCGTCAATGTCCAGCAGAGCGAGAACCGCGACCACAGTTTGTCCACCTCGCTGAGCCGCGATCTCAGGACCGGGCTGCAGAGCCTGCAGCGCACCGACAGCCAGAATGAGGACCAGCGCCGCAATCTGCACCTGACCGCGCGCCTGCAGTGGCGCCTGGACGGCGGTGACACCTTGAGTGTCCAGCCCTTTTTGATGGCCATGCGCAGCCAAGGCCAGAACCAGGCCCAGCTGCAGCGCGAGGGTCAGGTCGACCCGGCGCTCAACACCTTTGACCGCAGCCAGACCGCCTCGCGCAACAGCATGGAAATGCTGCGCTTCAACACCCAGTGGAGCCACCGCATCGACGAGGAGAGTCGCCTGGAACTGCGCGCCGGTGCCGGCGCCGGGCGCGGCGATTCCAGCAGCCTGCGCGAAGAGTTCAAGACCGGCACACCGGCGCCCAGCCGTATCCAGCAAGACAACAGCGACAGCAGCGACCGCAACTGGAGCTTGAACGGCAAATACTCGCGCCAGTTGGAGAACGAGCACAGCCTGGTCGGTGGCCTGGAAGGCGAGGGCACGCGCCGCGAGCAGGAGCGCCGTTGCCTGCAGAACGGCGTGGCTTGCCCTGGTCTGCTCGATTTCGGTGACGATCTGGCGGCCTCGACCCAGCGCTTGGCCCTCTATGCCCAGGACGAGTGGAGCGTGGGCAAGCAATGGTCCTTCTATGCCGGCCTGCGTGGCGAGACCATCGCCACGCGCAGCTCGGCGGCCAATTACGCGGTCAGCCACCGCGCCAGTGTCTGGACACCGCTGCTGCACGGGGTTTGGAAGTTCGACGAAAAGAGCCGAGACCAGATCCGCGCCAGCCTGACGCGCAGCTACCGCAGCCCCAATCTGCAGGACCTGATCGCCCGGCCCAGCATCAATTCCTTCTACCCGTGCGCCAGCGGCCAGGCCTGCGGCCCCAACGAGGTCAACCATGCCGACCGCTCGGGCAACCCCTTGCTGCGCCCTGAGCTCGCCACCGGCATCGACGTCGCCTACGAGAACTACCTCAGCAAGGGCGGCATCCTGAGCGCCAGCTTCTTCGCGCGCCGCATCAGCGACCTGATGCGCAATGTCACCCGGCTGGAGACCGTCTCCTGGGCCAATGTGCCGCGCTGGGTGAGCCGGCCGCAGAACATCGGCAATGCCCTGACCCTGGGCCTGGAGCTGGAGGCCAAGTTCCGCCTCGACGAGTTCGTGGAAGACGCCCTGCCCATCAATTTGCGCAGCAATCTGAGCCTGTTCCGCTCGCGCGTGGACGGCATTCCCGGTCCCAACAATCGCATCGACCCGCAGCCACGCGCCACCGCCAATCTGGGTGCCGACTACCGCCTGCGCAGCCTGCCGCTGAGCCTGGGCGCCGGCCTGAACTGGACGCCAGCCACCGTCGTGCAGCAAACCCTGCTGACCGAAGCCCGCAGCAGCCGCAAGCTGGTACTGGATGCCTTCGCGCTCTGGAACTTTGACCGCGACACCCAGTTGCGCCTGTCGGCCAGCAATCTGGCGCCGCTGGACTACACCACCGGCAGTACCACCACGACCGAGCGCCTGCAGGTCATCAACGAGGGCGGTGGCCGCAGCTATACCGTTTGGCAGCTGCGTCTAGAAATGAAAGTCTGAGAGCTTGAGGGTTTTTTACTACGCGACCGCCATGCGTCGTTGGTCCGGTGCTCGGAATCCTCACGTACAGGATGTACGTTCCGGTTCCTGCGCTCCGTCCGCCTAGCCTGACGGTCGCTCGCTACAAAAACTCTCAAGCTCTGAGCGAAGTAGCTCCTGAGTTCTGGGCTAGCATGGGGCGCTTGCTTCAGCAGGAGGGTGGCGTCCTTGATCGATCGCGTGATGTTCCTTCGGGCCGGGCGCCAGGCCTTGGCTGCGTCGCTTTTGTGGTCCATGCTGTCCATGCTCCTGCTGGCCGCTCTGTTTTGGGCGCCGACCGCGCGCGCTGAGAACCAGGCGCCTGCCAGCAGCGCCGCGCGAGCCCTGCCAGCCGCCAGTGCCGCCATTCAGCTCAGCGCGGCCGAGCGTGACTGGATCGACCAGCACCGCCACCGCACGCTCACCGTGGGTTTCGACCCCTTCGCGGGCATGGACAGCTTCGAGTTCCGCGGCCAGCGCATGGGTCTGCTGCCGGCCTTGCTCAAGGACATGCAGAGCCAGCTGGGTCTGCGCCTGGTGCCGGCCGATGTGAAGGGCTGGGACGATGCCTACAGCCGCTTCTTGCGCGGCGAGATCGATGTGCTCTACGGCGCCAACCCCACGCCCGAGCGCGAAAAAATCATGCGCTTCACCCAGGCTGCGCAGCGCTACCCCTATGTCGTGTTCGCCCGCAAGGACTCGAGCGTGCAGACCCTGGGCGATCTCGACGGCAAAACGGTCGGCTTTCTGGCCGCCGACTTTGTCATCGAGCAGCTGCCCAAGGAGTTTCCCAATATCAAGTTCCAGGTCGCCAGCTTCGACGACCAGGCCGCCGGGCTGCGCGCGCTCAGCGAGGGTCGGGTCGACGGCTTTGTGACCTCGGGCGGCGGCGTCGAGTACGAGTTCCTGCACCAGTTCCCCAGCTTGACCTTGGTGGCCGAGCTCAAGTCCATCACTTCGGACATGACCTTCGCCGTGGCCAAGGAGCGGCAGCTGCTGAGCCAGATCATCGACCGCTACATTGCCCAGCGCCCGGAGCAAATCCGAGCCCTGACCCAGGACGCGGCGCGCAGCTACAACCGCAAGGTGCTGCGCCTCAGCCCCGCTGAGCTGCAGTGGCTGGACGAGCGTGGCGAGGCCGTGGTCGGCGTGGCCGAGGATTACCTGCCCTTCGACCATTTCGACAAAGGCCAGTACAAAGGCATTGCAGGCGCCACCTTGCAGCGTATCGGCGACATCATCGGCATCCGCTTCAAGGTGGTGGGCGCGCCGTTTGCGCAGCTGATGGAGCAGGCGCGCCACGGTCAGGTCGACGTGCTGAACATGGCCAAGACCGACGATCGCCTGGCCGACTTCATCTTCCCGCGCGCCATCAGCAATGAGCGCGACATCATCGTTGGCCTCAAGAGCAGCCCTCCGGTGCAGGATGTCTATGGCCTGGACGGCCTTCGGGTGGCCGTGATCGACGGCTTCTGGCATGAGGAATACCTGCGCAAGAACCTGAAGAGCCCGCAAATCGTCAAGACCGCCAGCATCATCGAATCGCTGCAGCTGGTGCGTGACGGCAAGGTGGCTTACCTGATTGAGAACCCGACCGTGGCCGAGTTCTACATCAACGGCTTGGGCTATGGCGATGTGGTCAAGCGCGGCATCACCTCCAAGGACTCCTTTATTTACTTCGGCGTCAGCCGCCGCCAGCCCGAGCTGGCAGCCATCATGGACAAGGTCATTCCCCTGGTCCAGTTCGAGGAGATGAAGTACCTGGGCATTCAATCGGTGCCCTCGCTGCGCAATGAGGCCAACAGCCGGCTGCTGACTCTATTGGCCATGTTGGGCGCTGTGCTGCTGTTGATCTTGGTGCTGACCGTCCGCACCGTGCGCAAGCTGATCGAGCAGCGCGCCAAGACGCAGTTTCTGCACGAGCGAGAACACTTGCTTTACACCGACAGCCTGACCGGTTTTCACAACCGCAATTACTTCAGTCACCGGCCCGACCATGGCGAGCCGGCGCAGGCGACGGATTTCCCGCAGGCCGTGGTGGTGGCGGACATGAACAACCTCAAGCATGTCAATGATGCCCATGGCCATGCCGCGGGCGACGCGCTGATCCAGCTGTTCGCGGAAACCGTGCGCGCGCAATGGCCTGAGGCCGATGCCTACCGCATCGGTGGTGACGAGTTCTTGTTCTTGCTGCCCGGCCGCGGCGAAGCGGCGCTGCTGGTTGAGCTGGAGGCCTTGAAGATGCGCTGCCAACTGAACCGCCGCGAGCTGGCGCCCGGCTTTTGGGTCAGCCCCAGTGCCGCCTTGGGTCATGCCATGCGTGACTCCGCCGCGCAGTCGCTCCAGGCCTGCATCGCTCAGGCCGACACGCGCATGTACGAGGTCAAGGCCGGCATGAAAAAGCGCCGCAGTGACCACGCTGAGCCGGGCGGTTCGGCCGGCGACACGGTCTCGTGAGCGGCCGATTCCTGCGGCGACGCGCCGCTTCCTGCCCTGCAGTTCCGTCCTAAGAACCTGCCTGTTCTGCCGGCGCGCGCACTAGCAATTGCTCCAGCAACTCAATCCGGTGCCGGTGCGGTGTGGTGATGGCGTAGAAGCGCTCTTGCAGCGTCGTGGATTGCCCCACGGTCACCAGCAGGCCGGTGCGCAGCTCGTCTTGAACCACCACTTCTGGCAGGACCGTCAGCCAGCCGCTGTCGCGGGCGATCAGGCGCAGCATGGCCATGTCGTCGACCTCGGCACGCAGCCGCGGGCTGACACCGGCTGAGGCGCACAGGGCGTCGAACTGCGCGCGCAGGGCGTGGCGTGGGCCGGGCAGGGCGATGTCCAGACCGTCCAGATCCTCGGGCACGCGCAGGCTTTGCGAAGCCCAGCGCGAGGCGGGGCCGACCAGGGAGATGGACTGGCTGCCCAAGAAGCGGCAATGCAGGGGGCGGTCCGGATCGGATGGCACGGTTTCATTGGCCAGCACCACATCGAGCTGGTGCTGCATCAGGCGTGTCAGCAGGCCTTCCAGCACCCCCGACTCCAGGGTCAGCACCACCGAGGGGTCGGCCAGCAGAGGGCGGATCCAGTTTTCCTGGTAGTTGCGCGACAGGGTGGCCACGCTGCCAACCCGCAGCCGGGTGATGCCTGCCGTGCGCCCTTGCAGGCGCCCCAGCATCTCCTGGCTGAGGCCAAAAATGTTTTCGGCATAGGCCAGGACCAACTGGCCGGTGTCGGTCAGCAGCAGGCGGCGACCTTCGCGGGCGAACAGGGCTTCTCCCAGGCGCTCTTCCAATTGCCGGATCTGGGCCGAGACCGCCGATTGCGAGGTGTGCAGCTCTTGCGCCGCTTGCGTCAGATGCCCGAGCTTGGCGACGCGCCAGAAGTAGAACAGGTGGTGGAAGTTGAGTTGCTCCAGCTTCATTGTTCTGTTTTGTATATCGTTTGGTTACTATCAATGTAATTTACAGAACGGATGCCGGCAAGCATCATTCGCGCCATTCTTTGGAAACGAGTGTCGCGATGACCCTGTCCCTGCTTGTGTTCGCCGCCGGCGCCTTGGCGCCGCTGGTCTTGATGTTGCTGGCGGCGCTGCTGCCCCGTCTTTCTGGCCTGCCGGATGCTGCGCTTTGGCGTGTCTTTCATGGTCTGTCTGTCACGGCCCTGTTCGGCAGTGGCTTGGCCCTGGTGCTGGGGCCTCAGGTCTTGCCCTTGTCCTTGCTGCCTTGGGTGCAGGCTTCGCCTTTGGCCCTGGGTCTGGCTTTGCTGGTGCAGTTGCTGGGTACCGTGATTGCCGGTTTCTCTGCGCGCTATCTGGAAGGCGAGGCCGGCCAGCGGCGCTGTGTGGCGGCCCTGGCTGCCGTGCTGGCGGGCGTGCATCTGCTGCTGCTGGCTGACCATTGGCTGGTGCTGATCGCGGCCTGGGCTCTGGTGGGCATGGCCTTGCAGCCTTTGCTGTGCTTTTACTCGGAGCGCCCCTTTGCGCGCCTGGCTGCACACAAAAAGCGCATCGCCGATCGCCTGGCCGACGCCTTGCTGATCGTCGCTGCCGCCCTGGCCTGGACCGAGGTGGGCAGCGGCTCGCTGTCGGCCTTGTGGGCGCATCTCGAGCGCGAGGGCATGTCCGGCGCTTTGCAAATCAGTGCCGTCAGCCTGGTGCTGGCCGTCATTCTGCGCACGGCCTTGCTGCCAGTGCATGGCTGGTTGATCCAGGTGATGGAGGCGCCCACCCCGGTGTCGGCGCTGCTGCACGCCGGCGTGGTCAATCTGGGCGGCTTTGTGCTGATCCGCTTTGCGCCTTTGTTGGAGCAGGCGGCGACGGCCCGTGTCTTGCTGCTGGTCTTCGGGCTGGGCACTGCGGTGCTGGCGGGCATGGTGATGCTGACCCGTATCAGCATCAAGGTCCGCTTGGCCTGGTCCACCGTGGCCCAGATGGGTTTCATGCTGCTGGAATGTGGCTTGGGCCTCTACACCCTGGCGGCGCTGCATCTGGTCGGTCATTCGCTTTACAAAGCCCATGCTTTTCTGTCGGCCTCCTCGGTGTTGCGGCAGACCCGCTTGCAGGCCTTGCACGGCCTGCGCACGCCCTCGGCCCCGAGCCTGCTGCTGGCGCCGGCCCTGGCCCTGGGTGTGGTGCTGCTGACCCAGACGCAGGCTCAGGCAATGAGCGGCGGCACGGCCTGGCCCGTCTGGTGGAGTGCGGTGCTGGGCCTGGCCTGGGCGCCGCTGCTGTGGCTGCCGTCTTTGCAGGCCGGGTTTCGCGCGCTGGCTCAGCAGGCGCTGTCCGGTGTGTTGATGGTGGCCGGGCTGAGCGGCGTCGCTCTGCTGGCGCATGCCTTGCCGCTGGGCATCACGGACCGGCCGCATGACACGCTCGGCTGGATCGCGCTGGTCGGCATGTTGACGCTCTACCTGGGCCTGGCCTTGCTGCAGCTGCGTCCGCAGGCGCTGCGCAGCTGGCGCCGCTGGAGCTATGCCGGTTTTTATGTAGACGAGGCCTACACCCGGCTGGCGCTGCAGCTCTGGCCTTCCGCCTGGGCACCGGAGCACGCCAAACCCGCGGTCTTCCCGCTGCGCCCGGAACCGGCTCGCCTGGGTGCTTGAGCTGAACTGAACTGAAAACGAGGACCCACCATGATCGCAACCTTGAATGCCCCAGCTCGCCCGGACGCGGCGGAACGCCGCCCGGCCGGCGCCGCATGGCGCCCGGAGACGGGTCTTTACGCTCAGGTCGAAGCCGCCTGCCTCCAGGCCTGCCAGGCCATTGCGCCCGCCTGGCCCTTGGATCGGGCGATCGCGGTGAACCCCCATTGGTCCCGCATCGGCATGCCGCTGCGCCAGGTGGCGGCACGCATGGCAGTGCTGGGCGGCATCCAGGTGTTCCCGCCGCGGGCGCTGCAGCAGCAAGCCTGGGATGCGGGCCGGATCCGCCCCGCCGATCTGGCCCATGCCCTGAAACAGCTGCCCGGCGCCGCGGCGGCCGGTCTGAGCGCCGAGGCCTGCCTGGACGCCTTGCGCGCGGGCCAGCCGCTGGATCAGCTGCCCCTGCTGATTGACGTGCTCGACAACGATCCCAAGCGCCACAGCCGTCTGTCCTGGCGCCAGGCCATCACGCATCAGGTCAGCCAGACCTGCGCGGCCTACTTTGACGAGCACCAGGCGGACTGGCAGCCTGAGCGATCACAAGGCTTGTACGCCTTCTGGCTCGACACCTTGCAGCACGATCACGGCATCGGCCTGCTGATGGGCCTGCCTCATCTGGGTCGTGCCATCGACGCGCTGCCCGCCACCCGGCAGGATGCCGAACGTTGGGTGCTGCAGCGCCTGGGCCTGCCGCAGGCGGTGTGGGCTGACTATCTGGAGTCGGTGCTGCTGACCGTCAACGGCTGGGCATCCTGGTGTGCCTACGAGCGCTGGCAGGCCCGACTGGACGGCCGGCCCGAAGGCGCGGAAAGCGCTCTGCGTGACCTGCTGGCCATCCGCCTGGCCTGGGGCGCGCTTTTGCTCGAATGCAAGGAAGACGGCGCCGCGGCAGGAGCTTTTGTGGCGCTGCAGAAGGCCTGGCAGGATGCACCCGCGCTGCTGCGAGCGGCCGAGAAAACGCTGGTGATCGACGAGGTCTGGCAGCTGGCGCTGGAAGCGGGCTACCAGCGTGGCCTGGTGCAGCGCCTGCTGGCCGCGCCCGGTGCCGCGGCGCAAGCCTCGAGACCCGAGGTGCAGGCCGCCTTTTGCATTGACGTGCGCAGCGAGCTGATGCGCCGCGCGCTGGAAGCCGCCTGGCCCGGAGTCCAGACCCTGGGCTTTGCCGGTTTCTTCGGTCTGCCGGTGGCCTACACGCCGCTGGCCACCGAAGCGCGCCGGCCGCAGCTGCCGGGTCTGCTGGCGCCCGCCATGGAGGTGCGCGACTGCCTGCAGCCGGCCGCCGCTGTCGACACGGACACAGAGGCCGCTCTGGCGCGAGACGCCGCGCGCGCCCGCCAGGCGCGCTTCGCCTGGTCCGACCAGTGGCAAGCGGCCAGCCGCTGGCCGGGCGCCGCCTTTTCCTTTGTGGAGGCGGCGGGTTTCGGCTATCTGGGCAAGCTGGGGCAATGGTTGCGCCCCGGCCTGCAGACCCGGGCACGAGACGATCTGGACGGCCTGCCGGCCCGCTACCGGCCGATCTGCCGTCCGCGCGTTGTCGGCCTTGATCTCAGTGCCAAGGTGGCGCTGGCCGGCCGCGTGCTGCACGCCATGGGGCTGGAGCGCGATCTGGCGCCCCTGGTGCTGCTGGTCGGCCATGGCAGCCAGTCGGCCAACAACGCCCATGCGGCGGCGCTGGATTGCGGCGCCTGTTGCGGCCAGACCGGCGAGGTCAATGCGCGCAGCCTGGCGCAGCTGCTCAATGAGCCCGCCGTGCGCGCCGGCCTGCAAGCCCAGGGCCTGGCAATTCCCGAGGGCACCGTGTTTGTGGCTGCCCTGCACAACACCAGCACGGACGAGATCGAAGGCTTCGATCTGGACCTCTTGCCACCGGACGCGCGTGCGCGCTGGCAGCGTTTGCAGCCGGTGTTCGCGCAAGCCGGTGACCAGGTGCGACGGCAGCGGGCGCCCGCGCTGCAGCTGGACCCGCGCGGCTCGCACGAGGCGCTCTTGGATCAGCTGCGCCGGCGTGCCAACGACGGCGCGCAAACCCGGCCGGAATGGGGCCTGGCCGGCAACGCGGCCTTCCTGATCGCGCCCCGCCAGCGCAGCCTGGGCGTCGACCTGGCCGGCCGCTGCTTCTTGCATGACTACGACGCCGAACAGGATGCGGACGGCAGCGTTTTGGAGTTGCTGATGACGGCGCCCATGTTGGTGACGCATTGGATCAACTGGCAGTACCACGCCTCCACCTGCGATCCGCAGCGCCTGGGCAGCGGCAACAAGCTGCTGCACAACGTGGTGGGCGGCACGATCGGCGTGTTCGAAGGCAATGGCGGTGATCTGCGCATCGGTCTGTCACGCCAGTCGCTGAACGACGGGCAGCGCTGGCTGCATGAGCCCCTGCGCCTGACTGTGGTCATTGACGCGCCGCAGGCCGCCATCGATGCCGTGATCGCCAAGCATGAGGTGGTCCAGCAGCTGCTGGATCACCGCTGGCTGCACCTCTGGCGCTTTGATGATGCTCAGCAGTTTGTCCGTTATGAACAAGGGGCTTGGCTGCCGGTTCAGACCGGCAAAGTCTGAACGGAGCGTTCAGCGCTCGCGGTAGCCCAGCAGGCGCGCCGGCAAGAAGAGCAGGGCGCGCAGCAGCGCGAACACCGCCTCGACGCTGATGCCGATCAGTCGGAAGGGCAGGCTGATCAGCCAGACCAGAGGCCAGAGCAGGAGCGCCAGCAAGGCCAAGGGCCAGCACAGGATCAGCAAGATCAACCAAAGCAGCAGTTTCATGGCCTGGCCTCGTGAGGGCTGGGAGTGGAGTCAGGCGGCCAGTCTAGGGTGGCCGGCTTGGCCGCAGCGACGGCATGCGACAGGCTGCAGCACGGCGTGCATGGGTCGCACACAGGGCCTTGTCGCTGCAGGTGGGAAAACCGCGAGCCCGGCGCTCGGTGACGCCATGCACAATCCGGCCTCGCAGGAGGATCAAGTGCATGAATGAACCCGCAGCGGCCGCAGCCGCCATCACCCCCTTGGGCAAGCTGCCGGCCCTGCGCGGCTGCTGGCGCTTGGTCACCGGCCTGGGCCTGGGCCTGGCCGGACTCGCCGTTCCGGTCCTGGCGGAGCTGATCGTGCAAGAGCAGCCCGAGGATCTGAACGGGCTGCGCTGGCTGCTCTGGAGCCTGCCCGTGCTGGGCCTGCTCTTCGGTCTCTGGCTGGCCGATCGCCGCTTTGTGCTCTACGGGGCCGAGCTTCATGCCGGCGAAGGCGTGGTGCTGCGCCGCGGCGTCTGGTGGCGCAGCGAGATCTGGGTGCCGATGGCCCGTCTGCAGCATCTCGATGTTTCGCAAGGCCCGCTGGACCGGCTCTGGGGCATGGCCAGCCTGAGCCTGCACACGGCCGGTTCGCACGACCACCACACCTCCATCCACGGCCTGCCCTTGGCCCAGGCCCATGCCTTGCGGGACACCTTGCTGCCGCGCCAGCGTGCCGAGCATGACTGAAGCTGCCCGATCGGAGCCGGCCTTGAACGGACGCCTGCATCCCCTGTCTTGGGTGTTCGGCGTGCTCGCTTTGCTGCGCCATCTGCTTGCACCCTTGCTGGCGGTGCTGGTGCTGGGCCAGAAAAACCAGGATTGGGTGTTCTGGGCCGCACTGCCCATGAGCGCGGCTGCGCTCTGGTCGGTGCTGCAGGCACGCGTCTACCGTTTCGAGGCCAGCGGCGGCGAGCTGCGCTTGCGCGAAGGCGTGCTGGACCGAACGCAACGCCACATTCCCTTTGCCCGCATCCACAACATCACCCAGCGCCGCCACCTGCTGCATCGGCTGCTGGGTGTCACCGAGTTGCGCTTGGAGTCGGCCGCAGGCGGCAAGCCCGAGGCGGTGATGAAGGTGCTGAGCCTGGCGGCGGCGGCGGAGCTGGAGGCCTTGCTGCGCGGACAAGGCGCGGAGCCCCAGGCTGTGTCTGTTTCTGCGGCCGAGTCTGAAGCAGCAGGTGTCACCGTGCCGCCCACGCGCCTGCTGTTCAGCCTGCCGGCGGGCGAAATCGTGCGGCTCGGCCTGACATCCAACCATGGCTTTGTCCTGGTCGCGGCCTTGTTCGGCAGCAGCATGCAGAGCGAGTGGACGCGCAAGGCCTTTGCGAGCACCGTGGGCCCGCTCTCGCGCAGCGTGGCGCACACCATCGAAGCCGAGCTGCACACCCAGCGCTGGCTGCATCTCGGCCTGAGCTTGTTGGCCGCTTTGTTGATCTTCATGCTGCTGACGCGCTTGCTCTCGGTGGCGCTGGCCTTTCTGCGCTACCACGGCTTCCGCCTGGAGCAGCAGGGTGAACGGCTGCTGGCCATCCGTGGCCTGAGCACCCATGTGCGTGCCGGCGCCCGCCTGCCGCGTCTGCAGCGCTGGGAGTTGCGCAGCAGCTGGCTGCAGCGCCGTCTGGGCCGGGTCTGCCTCTCGGTGACCGTGGCCGGCGACAACAACCAGCAGGAACACCACAGCGGAGTGGATGGCGCCGGCCGCTTCAGCGAGCTGGCGCCGCTGGCGCGGCCAGAGCAGGCGCAGGACTTGCTGCGTCTGTGCTTGCCGAAACTTCACTGGGAACAGTTGGTCTGGCAGCCCCTGGCACCCGCGGCCTTGCGGCGGCGTCTGTACGGCCTGGCGCGCTGGCTGCTGCCCCTGCTGGGTGTGCTGGCGCTGTTGGACGGGCTGCTCGCCTGGCTGCTCCCCTGGCCGGGCTTGCTCTCGGCGAGCGTGCTGCTGCTCGCGCTTTGCTACTTGCATGCCCGTGCCTGGGTGGCCAGCGCCGCATTTGCCGAGGCCGGCGATGTGCTGCTCTACCGCAGCGGCGTCTTCACCCAGCGCACTGTCATTCTGGCCTTGCCCAAGCTGCAGTCACTGCGCCTCTACAGCTCGGCCCTGGACCGTCATCTGGGCCTGATGCATCTGCAGGCCGACACCCAGGGCGGCAGCCGCCAGAGCCGGGCCCTGGACATGCCCTGCCTGGCCGAGACGCAGGCGCGCGCGCTGCTGCAGAGGCTGTGGGCCGGCATCAGCCGGCCGGTGTGAGGGGCAAGTGTGGACCGCGTGCTGTCAGCCTCGGTTCACCTGGCGCAGCGATGATGGGTGGAAGCAGCTGCTGATCTTGCGAAGGAACACCGAGCCATGCCCATGAGTTCCGCCCCCGCCGGCCGAGCGGCCGACCCCGGCACGGTGCCGCCGGCCGGTGCCGGACCCTTCCGCCTGACGCGCTGGTTCATCGGCCTGGCTGCCTTGGTGATCGTGCTGATCGCCGTGGCCCATGTCTGGGCGATTTCACGTTTCCTGAGCGAGCAGCTGTTCCAGCGCGAGGCTGCCACCTCGCGCGACTTTGTGCAGAACGTGCTGCTGGCTGACGGCTCCTACGCTTATCTAGAGCGGCCCGAGGACGCGTCGGCACGTGAGCGATTCAAAGGCTCGGTCCTGCACCTGAGCCATATGCCCGATGTCTTGCGAGCCAATGTCTACCGACGCGACGGCCAGGTGCTCTGGTCCAGCAACCCGGGCCTGATCGGCCAGCGTTTTGCCGACAACGATGAACTCGAGGCCGCCGAACGCGGCGAGCTGGTCGTGCACGCCGGGCGCATCAGTCCGGATGAACGCAGCAAGGCCGAGCATATTGGACTGGCGGCGGCGGTCAGCTTCTATGTCGAGACCTACATCCCGGTGCTCAATCCAGCCGGTCAGGTGGTCGGGGTGATCGAGCTCTACAAGGCGCCGCTGGCCCTGACCGAGGCCATCGAGCGCGGCCGCTTGCAGGTGGCCGGCATGGCCCTGGCTGGCGCGCTGCTGCTGTTTCTGAGCCTCTACGGCCTGGTGCGCCGGGCCGACCATGTCATGCAGCGGCAGCATGCCCAGCTGCTGGAGGGCGAAACCCTGGCGGTGATCGGCGAGCTCGCCGCCTCGGTGGCGCACAACATCCGCAACCCTTTGGCCTCGATCCGCTCGGCCGCCGAGCTGAGCCTGGAGGCGCCGCAAGAGCATGCGCAAGAGTCGGCGCGTGACATCCTGGCGGAGGTCGACCGCATCTCCCAGCGCATCAGCGAACTCTTGCGCCTGTCTTCGTTGGGGTCTGCCAGCCCAGAGCGTCTGGCCCTGTGGCCCCTGCTGCAAAGCTGCGTGGCTGAGCAGCAGGCGGCCTTTCAGCGGCGCGGCCAGCGCTTGGTGCTGGGCGAGGCTTCGGAGGCGGATCGAACCGCGGCTCTGATCCGTGGCGACGCGCAGCTGCTGCGTTCCATGATCGAGAGCCTGCTCAGCAATGCCAGCGAAGCCATGGTCGGTATGGCCGAGGGCGCCGAGGCGCGGATCGAGCTCGACCGCACGCGCCGTGGCTGTTGGCGTCTGCGCCTGCTGGACCGCGGCCAGGGCATTGCCGCCGGGCAGCATGAGCAGGTGCTCCGGCCCTTCTACAGCACCAAGCCGCAAGGGCTGGGTCTGGGCCTGCCGCTGGCGCGCCGCATCGTCGAACGTCTGGGCGGCCGGATCTGGCTGGAGCCGCGCTCCGGCGGCGGCACCTGCGTCTGTATCGAACTTCCACAAGCCTGAAGCCATGGCCAGTCTCTTGATCATTGATGACGAGCGCGTGTGGCTCAAGAACGCGGCGCGTTTTTTGGAGCGCGCCGGCCACAGCGTGCGCACCGCCGGCACCCTGGCCGAGGGCCTGAGCGCCTTCCAGGCCGAGGCGCCCGATGTGGTCTTGCTGGACTACCGCCTGCCCGATGGCAGCGGCTTGGATTTCATTCGCCAGGTGCGCCCGCGCGACGCGGCGGTGCACATCCTGCTGGTCACCGGCCACGGCAGCATCGAGCTCGCGGTCGATGCCATGAAGGCCGGTGCCGATGATTTGCTGACCAAGCCGGTCGGTTTGAGTGAGCTGCGCGAGCGCCTGGCCCTGATCGGTCAGGCCCAGCGTGACGCGGGCCGGCTGCGTTACTTTGACGCCCGCGAACGCGAGGCCAGCCAGAGTCTGCTCGGTGATTCCGAGGCCATGCAGCAGCTGCGCCAGCGCATCGCCCGTTTGGCGGCGGTGCAGGCCGAGGGCATGCTGCCGCCGGTGCTGATCACTGGCGAGACCGGTGTCGGCAAGGAGCTGGTGGCTCGGGCCTGCCATTTCCAGAGCGATCGTGCGCAAGCGCCGTTTGTCGAGATCAACTGCGCCGCGATTCCCGCGCCGCTGCTGGAGAGCGAGCTGTTCGGCCATGAGCGTGGCGCCTTCACCGATGCCAAGGAGCGCCGCCAGGGCCTGCTCGAGGCGGCCGATGGCGGCACCTTGTTCCTGGACGAGGTCGGCGAACTGGACCTGGGCTTGCAGGCCAAGCTGCTCAAGGTGATCGAGGACGGGCGCTTTCGCCGCCTCGGCGCGGTGCAGGAGCGCCAGCTGGCGCTGCGCATCGTCGCCGCCACCAACCAGGACCTGGAGCAGCGGGTGGCGGCCGGCCTGTTCCGTGCCGATCTGTACTTCCGCCTGCGCGTGCTGCCCTTGCAAGTGGCGCCGCTGCGCGAGCGCGGTGCGGATGTGCTGCTGCTGGCCGGCCATTTCTGCGAACAGTTCGCCAAACGCTACCGTCGACCGGCCATGCGCTTGTCCGATTCGGCCTTGGCTGCGCTGCGGGCGCATTGCTGGCCCGGCAATGTGCGCGAGCTGCGCAATGTTATTGAGCAGGCGGTGCTGATGGCGCCGGGCGCGCAGATCGAGGCCTTGGATCTGCTGCTGCCTCGCTCATCCGCTGAACCGCAGGCCGGCGCGCCGCCCCTGCCCAACGCGGAGTTAGCCGCTGTCGATGCCCCCGGTTCACGCCTGGATCGCATGGAGCGCGAGGCCTTGCTGCAGGCCCTGGCCGCCGCGCGCGGCAACGTCAGCCAGGCGGCGCGCGAGCTGGGCATCAGTCGCGACACCTTGCGCTACCGCATGGAGAAGCACGCCATCGTGCTCTGAGCGCTCGTGGGGACTCAGGCGCTGACTGCGTCCAGCTGCCCCAGGATCTGGGTCCAAGTAGGCCGGCGCTCGGCCTGCTCGTCCAGGCAGGCATCGCGAAGTGCGTGCAGCGATGGTTCTTGAGCTTCGCTGCAGCGCGCCAGCAATTCCTCCAGCAGGCAGCCGAAGGCGCGCACCTCGATGCGCGCTACCGCTTCGCGCTGCGCCACGCTGGCCGCGCGCGGCAAGAAGGACGCCGCACCAAAGTCCCCGAGATAGGCCAGACCCTGGCCGTCGTGCAGGATGTTGTGGGCGTAGAAGTCGCCATGGCAGAGGTCGCGCTCCTGCAGCTGGGCCAAGGCCGAAGCCATGCCGCGGGTGATGCGCAGCAGGGCGCTCAGGCTGAAGTGGCTGCCTTCGGCATAGACATCGCGGCTGCAGCTGGCCAAGCTGGGCGGGCCGGCCAGGCTGCGGAAGGCCGGGCTGATCAGATCAAGCACCAGTCCCCGGGCCTGGCTCGGGTGTTCGCTCAGGCGCGCGCGCAGCGGGATCAGGTTGGCGTGGGCGCCGGCCTGCAGGGCCGCGGCCATCTCGCTGTCGGGCAGGCCGTCGCTGGTGACCTCACCCTTGAAGACCTTGACGGCGACCGGCTCAGCCGCATCGATGTGCAACGCACGGTGGATCACGCCGGACGCGCCTTCGCCGAGCTGCGCCTCCAGCCGCAGCTGCGGCCAGGGCAGGGCGGGCAGAGGCGTGTGCGCCAACGCGGCTTGCTCCAACTCGCGATTGAAAGGGTTGCCGCCGAAGGCCAACCAGCTCAGGCGCGGCAACTGCAGCAGTGCTTCGGGCAGGGCTTGCAGTTCATTGGCCGAGACGCGGATCAGCTCCAGTGCCCGGCATTGCAGCAGCTCGGGCGGCAGCGCGTGCAAGCGGTTGCCTGCCAGGGCCAGCTTTTGCAAGCGCGTGCAGCGGCCGATCTCGGGCGGCAGCGCTTCGATGCGGTTGTCGGTCAGGATCAGCCAGCGCAAGCGCGCAGGCAGGGCCGCCCCGCTGAACCGCTCGATGCGGTTGCTCTTGAAACCTACCATTTCCAGCTGCGGGCAGCGCCCCAGGACTTCGGGCAGCTCGCTGAACTGGTTTTGGGAGGCGAACAGGATGCGCAGGCGCGGCAGACTGGCCAGCCAGTCGGGCAGCTGGCTCAGCGCATTGCTGGAGACGTCAAGCACTTCCAAGCTGTCGGCCAGCTGGAGGATTTCATCGGGCAGGGCCTGCAGGCCGGCGTGTCTGAGGTCCAGCTGCGAGCTGCCTTTCAAGGCGCCGCTGCGCAGCGCGTGCAAGTTTGCATAGGTCATGGCGGCAGGATAGCCGCAGCGCATTCCGAGCCTCGCCGGTGAGCCGCATCGCAAGCCTGGCGGATCCCAAGGACAACAGCGGCCTTTTGAGGCGCCGGCGTCAACGCGCCGACTCAGAGTGCCCCTTCACTTGCTTGCGAGGCTCAGGGTGAAAGCGCCTTGCCGTTGACCTTCACGGCGCGACCGACAAAGGCTTGTGCCTCCCATGGCTTGCCGAGATCGAACAAGGTGGAGGACCGGGCCAGCCCCTGCTCGTGCCAGGTCTTGCCCTGGTCCGCCGAGGTGAAACGCAGCACCGCTGTGATCTGCCCGCGGGCGACGGCGTCGTAGAACCCTTGCTCGGCCAGCAAGGTCCCCTGTGAATCCAGTCCGAAGGCCCAGCCCGCCGGGTAGGCCAGCGCCTCCTGCTTCAGCAAGCGCTGATGGGTTTCGCTGTACTCGGCCTTGGACGAGGCCACGCCCATGCGGTACAGCGCCTGCGTCGGCAGGCGCTCGCCGGAGGGCAGGAGGACGAGGTCGTGGAGGCTGAAGACGATAGAACCCTGGGCACCGTAGCCGCTGCACTTGTAGGCAGCGACGTCCGGGGCCATGGCTTGCCGGTCTGAGTCTTCGGTCAAGGTGATGGGGCGACCCCCGGCCGGGCGCAGACGAACGCTGTACGCGCCCTGGTCGTGGTGGGTCCGGTCGCTGCGCGGATGTGGATTGACGGGCAGCCACAGATAGCGGGACTTCAGCTCGATGCGATGGCCGCCGGGGAGTGCGCAAGTGGCCGTGTCCGTGCGCGGGACCTGGGCCAGGGCGAGCAGTGGAAGGGCTGCGGCGAGCCCTCCCAAGATGGTGGGCCTCAGCAGGCGCCAGGTCAAACGATGCATGACAACTCCCGGGTTCAGTTCTTCTTGGTTCGGTTGGCGTATCCGACGCCGGCGCCGTCGATGGCCGTCTTGTCCATCTTGAAGACATCCTGCATCGTCTGACCGCCGACCATTTTGCCGGCAGCGTTGTCGTACAGCTTTTCGATCTCCTTCAGGGTGTGAGCGACGGCCAAGGAGAAGGCCAGCCGATGTCGGTTGGTGATGGGTTGCGCGACCATGATCTTGTCGCCCTTCACCAGTTCGGACTCGGCTTTTCCGTCGACTGAATACCAATGCAACTCGAACTTGGCGGGTGAGGCCACCTTGGTCGTGGGCGGCTTGCCCGAATAGGTTTCCACTTTCCAGTAGTACTGGTTGGCGGCATTGAATTCGGCAGTTTCCGTGGCGGTGAATTTGTCTTCGTCTTTGACGGTTGAATCGTGGTCCTTGCCCCAGTAACCGTGGGTGGTCTTGTCTCGTTCGCAGACGATGTCGCCCTTGCCGAGGGCGCTCTCCTTGCCGCAGACCTTGTTGGTCTTGTCGTAGTCCGGCAAAGTGGGCACGCTGGTCTCTCCTAACTGTACAGTCCCCGTGTACAAGGTTCTCAGGGCCGAGTCACTGAGGTCTTCGTCCCAGATGCTGCGCATGTTCTTTCCCTTGGGAATCCAGCCGCATTCCAGCTTTTCCTTGCCGTCCTCCTTGTATTTGTTCTCCACCTTCCCGCCACGGTTCAGCCCGTCTACCCAGTTGCTGTGGGCGTAGAAGTCAGCCAAGGCATGGGTGTTCTGACCAAAGGCCCCCAGCAGCGGGCTGATGTCGCCGCGCCCGTCACCTGCGGCCACATTCCAATACTTGCCGCGATTGCTGTCGACCGCCTGCAAGGAGTTCTTGATCCAGTCCAGTGAGTAGCCGTCAGCCAAGGTGGTGCAGGCTTCATCCTTGCACATGGGCCCATCATGGGGGTTGTCGAAGTGGTTGAGGGGATTGAACTGCCCCCCGCCCTCGATGCCAGGGCCGCCAACCCCGGACTTGGGGAAGGGGTGGCTGGGATCCACGGCGTCGCTCTGGTAGTTGTTCTTGATGACTTCGTCGATGAAGAACTTCGAGAAGCGATTGCTTTCCTTGCCGTTGTAGATGGCAAAAGCAGCGCGCACGATGTCGCCGTGCCCGTCGTCGCCCACCTGCATCGGGCCATTGAAGGCATCGCTCTTGTTGAAGAAGTACTTGACCGGAATTTCGAACAGTCCCAAAGGGTCGATGCCTCGGTACGGATGACCGCCCAGGTAGGCATAGCGATCCGCGCCGTCGACGGCGCCGAGTGGATCGGGGCTGATGTAGCGCCCGCTTCTTGGGTCCAGATAGCGATGGACGTTGTAGTACAGCCCGCTCTCTTCGTCGGCCACTTGCCCCGCAAGTCGCAGGAGGGGGGCGTCCGGGTGGCGTTCAAGGCCAAAGGCGCTTGCCGAAGCTTGCCAGCGGGTGCTGCCTTGCTCGTCGCGCAGCGTCAGCGGCAGCCCGCGCCAGTCCGTTTCCAGGCTGAAGGCCTGCTTCCCACGCAGCACGGTATGCGCGCGGTGGTCGGTGTAGAGGAACTGCTCCGAGATCTTGCCCGCGCCGTCCGCAAGCGCGACCAGCCGGTGTTGGGTGTCATAGAGATACTGGTAAGTCTCAAGCCCCTTGCCCGGCTGCTGGACCTGCTTCAGTGTCCGATTGCCTGCCGCATCGTACTGATACCGCGCGGCAAGTTCACCATTCACGCGCAGAAGCGCCTGCAGCTGATGTTGCGCATTCCATTGCAGGCGCAGGCGCTCGCCAGCGAAGGGCCCAGACGCAGGCGTCCAATGCTGCAGTCGGCCAAAACCGTCGACGGCCGGTGCATGCGTGGCCGGGGCGGGCGCGGGAGGCTGAGGCGAGGCCGCGGCGACCCGGGCCTCCGCAGCGGCTGGACTCGGTGTCGCACTGCGTTCCCAGCGGGTGTGTGAACCGTTGCCATGGACGAGCGCCCGCTGTCGGCCTGCGTCGCTGCTCAGGCTCTTCACCAATGAGTCTTGCGTCCAACTGGCCGGCAGGCGTGTGGCGAGGGCCAGCGCCCAGTTCGGCTTGCTTTGGAACAGACGGGCAAGCCACGGGCGCAGTCGGGACAGGTGCAAATCCTGGGGGCCGACTTGCCCGTAGCGCAGCACTTGCTCATCCGGCAGCTCTCGCCACTGCAGGCGCCCCTGTGCGTCGTAGCCGAAGCGTTCTTTGAACCGGCTGGGCTTGGCCTGGCCCGGCACGGCGCGTTCACGCTCATGCAGCGTGATGAGTCCGAGGGCGTCGCGGGTGAAGCGCTGCGTCTCACCGCAGCCGCTGATCTCTGACAGCAGAGCGCCTTGATAGCGATAGTCTTCCTCGCAGGCTGTGCCGGCGGCATGGCCCTGGCTGCGATGGCGGACCAGGCGGCCCGCCGCGTCGAAGTACATCCACTCATCCGTCCGGTCCTCAGCGCCGAGCGCTTCGCGCCTTTGATGCTGGACCGCCAATAGGCGTCCACCGTCCATGAGCGTGGAGAAGCTGGTGACGATGCGGCCGTCTTCGGGGTCCCGGCTCAGGACTTCTCGTCCGAAGTCGTCCTGCAGCCGCGGCCGCTCCGGCAGCCGCGCGGACTGTGCGTGGGCTTCGCTCAGGTCATCGCGCACGGCGGCGGGAATCTGTAGCGCCTGCAAATGCATCTGCCCTTCCAGCCCCAAGCTGGCCAGCACCTGGCCGCCGGCGTCCCTCAGCCACGCACGGCCGTCGATCACGGCGCCCTCGGACGTTCGAAGCGTGGCGGCCAGCAGGCGGCTCTCCGCGTCATAGGACCACCGGTGCTCAGTGCCATCCGGCAGCATCATGCGTGCCGGGCGCCCCCATGCGTCGTAGTCCAGGGTCTGGGCAGTGTCAGGCTTGCCGCTGGAGGACCGTTTGACGCGACGTCCCAGGGCGTCGTAGCTGGCCTCCAGCAGGACGAGCTCGCGCTGCCCCTCAGACTGAGCGCTGCCACCCGCGAGCAGGCTGCCACGCCGCAACACACGCGACACCTGCGATGCGGCCACGCCGCTGTGATGCCAGGTCCATTCGGTCTCAATCTGCCGGTGACCGTCGATGAGTCGCACCAGCTGCAGATAGCCCAGCGCGTCATGTTGCCATTGCCAGTGCTGAGGTCCGGGGGTGTGTGCACTGATGGGCATGAGACCCTTGGTATCCCAGTCCAGTCGCGTCACATCCGAGTCCTCCGGCGTCCCCTTGGGTCCATTGGGCAGCGGTCCGTCAATCTCGGCCAGCACGCTCTTGCCGGCGATGAGGGTGTAGCGGTAGGTGGTGGAGCGTTCCAACGGGCTGGGTTTCGCCTGGCCTTCGGCATCGATAGGGCTCCAGCCGCGCTCGCTGATGCGCAAGACCTGACCCTGTTCATTGAACTCGAAGGCGGTGCTGCGCGTCTTGCCGGCGATCACGCTGGGCTGGCTGACCAGGCTGGGCTGCTGGCCCAGGGCGATGCTGCCGTCCGGGAACTTGCGGTCTTCGTAGTCATAGCGCTGCAACCACTGCGGTGCTTGCGGCTGGCCGGCCACCGAGTTCTGGCGGGCGATTTCGACCAGGCGACCGTGGCGGTCGTAGCGACGCAGCTCGGCCTGCAGGGGCTGGCCCTGCGCGTCCAGCTGGGTGCT
>NZ_JAJIRR010000009.1:0-244941 GCF_025717595.1 Kinneretia sp. DJ1R-11
ACGTGACCGATGGTGCCGACGTTGACGTGCGGCTTGGTGCGTTCAAACTTGCTTTTTGCCATTTCTGCGCTCCTGAGAAGGACTCGATCAGACTAGAAGAAGAAAAGAGGTGGTGCCCATGACGCGGATCGAACGCGTGACCTCTCCCTTACCAAGGGAGTGCTCTACCACTGAGCCACATGGGCATCGGCACAGGTTTGCAGGCAAAACAACCAACAAACCGGTAACGACACTACCAACAACACTGCGCCTTACGCCGCTTCGCACCCAACACTGGAGCGGGAAACGGGAATCGAACCCGTGTCATTAGCTTGGAAGGCTAAGGTTCTACCATTGAACTACTCCCGCCCGGGAGCCTTGCGACCTTGCTTGAGATCGAGCTGCCGGACCAGCCGACAGCTCGAATCAAGAAAAGTTTTGCCTTGGTGGAGGAGGCTGGATTCGAACCAGCGTACGCGTAAGCGGGCAGATTTACAGTCTGCTGCCTTTAACCACTCGGCCACCCCTCCGAGGCAAGCCTGCTACTGTAGCACAGCATTTTTCACTCGCCAAGAAATTTTCTGGCTTTTGATGCTTGCAGCCCTTCGCTGCCAAGCAAAGCCACCCCGCCCCTTACACGCAGGGACCGGGCTTTGATACACCTATGGAATTAAGCCAAACGGACGGGTGGCGCCAGCGGGTCGGCATGAACATCATCCTTGCTTGCCATGACCCGCCGTAGGCAACACCGCGGCCGGCCCCGGCGCTCTCGCACAGTGGCATTGGCAACAGCTCCCAGCAACCCTCCGAGATCAATACCAATGTGCTACCAAGAGAAGTCGCCAGCGTCGCTGCTTTACGACACCCGACGGTCACGCTTGGGCCCTACTGCTGGCGCAACACTTGTCTGCAAAAACATGGTGGCAACATCGCCACAGCAGGGAAAACACGAACCGAAAAGTGGTAGCAAAGTGGCACTACCGAGCCGTATAGTGGCATGGCATTGGTTGCATTCGTACGTCATAGGAGGCACCAGACACATGCCAATTTGCAGATTGGCATTGCACTGGTTCCGCGTCGTAACAGGCCGACTCATCCATTCCGGCCAATATCGAGGAGCAGTTATGAAGGTCAAGAAGAATCCCATCGCCGCGGCAGTCACGCTGACGCTGCTAGGCGCTTCGCTTGCCGCGCAGGCACAGCAAGCTGAAACGAAGCAGGACACCGCTCAATTGGAGCAAGTTGTCGTCACTGGCATCCGCGCGTCGCTGCAGACCGCAGTGAACATCAAGAAGAATTCAAATGCCGTCGTCGACGCGGTCTCCGCTGAAGACGTGGGCAAGCTGCCTGACGCTGATGTGGGTCAAGCTCTGGGCCGCATTCCAGGCGTGTCTGTCGGTCGTGACTTCGGTGTTGGCGCCTCGGTGTCGATTCGTGGCACCGACCCGCAAATGACGTACACAACCCTGAACGGCCAAACCATGGCCTCGACAGGTTGGTATGACCAGAAAGCCATCGATCGCTCGTTCAACTATTCCTTGCTTCCGTCCGAACTGATCGGCGGCATGGAGGTATACAAGACCTCACAGGCTGACTTGACTGAAGGCGGCATTGGCGGCACCGTGATCGTCAAGACCCGCAAGCCCCTGGACATGGCGGCCAACACCGGTTTCGCCAGCGTCAAGCTGGGCAAGGGTACGGTCAGCACCGACCTCAACAAAGAAGCATCGGCTTTGTTCAGCTGGCGCGATGAGCAGAAGAAGTTCGGCGTGCTGGTCGCTGGCGCCATGGAAAAGGGCGACTACATGCGCCGCGGCATCGAAGCCGATGGCCGCTGGTCCGGTGATGTGGTGCCGGGCACCTTCTTCCAGGAAAAGCAGCGCTCCGCCGTGAACGTCACCTTGCAGGCGCGGCCGGCTGCTGGCATGGAGCTGGGCCTGAACTACACCCGCCTGGAGTACCAAGCTCCGGCAGGCAACACCACGCACTACGCCTTCACTCTGCAAGATCCGGGCAAGGACTACGCCGACACCAAGGCTTGTACGCTGGCCAATCCTACCGCCGGCCTGCTCTGCTTGAAGACCAAGCTGGATGCGTCGAACGCATCGAGCACTTTCATGCAAACCTGGGCGCGTGACGCCACCATGAGCTCGGACAGCTTGGTGCTGAATGGCTCCATGAAGGCTGACAAGTTCAAGCTGGAAGCTGTTGCAGGCACCACCAAGGCCGACGGCGGCACCTCGCTGACCAGCAACTACAGCTATGTGGGCTGGGGCAATGCTCCCCTGCTGCCGAAGTGGGAAGGCACGACCGACGCCACCGGCAAGCAGATTGTGATGACGCCGAGCAAGGACATGAATGTCGGCCTCAACAAGCTGCCGGCAACCTCGGGCCCTGAATCTTGGGCGACCGCCCGCGGTCCCAACAAGGACAAGGAAACCTTCGCTCAAGTTGACGCGACCATCGACCTCGAATGGGGTGCGCTGACTTCGTTCAAGACCGGTGCGCGGGCCACCAAGCACACCTTCAGCAAGACCGAGTTCCGCCCGACCTTTGTCACGCCTGGTCTGACCGCCTCGACAGCAAGCCTGTTCGACGGCTCGATGCCGGTCGGCACCGCAGGCTGGAACGTGCCCAAGCCCAATCTGTCTGCCATGTTTGACCTGGCCAACTCCAACGTCAAGAGCTGGGTGGAATCCCGCGGCGGCTTCGGCGAACTGGAAGAGAAGAACACTGCTTTGTACGGCATGTTCGACTTCGAACAGGATCAATGGCATGGCAACTTTGGTCTGCGTTACATCCGCACCAAGGCCACCGCTTCGTCCTACTTCTTTGACGGCAAGTCGGACATGACCAACGTCGTCGAAGCGAACCGCGGCTGGAGCACCACCAAGAAGAATGCTGACGCGTCATACAGCGACTGGCTGCCCAGCTTGAATGTGGTGTATGACCTGAACAAGGAAACGAAGCTGCGCTTCGCTGCCTCGTCGGCGATCACCCGCCCGAACTACGACAATATGTTCATTGGCGGCTCCACCGCTGGCTGGCAAGACACCTTGCCAGGCAACGAAACCGTGACCTTCGGCAAAGTGGGCCTCAAGCCGATGAAGTCGAACCAGCTGGACTTTGGCCTCGAGTACTACTATGGCCGCGGCAATCTGGCTGCTGTGACCTTCTTCTACAAGAAGGTCAACAACTTCATCACCACCGACACCCTGCTGAATCAGCAGATCGGTTTGATCAGCCCGGACACCGGCAAGGACAACTGGACGATCAACACCTACAAGAATGCTGGCGGCGGCAAGATCACGGGCTTCGAGGCCCAGATCAATCACGGCTTCGGCAACGGCTTCGGCACGTCGATCAACTACACATACACCGACGCAACCGCGCCTGGCAAGAGCTACCAAGACGAGCTGAATCTGTTCACGCTTTCGTCCAAGCACAACGCCAACTTGGTCGGTTACTGGGAATCGCCCACCTACTCGGCTCGCCTGGCCTACAACTGGCGCTCGAAGTACATGGTGCGTGAGACCGGCTATTACAGCAACCGCATGCATGACGCCTTCGGTTCGCTGGACCTGAGCCTGGGCTGGAATGTGACCGACAAGATCCGCGTGAGCTTCGACGCCACCAACCTGCTGAAGAATGACGACATCCAGTACGGTGCCGCCGGCGCGAAGACCTCGCTGCGCGCCTCGTTGAAGGAAGGCTACCCGGCCTGGTCGTTCATGGGTGAAACCACCTACCGCTTCGGCGTCAGCGCCAAGTTCTGATCGAACCAGCGCCCACCAAGCAAAAGCCCGGCAAATGCCGGGCTTTTTTCATGGGCGAAACAAAGGTCAGAAATCGAAGAATGTATTGACCGTCAGACGACCGCGCCGCGGATCGGCGCACACACCGATACCCGGATTGATACATGCGCTGTGTAATAAGCTACCGGGATAGACCACCAATCGATTGAAACGGGCCGGCATCATTCCCAAGAATTGAAAGTGAGCATCGGAATCATCAAAATAGCGCGGCTGGGGCGGCGCTCGCCGCAGTTCATCGAGATAGATGTCTGAATAGGACTGCACATTCTCTGGCGCTATCCTCTGAAAACCAGTTGCCTTGTGCCGATAGAACCCGGTTCCACCATGCTCGGGACCGCAGAGATACAACAATACAGCCATATGGTGGGGTGAGCTCGAATCGAAATGCGGCGTGCGTTGCATCACGCCCAAGCGATCAGGCGGCACCGTCGTCAACGAGAACTCACAAGCACTTTTGTTCAGTCCCAAGTGGCCAGGGATATGGAAATTAATCCTGATCAAGGGCTCCAACAATTCCACCAAACGCTGCGAATACGCAGCGGGAGCCGTGGCACGCAAACCAGGGTAGCCCTTGCCTTGCTCAAAACCCGGGCACGGCGAGAACTGGCTTTGACACGCCGCTGCCACCATCTCCGCGGGATCGATCAAGAAGTCATCGACAAACACCACCGACTGTTCGCCAATCTGGACCGACTGGACATCGGGTGGCATTCGAATCGCAATAGTCATTTCCATTCTTTCTGCATCAATGGCCACAGATTCTGGCCATCCACAATCCAAGCGCCTGTCGCGGATGGCTTCAGCCAGTCTATTTCCGCTGCATTTCTCGGTATGCGGCCAAAAAGCCGCTCAACCATTCGCGATGGCCAATCAATTCACCGGCCAAGGCCTTTTCCAAACCCTTGACCTGATTGAGCTCTCGAACGTAGACCTGAACCTCGTTAGAAGTCATCGCACGAGCCTTTGTCGGGTACTTCATACCATACAAAACGAAAAGAAAGTTCTCGACATCAAAGAGATCGAATCGACTGAAGAAATCCGACTTCTTCGGCGGATTCACACGCCACATGGCCAATCGCTGCGCGAGAACCTCCGAGATTTGAGCTGCTTCGGTATTCAAACGCCAAAACTCAGAATCGCGGCGGTCAGAAATGCAGTAATGCAGTTGCACAAAGTCCATGACCCGCTCCCAGGTGTACGCAACTACCTGATTGCAATACGCTGCGGCGGCCGCCATGGTGCCTCTTTCGGGGGAGAAGTTCCTCGCGAACAACTCTGCAGCAAGGTCTGTGACAAAAATCGACGTCGCTTCCAACGGCTCAACAAAGCCCTGAGCCAAACCCAACGCAACCACATTTTGGTGCCAAAACTTCTCCCGATAGCCGATCCGCATGCCGATCTTTCGGGGCGACAACCGGTCGGGTCGCTGTCCGAGATGCGCGGCCAAACCTTCCAGCGCCCGCTCTTCGGGCATGAGCGAGCTCGCATAAACGAAGCCTACGCCGCGACGGTTGGTCAAAGGAATATCCCAAAGCCAACCTGCAGCATGCGCTTTGGCCAGGGTGTAAGGCGGAATTTCGCCATTCGGATCAGTTGGGATCTGAACAGTCAGGGCCGTATCCGTCAGTATCTGCGAGGACTTGTCGACAAATGGCACTTTGTACAAACCACCGAGCAGCAAAGAATTGAACCCCGTGCAGTCAACGAAGAAATCAAACTGCAGTTGCTCACCCTCCTTGGTCAACAAATAGTCAACATCGCCGCTTGAACTCACAACGGCATCGACCACGGTCGCCTGTTTGCGATGCACGCCGAGTCGCTCCGTGGCATTTCTTGCGAGCAACTGACCGAATTTCAAGGCATTGAAGTGATACGCGTAATTGATCGGCGCCTCAAACGGACCCGAAGAAACTTTCTTCGGTGCTTTCATGGCATCCGCCAAAGCGGCCACTTCAGTCAGCGAGGAAAACTTCATATCAGCCGCGTTCTGCAAATACATGGCTGTCACGTCAAGCCCACCGGGGTACGGCGAGGAAAACGGATGGTAGTAAGAGTTGGCGGCCTGATTTTGCCCCGGGGCCAGCCAATCAATGAACTTGATGCCCACCTTGAAAGTCGCATCACATTCAGCCAAAAGCTCCGCCTCTGAGATGCCGAATTTCTGCAAGGACTTGCGGATATGCGGCACTGTGCCCTCGCCTACCCCAATAATTCCTATTTCGGCTGATTCGATCACGGTGATCGAGATGTCCTGTTCGGCTCGCAACTCAACGGCCAAATGATTGGCGGCAAGCCATCCGGCCGTGCCGCCACCAATGATTGCAATTTTTTTGACGCGCATTATCAAATCAACCTATCAAATGATGTTCGCCATCAGACTGAACGTGTCTTCAAAAAACAGGCGATCATCGCCGTGAGATTTCAATCTTGAGAATCCGTGCATCCATTCCGATGACGTTTTGAACCCAGAGCTGAGGCGCGGGAATACAAAGCACTTGTAACTATTCCCCTCAAAATACGCTGAGCTCTACAGAGCAGATACATCTATCATCATGCCCGAGCTCCAGCTGTCATGGAATAGTTTTTCTCAACCCAAATGTCTGACTCTCAAGGCGATCCATGAAGTTGAATAGACAGGCGTTCATCCTCGCACTCGCCAGTTTGATGGCTGGCTGCATGAGCCTGCCGAGCACCACAGAGGCTCTGCCAGATTTCAATCAGCAAGATATTGACTACTGTAAAAAGCTCAGCCTTGCGAAGGTGAAGCCGAATATCAGAGTGATCGTGCCCGCGATTTCATTGCCGGACCGCCTCAATTGCACCTCAGGCAGCATGCCGGGTTCAAGCAGTTGCTCGACCATTCCCGGCATCAAATACCCTGCCATTGAAGAAGACCTCAATTCCGATGCCCGCGTCAATGTCCTGAGCGAGTGCTTGCTCGCGAAATTGCAGGCACGAACCACTTTGACTGCAGCGCAAGGGGGCGAAAACAAGGCGAGCTCGGCTCCAGCATGGGCAGTAGCTCCAGAACTCAGCGCCCAGGTGGAAGCCAAAGCGAGGCAACTGCTCGGAGCCCCCGCTTCTGCTATGGCCCGCGCTGCTGACACCTTGAGCGGCAAGCACATCCAAGGGCGCAAAGATTGCGCGGTTTGCCCGGAGATGGTTTTGATTCCAGCTGGAAGCTTCAGCATGGGAAGCACCAGCCACCTCTCTGAACAGCCGGTGCACCCAGTCGCAATCGCGAGTTTCTTGCTGGGCAAGTATGAAGTGACCCAGGCGGAGTGGACTGCCATCATGGGCAGCAACCCCAGCGCCAATACAGCTTGTGGAGAACGCTGCCCGGTCGAAAGGATCAGCTGGAACGAAGCTCAAACTTTCATCCATCGCCTCAAGCAACTCACGGGCTTGAACTACCGCTTGCCCAGCGAAGCGGAATGGGAATACGCAGCTCGTGCCCGCACCACGCTGACCACAGATCCTGAAGAAGAGGTGGAGCAGCTGCAGCAAAACGCCTGGTACAGCAAGAACAGCAAGGGGCATGTCCATCCGGTCGGTCAGAAAGCGCCCAATCGATTTGGCCTGCACGATATGCAAGGCAATGTCTGGGAATGGGTGGAGGATGTGTTCCACGAGAACTACCTAGGTGCGCACTCCAACGGCCAAGCCCGTCTGAGTCACAGCGAATCGGCCAAACGCGTGCTGCGCGGCGGTTCATGGTTCAACGAGCACAAGCTGTTGCGCCCACATCACCGCAACTCGGACCTGCCCGAAGCCAGCTTTGTTTTCTTCGGCCTCAGGCTGGCGAGAGATGTGACGCCTTCCTCGCCACCTTTGAAGGAAGCCCAGGCTGATGCCGAACCCGCAACCGCATCGGGCAAGGTCAATGCATCAGGCCTCAAACCTTGAGGTAAATCCCCCGCCGATCCATCAATTTCACGATCAGCGCCCACACCGCCACGAATGCCAGCGCAAACGCCAATGAGGCGTTGAACGGCCCGGCCAGGCGATCGATCCAGCCAAAGGCACCGGCATAGAGCGGCGCCATCAGACCGAAGCCTTCGAGGATGACGGTGCACATCCAGGCGCCGGCGTACGCAGCGATGGCGTTGACGCCGAAGCTGCGGCCCAACGCCGGCCAGCCGGCTTGGTCGATCAGGCGGTGGGCCAGGGCCAGGGCCAGGGCGCCAAGGCCGCCAGTCCAGAGCACGAAACTCGGGGTCCAGAGTTGCTTGTTGAGCGGCTGAAACTCAGCAACAAGCAGGCCCAAACAGGCGCTGCCCAGGCCCAGCAGCCATAGGCTTTGCCGCTGAGCACGGCGCAGGTACTGGCCGGCTTGCAGGCCCAGCAAGCTGGTGGCCAGCGCGCCTAGGGTGCTGACCAGGCCTTCCGGATCGTGGCCCAGGCCGGTAGCCGCATTCCACTCATAACCAAAGCGACCGAACAAGGCGGCGTCCCAGCGCGAGGCGATATTGCCCACCTTGTCGAGGCTGCCGCCCCAGGCCAGCAACGCGCCATAACCCAGCAGCAGCGCGGCCAAGAGCCACCACAGCTGAGCCTGGCGGCGCAGATGGAGAACGACCAGGCCCGTCACGGCAAAGCAGATGGCAATGCGCTGCAGCACGCCAGGAATACGCAGCTCAGGCTTGCCCATCAGCCACCAAGCCAGCAGGTGCAGCACCAGACCCAGGGCCAGGATGCGCAGGGCACGGATCAGCACCGTGCGGCGCAGCGGCGCCAGCGGCGCTTGCGCATCGACACGCGGGCCAAGAGCCAAGGCCAGCGAGACGCCGACGATGAAGAGGAAGAAAGGAAAGATCAGGTCCGTGGGCGTGCAGCCATGCCAAGCCGAATGCTCGAGCGGCGCGTAGACATGACCCCAATCGCCGGGGTTGTTGACCAGCAGCATGGCGGCCACGGCCAGTCCTCGCAAAGCGTCCACCGACGCAAACCGTTGGCTAGCGCTCATCGCGGCCCGCCCTTTCCATCGCATGCAAACAAGAACACAGACTCACTCGACTCCACAAACGAGCGCGGGCGAACAACCACGTCGACCGGAATCAGAAATCACACAGGCTGCTCAGGGCCGGCTCGGCCGCTGGAACCGTGTCCAACTGGGCCACGCCACCGGCGCGCAGGCGCTTGACCTCGGCATCGACCTCGGCCGGGCTCAGCACCTTGTTGCGGGCGTGAAAAATCCAGTCCACATCTTGCTCATAGGCCCGGGCCTGGCTGCTGGCCGGCAACAAGCCGCCGGGCGAGAACCAGAGGTTGAAGTTGATGGACATCAGCGAGACCGGATAGTTGCGGCCACCATGGGTGGCCAGCTGGCGGCCATCGAGAAAGAGCTTCACTTGGCCGCCCGCGACCTGCATCAAGAGCTGATGCCAGCCATTCAGGTTGGTGAACTCTTCGTGCGACTGGTTGTAGCTCTTCCAAGGCTCGAGCTGCACGGTCTGCCAGGCAATGCCATAGAGCCGCGTCTTCTCGCTGCCCCAGCCGCCGTTGGGCAGGTACTCCCAGTCGATCTCGCTGAACTCGGGGTCGAAGTCATGGCGCAAGGGCGCCACCACATAAAAGGTCTGGATCACCGGGTCGCCGTCGACGCCGCGCACGGGCGCATCGCTGAAGCGCAAGCGGGCCGCATACGTGCCTTCCAGATACTTGCGTTGGTGGCAGATCTGGGCCTGCGCCGTGCCGGCGCCATTGCCGTCGGTGTGTGCGGCCAGACGCAACAGGCGGTTACCGGCTTGCTGCGGATCATCGACCAGGCTCAGCTGCTCGGTGCTCCAGCGCGCGCCCGTCACGCCTGGGTGGCCCGCTTTGCTGCGCGGCGTCCAACCCTGGGCCCAGAGGCCACTCAGTTCGCGGTAGCTGAAGTCGTCGAAGAACACGCCGCCAGGCGCAGGACTGGCGGCATGCGCCTGAACCGCGAGCAAACCCGCCGCAGCAGTGGCCAGGCCCAAGAAAAAGCCGCGCATGGCCTCAGCGGCTCGCAGCGGGAGCGGCGTCACCCGCCGCTGGGGCAGCCTCTGCCGTTTGCGCGCCCGGGATCTTGACGAAGAACATCAGAACCAGGGCCGGTACGCCGCAAGCAATCGTCCAGAGGAAAAAGCTCTGGTAGCCCATGGCCACCTGGATATCGCCGCTGATGGTCTTGGAAAAAATGAAACCCAGTTGCATGACGCCAGAGCCGAGCGCGTAATGCGCGGTCTGGAACTTGCCCGGCGCGACCGCCTGCATAATGTAGAGAATCATGCCGACAAAGCCGAAGCCGTAACCGAACATCTCCACGGCCACGGCCGCGCTGATGTGGAGCATGTCCTGCGGCAGGCTCACGCTGAGGTAGTAGAAGGTCACATTGGGCACGGCCATCATCAAGATCAGCACCGGCATGGCGCGCTTGAGACTGAGCCAGGACGTGAAGTAGCCACCCAGGATGGACCCGACCAGAAAAGCCGCCGTCCCCACCGTGCCATAGACGCCGCCCACTTGTTCGGTGCTCAGCCCCAAGCCACCCTTGTCGCGCGCCTCGATCAGGAACAGCGGCCCGATGGTCTGCACCTGCCCCTCGGCAAAGCGGAACAGTACGATGAACAGAATTGCCAGCCAGATGCCCGGCTTGCGCAGAAAGTCGCCGATCACCTCGCGCAAGGTGCGCGCCACACCTGCAGCGCTGATGTCGGCCGTCTCGGTGTTCAAGGTGCCAGGCAAGGCATAGGCGTTGTAAGCGGCCAGCAGCGCCAGCAGAATCGCCAGCAAGACAAAGATGATGGACCAGGCGTTGAACACACCATAGCGGGTCTCCAGATGCCCGGCCAGCACCAACAAGCCGCCCAAGGTCAGGAACTTGGAGGCATTGAAGAAGGCCCCCTGCCATCCTGCATAGGCGGCCTGCGACTTGGAATCAAGCGCGGCCATATAGAGCCCGTCGCAGGCGATGTCATGAGTGGCCGAGGCGTAAGCCAGCACGAAGAGCACGCCGATGGAGGCCGCAAACCACATCGGCAACTGCAAGGCCAGCGCCATCAGGCCGAGGCCCGCAGCACCGGTGAACTGCATGGCCACGACGATCAGCTTCTTGCTGCGCGCCAATTCCAGGAACGGGCTCCACAAGGGCTTGATCGCCCAGGCCAACCCCAGCAAGCCGGTCCAGCGGGCAATCTGGTCATTGGCCACGCCCATGTTCTTGAACATCAGGCCGGCAATCAGCATGACGACAAAGAACTGCATGCCCTGCACAAAGTACAGGCTGGGAATCCATCGGATCGGGGAACGCCCTGCCGCGGCTGATGATTCTTGGCTCATGGCCGGTCTCCTCGTGTGTTGTTCTCAGGCTGACAAGGCGCGCCGGACTCAAGCATCCAGCCGCACAGGCGAGACGGCCGCAGCCACTTGCTCGCCCTGCAACCATGCCTGCAGGCCGGCCAGAGCGCCATCGGCGTAACCCCAGCTCACCACGGTCGGACCCGGCACATCGATGGCCTGGAAAGGATTCCACAGCACCAGGTGCAGATCGGGCATCCAGTCACGGGCGTTCTGGCCGTAGCGCATGCGGTGGGTCGAGGCAACGATGTTCAGGCGCCCGTCCTGCGGCACCGTGTCCCAATCCAGGGCCAGGATGTCCTCGACGAACTCGATCTGGGCATTCGGGAAGGCGCGGAACAGCTCGACGATCTGCGCGCCCGAGGGGCCGGCTTCCGAGACCCCATCGGTCGGCACCTCGGGCTGCACGAACACGCGCAGGGCCGCATCGCGGGCCGGCGGCGTGGCGCCGCGCAAGGCGGTCAGGCCGGCGGCCCAAGCCTGGCGCATCAGGCGGTCATCAGCGGCGCGCGGCTCGCCCTGGTAGTCGTCGTGACGCACCGGGTAGGCGGCGGCGAGCTTGTCCAGACGGGCGGCGGCGATGCGGCCCTGCTCCAGCGTCAGCTCGCCGCGCTCGAAGGCGTCTTTCAAGGCCTGGATGGACTGGCCCTGCTCGTCCAGCGAGCCCTGGGCCAGGATCATGTCGGCGCCGGCCTGGATGGCCATCACGGCGGCGCGGGCGTAGCCGTAGCGCTCGAAGATGGCCTTCATCATCAGCGCGTCGGTGATGACCACGCCGTCGTAGCCCCATTCGCGGCGCAGGATGTCGCCCAGGATCTTGGTCGACAAAGTGGCCGGGTGATCGGGGTCGATCTGCGGGTAGACGATGTGGGCCGTCATCACGGCCGGGGCGGCATCGCGCAAGGCCTTGAAGGGTCGCAGCTCCAGCGCGTCCAGCTCGGCACGGCTCTTGTCCACCGTCGGCAGGGCCAGGTGCGAGTCCACATGGGTGTCGCCGTGGCCGGGGAAATGCTTGACGCAGCAGGCCACGCCTTCGCGCAGCGAGCCGGCCATCCAGGCGCCGGCCAAACGGGTCACATCATCGGCATCTTCGGAGAAGCTGCGCTCGGCGATCACCGGGTTGGCCGGGTTGTTGTTGATGTCCAGCACCGGCGCGAAGTTCCAGTTCACACCGATCGAGGCCAGGCCGCGTGCGACCGCGGCGCCGACCTTCTCGGCCAGGGCCGCATCATCGGCCGCGCCCAGGGCCATGGCGGAAGGCGCTTGCGGCAGGAAGGTGGCGCGCACCACCGAGCCTCCTTCCTGGTCGAGGCCGATCAGGGCGCCGGGGCCCATCACCTCGCGCAGATCGCGGGTCAGCTGGCGCACTTCGGCTTCGGTGCCCAGGTTCTTGCGGAACAGGCAGACGGCGCGCACCTGGTTGGCGCGCAGGAACTCGGCGGTGGCCGCGTCCAGGGACTTGCCCTGGATGTCGACCATCACCAGCTGGCCGGGATGAAATTCACTCATTGACGACATCTCAGAAAACAGGGCTCATGAAAAACAAACCCGGGATAGACCACAGAGTCACAGAGACACGGAGCCAAAACGGTGAAATTCCAAACGAAACCCTCTGTGTCTCTGTGTCTCTGTGGTCGCATTTGAATTCGCTGTTTCTCCGCGAACGCCGGGTGTCGTTCGGGATCTGGGATGCTCTGTGCTTGAAACTTCTTGGCAGGAAGCGCCAGCTTTAGTTCGTCTTGGTGACCTTGGCCAGATGCGGCGGCGCATCCGGGTTGCGGCCGCGGGCGCGGGCCAGGGCTTCCACCATGGGGTAGAAGCTCTGCACCACGGCGATCGGGTCCAGGTCTTCATTGCCGGTGCAGGCCAGGGGCAGCTCGGCGCCGGGCGTACCCACCGGCGCGGCCAGCAGCACGCGGGCACCACGGCCGCGCATTTCCTCAGCCAGGGCGATCAAGCCAGCCTGGGCCGGGCCACGCGGCGCGAACACCAGCATGGGATAGCCCTCGTCCACCAGGGCCATCGGGCCATGCTTGACCTCGGCACCCGAGAAGGCCTCGGCCTGGATGCCGCAGGTCTCCTTGAACTTCAGCGCCGCTTCCATGGCGATGGGCAGGCCCGTGCCGCGGCCGATGACGAAGAGCTTGTCCGCGTCCTTGAGCACGTCGACGGCCACATCCCAGCGCTGCTTGGCGGCCTCTTCGAGGGCCGAGGGCAGCTGTTGCAGGGCAGCCTGCAGGTCTTCATCACCGCTCCAGGCGGCCACCACGCGGGCGCCGGCCACCAGCTGGGCGATATAGCTCTTGGTGGCGGCCACGCTCAGCTCGGGGCCCGAACGCAGCGGGAACACGAACTGCGCAGCATCTGCAAGGGGCGAGCTCTCGGCGTTGACGAAGGCCACGGTGCGGGCACCGCCTTCGCGGAAGAATTTCGTCGGCGCGACCAGATCGGGGCTCTGACCCGATTGCGAAAAGGCCAGGGACACCAGGCCGTCGCAAACGATCTTGCTTTGATACAGCGTCACCAGCGACATCGGCAGCGAGGTCACCAGGCGGCCCATGCGCGCCATCATCAGATAGGCCATGTAGTGGGCGGCATGGTCCGAGCTTCCGCGAGCCACGGTCAGCAGCGCCGTGGGCGGCTGCTCGCGCAGGACCTCGCCGAGCTCGGCGTAGGCGTTCTGGTCATGGGCCAGCTGGTTCGCGACAGCGGCGGGGGCACTCAGGGCTTCTTGCAACATGCGCGAGGCATGCACCAACTCAGGCGAGGTCAATTTCTTCTCCTTCAACGACCACGCCTTGCAACTGCAAATCACGGTCCAGTACAACAAAATCCGCCCAAGCACCAGGCTGCAGGCGACCGCGATCTTCCAAACCCATGTAGTCGGCAGCAAAGGTCGACACGCGCCGCGAGGCGTCTTCAATCTCCAGGCCCAAGCCGACCAGATTGCGCAAGGCCTGATCCATCGTCAGGGTGCTGCCGGCCAGGGTGCCGTCGGGCAGGCGCACGCCGCCCATGCACTTGGTCACGCGGTGGCGGCCCAAGCTGTATTCGCCATCGGGCATGCCGGCCGCGGCCGTGGAATCGGTAACGCAGAACATGCACGGGATCGAACGCATGGCCACGCGGATGGCTCCGGGGTGCACATGCAGCAGGTCGGGAATGATCTCGGCGTACTTGGCGTGGGCCAAGGCGGCGCCCACCATGCCGGGCTCGCGGTGGTGCAGGCCGGACATGGCATTGAACAAATGGGTGAAGCCGCCGGCGCCATGCTGCAGGGCCTGCACGCCATCCTCGTAGGTGCCGGCCGTGTGGCCGATCTGTACCTGGAAGCCTTCGGCGCGCAGCTCGGCGATCAGCTCCAGCGTGCCGGGCAGTTCCGGCGCCAGGGTGATCAGGCGGATCGGCGCCAAGGCATGCAGGGCATGGATCTCGGCCAGGGTCGCGGGCTTGGCGAAGTCGGGCTGGGCGCCCAGCTTGCCGGGGTTGATGTAGGGGCCTTCCAGGTGCACGCCGAGCAGGCGGGCCGAGCCCGGCGCGCGCTGGGCGCAAAACGGGCCGAGGGCGCTGAGCGCCGAGCGGATCTCGTCCAGCGGCGCCGTCATGGTGGTGGCCAGCATGGAGGTGGTGCCGTGGCGCACATGCAAGCGCGCGATCTGGCCCGCGGCGTCGCCGCCTTCCATGGTGTCGCGGCCACCGCCGCCGTGCACATGCACATCGATGAAACCAGGCAGCACGATCTGGCGCTCGCCGGCATCGTGCCGGACCTGGCTTTCCGTGACCGGGCTGCCGTGGATGGCGCTCACGCGCCCTTCAACATAGTCCAGTCGACCCCGTACAAAGCCTTGCGGCGTGAGGATGTCTGCGTCGATGTGCTGTACTGGGGTCATCCTTCGCCTATCCCTCGCGCCGCATCTCGGCGACAAAGTCGTAGTAATCGCTGCGGCAGTAGGAATGCGTCAGCTCGACGGCATGACCCGATTCCAGATAGCCCACACGGGTGATGAACAAGACGGCCTGGCCGACCGGCACTTCCAGCAGGCTGGCGAGTTTGGTGTCGGCGTTGATGGCGCGGATGTGCTGCAGCGCGCGCACCGGGGCACCGCCGAGCTTGGCCAGGTGTTCGTACAAAGAGGCTTGCACCGCGGCTGGGTCCGGCAGGACCGTCTCGGGCAGCACGCTGACCTCATAGGCCATGACCACGGTGTCGGCCAGGCGCAAGCGCTCCAGGCGCGCCACGCGCTCGCCGGTGGACAGGCCCAGGCTCAGCTGCTCGTCCGGCGCGGCCGGCGTGAAGCTGCGGGTCAGCCAGCGCGAGCTGGGCTTGAAGCCTCTTTGCTGCAGCTCTTCCGAGAAGCTGGTCAGGCGCGAGAGCGGCTGCTCCAGCTTGGGCGCGATGTAGTTGCCCGAGCCGCGCTTGCGGATGATCAGGCCTTGTTCCACCAGGCGGTCGATGGCCTTGCGCGCGGTCACGCGCGACAGGTCCAGCGATTCCGACAGCACCCGCTCCGAGGGCAGCGCCTCGTCGGCGTGGTAAACCCCTTCGCGGATGGCCTGCGCCAGCTTGTGGGCCAGCTGCATGTACAGCGGCGAAGCGGCGTCCGGATCGGGCTTGAATTGAAATGCGATGCTCATCACGAAATCCTCAGCGTTGCAGTGCGCTGCGCACCAGGTGCAGCGCACCCTCGGCCGAGTCACCTCGAGGTGACACGCAGCGGGCACGAATGGTGCCTGAGAATTCGGAACTCAAACGCACAGCGATGCTGCCGCACAGCGCCAGAGGCAGTTCAGATTGAGGATCCAGGGCGTGGGCGAGGCGTTCCAGCTCGCTCACGGCGTCGGCCACAAAGCCCGCCGCCACCGGATCGTTCGGGGCGTGATCAAAGACCAAGGGGGCCAGGCTGGCATAACCATGCTGGCCCGCGGCAGCGCACCAGGCCAGGATGGTGGCGCGATCCTGACCGGCCACAGCCCAGACGGCACGGGCCAGCGCACCGGGCTCGGCGCGTCCGTCCAGCGCCTGCTGGGCGTGGCGCATGGCCTTCAGGCCCAACCAGGCGCCGCTGCCCTCGTCACCGCAAACCCAGCCCCAGCCGCTGATGTAGGCGCGCTCGCCATTGCGGCGCAGGCCTTCACCGATGGTGCCGGTGCCGGCCGCGACCACCGCGCCGGGCTCGCCGCCATGGGCGCCCAGCAAGGTCGTGAAACCGTCGTTGTCCAGTGCCACCAGGGCATAGCCGGGCTGCAGGGCCGAGAAGGCCTCGACCTGCGCCTCCACGCCCGTGCCTGACAGGCCCAGACCGATGGCGCAACGCGACAGATCCAGCTCACCCAGGCCCGCTTGCGCAGCTGCGGCCTGCACGGCCTGCTGAATGTGACGCCAGGCTTGCTCGGCGCCTTGCCCCAGGGCCGAGGGGCCGGACTCGCCCTGCCCCAGAAGCACACCGGCCCGGTCGCTCAAGCGCACGCGGGTGCCGGTACCGCCACCGTCCACCCCAATCAGGTATAGCACCGCCGCCGAAAGATCGGAAGCTGTGGCGCCCTGAAGGGCGGGTGAACGAAGGATGACCGTTTTCATATTAATACCAGTTTAGTACCAAAAATGAAGACCCGTCAATTGCTGGAGAACCCTTGTTGCAGCTTTGCGCAAACGCGGCGTCAGAGGTACAAACTGAGGCAGTGTTGAGCGACAACACCATACCAATTTAGAACCAAGCTGGCGACTGGTAGCAGCCCGGAGTGCATGCAAATCTTGAGTCAAGCTTGAGCAGGTCTTGAAGAGGTCTTTAGAGCAAGGCCCTATTGACCGGCAAAACGACAGATTGTCGTTGACGCTGCTTTCGATTCCGGGCGCTTGGCCTCGGGGATAGCCCTGCCCCGAGGCCCTGGAAACTCAGTCCAGCGCCCAGTCCAGAGCGCGGCCGTGCTGCGCCAGAAAGGCCGCCGCAGCGCTGAAATGGCCGCAGCCGATGAAAGGCACAGGCGGCCGCAGGGCCGAAAGCGGCGAGGGATGGTTGGCCTGTAGTACGCAGTGCGGAACGGCGCCCGGGCTTTGGGCTGCCGCGATCAGCGGCGCCTTGGCCTGCGCGTACGCACCCCAGAGCATGAAGACCTTGGGCGCGGGGTCGCGCGCAGCCGCGGCGATCAGGGCGTCGCTCAGGGCTTCCCAGCCCTGCTTGGCGTGGCTGGCGGGCGCGCCTTCTTCCACGGTGAAACAGCTGTTGAGCAGCAGCACGCCGCGCTGTGCCCAGGCGCCCAGATGCGGCGACATGGGCGGCTGCTGGCCCAGATCGCGCTGCAGCTCCTTGAAGAGATTGCGCAGGCTGGGCGGCGGCGTCACACCCTCGGGCACTGAGAAGGCCAGGCCCTCGGCTTGGCCCGGCCCATGGTAGGGGTCCTGGCCCAGGATGAGCACACGGGTCTCGGCCAGGGGCGTCAGCCGCAGGGCACGCAGCGGCTCGGGCGGGTAGATCCGTGCGCCGGCCTCGCGGCGGCGCGGCAAGAAAGCCAGCAGGCGCTGGCCCTCGGCGCTGACCGCCCAGGCATCGAGCACCGGCTGCCAGCCAGGGTCCACGGGAGCCAGCAGGTCCAGATTCACAGGCTCGCCCGGCAAGGCCTCAGGCGAACAAGTCGGCCAGTGCCTCACCCGGATCGGGCGCACGCATGAAGGCCTCGCCGACCAGGAAGGCATGCACGTTCGCGGCGCGCATGGTCTGCACATCGGCCGCAGCCAGGATGCCGGACTCGGTCACCAGCAGGCGCTCGGCCGGCACGCGGTCCAGCAGGCCCAGGGTGGTGTCCAGCGTCACCTCGAACGTGCGCAGATTGCGATTGTTGATGCCGACCAGCGGGGTTCTGAGGCGCAGGGCGCGGTCCAACTCGGCACCGTCGTGCACCTCGACCAACACCGCCAGGCCCAGGCTCTGCGCCACGGCCTCCAGATCGGCCATCTGCGCATCATCGAGGCAGGCGGCGATCAGCAGGATGCAGTCGGCCCCCATGGCCCGCGCTTCAAAGACCTGGTACTCGTCGACCATGAAGTCCTTGCGCAGCACCGGCAGCGCGCAGGCCGCGCGGGCCTGCTGCAGGTAGGCGACCGAGCCCTGGAAGAACTGCGCATCGGTCAGCACGCTCAGGCAGGCCGCGCCGTGCCGGGCATAACTCTGCGCAATGGCGGCAGGCTCGAAGTTCGCACGCAGCACGCCCTTGCTGGGGCTGGCCTTCTTGATCTCGGCAATCACGGCACTGCGGCCCGCAGCGATCTGGGCGCGCAGCGCCGCTTCGAAGTCGCGCAGGTCGGCGCGGCGCTCGGCGCTCTCGGCCTCCTCGCGCAGGCTGGCCAGCGAGCGCTGGCGGCGCAGCACGGCCAGCTCTTCATGTTTGACCGCAACGATGCGGCGGAGAATGTCGGACATGGTGTGAATCGGCAGATGGAAGATGCGAGGGCGCTCAGCTGCGGGCTAATGCCTGTGTGGCGGCCACGAACTGATCGAGCTTGGCGCGGGCCGCGCCGCTGGCAATGGCCGCGCGAGCGCGGGCGATGCCGTCGGCGATCGAGCTGGCCACATTGGCGGCATACAGGGTGGCGCCGGCATTGAGCAGCACGATGTCGCGCGCCGCGCCGTCCTCATTGGCCAGGGCGCCGAGCAGCATCACGCGTGACTCCTCAGGGCCGGCCACGCGCAGGCTGCGGTTGGACACCATGGCCAGGCCGAAGTCCTCGGGGTGGATCTCGTACTCGCGCACCTCGCCGTTTTTCAGCTCGCCGACCAGGGTGGCGGCGCCCAGCGAGATCTCGTCCATGCCGTCCTTGCCGTAGACCACCAGCGCATGCTCGGCGCCCAGGCGCTGCATCACACGCACCTGGATGCCGACCAGATCGGGGTGGAACACGCCCATCAGGATGTTGGGCGCGCCGGCCGGGTTGGTCAGCGGGCCCAGGATATTGAAGATGGTGCGCACGCCCATCTCCTTGCGCACCGGGGCGATGTTCTTCATCGCCGGATGGTGGTTGGGCGCGAACATGAACCCGATGCCGGTCTGCGCCACGCTCTCGGCCACCTGGGCCGGGCTGAGCATGATGTTGGCGCCCAGCTGCTCCAGCACATCGGCGCTGCCGGTCTTGCTGGAGACACTGCGGTTGCCATGCTTGGCCACCTGCGCGCCGGCAGCGGCAGCCACGAACATCGAGCAGGTGGAGATGTTGAAGGTGTGGGCGCCATCGCCGCCCGTGCCCACCACATCGACCAGATGCGGGTGCAGGGCCGGCTCCAGCGGCACCTTGTTGGACAGCTCGCGCATCACCTGCGCGGCGGCGGTGATCTCGCCGATGGTTTCCTTTTTCACCCGCAGGCCGGCCAGCAGGGCGGCGGCCATGACGGGCGACATCTCGCCGGCCATGATGCGGCGCATCAGGGTCAGCATTTCGTCGTGGAAGATTTCCCGGTGTTCGATGACGCGGGTCAGGGCTTCGGTATCGGTGATCGGCATCTCAATTTCCTCTCAAGCGAAGTACTCGCGCACGGCCGCCACAGCGTGGTCCACACCGGCCGCATCCACATCCAGATGGGTCACAAAACGCAGGCGATAGAGGCCCGTGGCCAGCACGCCGCGCGACTTCAGATAAGGCAACAAGCCGGCAGCCCGCTCGCCCTGCTCCTCCACATCCACAAACACGATATTGGTCTGCGGCGCTTCCACGCTCAAGCCCGCAATGCCTTGCAGGCCTTGGGCCAGGCGCTGAGCCAGGGCATGGTCCTCGGCCAGGCGATGGACGTGATGGTCCAGCGCATGGTGGGCCGCTGCCGCCAACACGCCGGCTTGCCGCATGCCGCCGCCCAGCATCTTGCGCCAGCGGTGGGCGCGCTGGATCAGCGCCGCCGAGCCGCAGAGCACCGAACCGACCGGCGCACCCAGACCTTTGGAAAAGCAGACCGAAACGCTGTCGAAATGGCTGCAGATGCGCCGGGCCGCGGCGTACGGGTCCGCAGCATCCAGCGCCACCGCCGCATTGAACAGGCGTGCACCGTCCAGATGGCGCGTCAGGCCGTGCTTCTGCGCCAGAGCCGAGGCGGCAGCCAGATAGTCCAGGGGTAGCACCTTGCCGCCGATGGTGTTCTCCAGCGTCAGCAAGCGGGTGCGGGCGAAATGGGCGTCATCGGGCTTGATATTGGCCTCGATGTCGGTCAGCGACAGCGAACCATCGGCCTGGTGGGGCAGTGGCTGGGGCTGGATGGAGCCGAGCACGGCCGCACCGCCACCTTCCCAGCGGTAGGTGTGGGCGAACTGGCCGACGATGTACTCCTCACCGCGCTGGCAATGCGCCATCAGCGCCGCCAGATTGCTCTGCGTGCCGGTGGGCATGAAGAGTGCCGCCTCAAAGCCGAGGCGCTCGGCCAGGGCGCTTTGCAGCGCATTGACGCTGGGGTCGTCGCCGAACACATCGTCGCCCAGCGGCGCAGCCTGCATGGCCTCGCGCATCGCAGCCGTCGGCTGGGTGACCGTGTCGCTGCGCAAATCAACAAGCATGGTCATGGCGCTGCTCACAGGGTCAGTTGAAGAAAATTCTTCAGCATCGCATGGCCATGCTCGCTGAGGATGGACTCGGGGTGGAACTGCACGCCTTCCATCGGCGTGGCCGTACCCGCCAGTTCGCGGTGGCGCACACCCATGATCTCGCCGTCCTCGCTGCGCGCGGTGATGTCGAAGACCGCGGGCAGCGTGGCCTCCTCGATCACCAGCGAGTGATAACGGATGACGCTGAAATCACGCGGCAGGCCGTGGAACACGCCCTTCTGGTCGGTGCTGATGGTGCTGGCCTTGCCGTGCATCTGGGTCTTGGCGCGAATGATCTTGCCGCCCATGGCCGCCCCCATGCTCTGGTGGCCCAGGCAGACTCCCAAGATGGGCAGCTTGCCGGCGAAATGTTGGATGGCCGGCACGCAGATGCCGGCTTCCGCGGGCGAGCAAGGCCCGGGCGAGAACACCAGGTGATTGGGCCGCAAGGCCTCGATCTCGTTCAGGGTGATCTCGTCATTGCGAACGACCTTGACCTCCGCGCCGAGTTCGCCGAAGTACTGCACCAGGTTGAAGGTGAAGCTGTCGTAGTTGTCGATCATCAGCAGCATGGCTCAGAACCCCTCTTCCACCAGTTCAGCGGCGCGCAGCAGGGCGCGGGCTTTCGCTTCCGTTTCTTTCCACTCGAGCTCGGGCACCGAGTCGGCCACGATGCCGGCCGCGGCCGAGACGTACAAAGTCTGATCCTGCACGATGCCGGTGCGGATGGCGATGGCCAAGTCCATATCGCCGGCAAAACTCAGGTAGCCGCAGGCGCCGCCGTAAATGCCGCGCTTGACCGGCTCCAGCTCATCGATGATCTGCATGGCGCGGATCTTGGGTGCGCCCGAGAGCGTGCCGGCCGGAAAGGCGGCGCGGAACACATCCATATTCGACAAGCCCTCGCGCAGCCGGCCCTCGACATTGCTGACGATGTGCATCACATGCGAGTAGCGCTCCACCGCATAGGCATCGGTTACCTTGACCGAGCCGATCTCGGCGATGCGGCCGAGGTCGTTGCGGGCCAGGTCGATCAGCATCAGGTGCTCGGCGCGCTCCTTGGGGTCGGCCTTGAGCTCGGCTTCCAGGGCCAGGTCTTGCTCGGGCGTGCCGCCGCGCGGCCGCGTGCCGGCCAGGGGGCGGATGGTGACCTGCTGGCCCTCGGCCGTGCGCTCATGCCGCACCAGGATCTCGGGCGAAGCGCCGACGATTTGGAAGTCGCCCATGTCATAGAAATACATGTAGGGGCTGGGGTTGAGCGAGCGCAGGGCGCGGTACAGGCTCAGCGGTGACTCGGTGTAGCGCTTGGACAGGCGCTGGCCGAAGACGATCTGCATGCAGTCGCCGGCGGCGATGTAGTCCTTGGCCTTGAGCACGGCCGCTTCGAAATCGGCGCGCGCAAACTCGCGCTGCACCGGATGCGCCTGGCCGCGCTTGACCTGGGGCGCGCTGACGCTGTAGCTGAGTTTGTCACGCAGCTCGGTCACGCGCTTCTTGGCCTTGTGGAAGGCTTCGGGCTGGGCCGGGTCGGCATAGACGATCAGGTAGAGCCGGCCCGAGAGGTTGTCGATGACGGCCAGCTCCTCGCATTGCAGGAGCATCACATCGGGCGTGTCCAGGCCGCCGGTCTTTTCAGTCTTGGCCAGCTTGGGCTCGATGTAGCGGACCGCGTCATAGCCGAAGTAGCCGGCCAGGCCGCCGCAGAAGCGCGGCATGCCGGGGCGCAGGGCCACTTTGAAGCGTTGTTGGTAGGCCTCGATAAAGGCCAGTGGGTCGCCTTCATGCGTTTCGACCACGGCGCCGTCGCGGATCACCTCGGTCCTGCGCCCATGACTCTTGAGCACGGTGCGGGCCGGCAGACCGATGAAGGAGTAGCGCCCGAAGCGCTCGCCGCCAACCACGGATTCGAGCAGAAAGCTGTGCTTGCCCGAGTTGCCGCCGTAGGCGCCAGCGCCGGAGCAGAGTTTCAGGTACAGAGACAGCGGGGTCTCCAGATCCGCGAAGGCCTCGCTGATCAGCGGGATGCGGTTGTAGCCCAGGCTGGCCAGGCTTTGAAATTCAAGTTCAGTGATCATCACGTCAAACCTTGCAGGCAGGCGACGCGCCCCGGGAAACAGGTGGTGGCGGTGGCGCGGCGCATCAAACAGGAGACGACGAACGCTGGGACCGGATCAACGACAGGCGACACCCAGGTTTGGGCGCACGTGGAGCGGCGTTGATTCGGAGGCCATGGTCAGGGATGGTGTGGCGAGCGGCGCGCATGGCGGCCCGGACATCACGCCTGCGGCAAGCAGCAGGCCAAGCGGCGTCTTCTTCAGCGGAGGAAGGCAAGCGGGCAACGCCAGGGCCAGGCTCCCCGGTCGTGCGACCCCTTGATGTGCTTGCGCGTGATGAACATAGTGCGAATGAGTGTAGCAGCCCCATTCAAACAGGCGCTGGCAGAGTCTTGAGCTTGCGGCCATACTGCCGCTTACCTTTGCTTACCTCAGGGACAGCAAAGCGGAACACAACAAAGCAAAGACAACGGAGACAAGACGAATGCGTGGAATTTCTCTTCAGGCCCGCCTGGCCGCGGGCCTGTTCGCACTGACCGGCCTTTTTCTTTCAGCCGCGGGCAGCAGCGCTCTGGCCCAAACAGTGGATCTGGCGGGGGTCAAGTACGAAGCTCAAGCTGACATCGGCGGCCAGAAGCTGCAGCTCAACGGCGCCGGTATCCGCTACAAGGCCGTTTTCAAGGTTTACACCGCCGGCCTCTACATGGCCGAGAAGACCAGCAATGCCGACGCGGTGCTGGCCGCCCCCGGAGCCAAGCGCATCCATCTGGTCATGCTGCGCGAGGTGGACGGCAATGAGCTCGGCAAGCTCTTCACCAAGGGCATGGAACAGAACGCTTCGCGCGAAGAATTCGGCAAAGCCATCAACGGCGTGCTGCGCGTGGCCGAGATCTTTTCCACCCGCAAAAGCCTGACCACGGGCGAGTACTTCTGGATCGATTACGTGCCCGGCACCGGCTCCACCGTCTTCCTGAACGGAAAGCCCATGGGCGCGGCCATCAAGGAGCCCGAATTCTTCAGCGCCCTGCTGCGCATCTGGCTGGGCAAGTCGCCGGCCGACGATCAGCTGAAAGACGCCCTCCTGGGCGTCAAGCGTTCGCTGCGGGAGCGAGGCTGATCTGATCGAGCCGGTCCAGGTGCTGCATTGCGGGCAGCATTGTGATCGGCTCGCCATGGTTGTAGCCATAGCTGAGCAGCAACACCGGGCAACCGGCCGCCACCGCGGCGCGCGCATCGTTGCTGCTATCGCCAATCATCCAGGTCTCGGCAGGCGCCGTACCCAAGGCTTCGCAGGTCTTGAGCAGAGGCAAAGGGTCGGGCTTTTTGCGCTCGAAATCGTCGCCGCCAAAGACGAAATCGAAGAAGCCAGAGAGCTCCTTGCGCGCCAGCAGCTCGCGCGCGAATGCCGCCGGCTTGTTGGTCAAACAGGCCATGGGCAGCCCGGTCGCTCGCAGCCGCGTCAGGCCTTCGCGCACGCCGGGGTACACCTCGGAGAACCGCCCATTGAGCTCGCGGTAATGTGTCTGGTACAGCGCCCACGCCTGCTGGTAGAGCAGGGCCGCGTCGGCACCTACATGGTCGAGAGTACTTCGGATCAAATGCTCGCTGCCTTGCCCCACCGTGCGCTCGACAAAAGCGCGCCGCACCTCGGGCAGGCCTAACTCTGTCAACACACGGTTCAAGACCGCGACAAAATCGCCGAGGGTATCGACCAGGGTGCCGTCGAGGTCGAGGATGAAGGCGGCAGGAAGGGTCATGGCTTGAGGCACGGATCAGCAATCAGGCGATCAGAAGAGCGCCAAGCATATCGCCAGGCAGAACCAGCCCGTGCCGACCAGGGCACACTTCCACCCATGACACCCGCTCCACTTGCTTTTCTACACACGTCTCCCGTCCACATCGCCACCTTTGATCGACTGGTTCGGGCACGCGCGCCGGGCTTGTCCGTGGCGCACCATGTCGACCCAGCGCTGTTGAGCGATGCACAAACACTGGGCGCTGATTCGCCCCGCATTGTCGAACGCGTCGAGGCGGCCATGCGGCAGGCGGCGGCTGCAGGAGCAAGGGTCGTGGTCTGCACCTGCTCAACCCTGGGTGGCGCGGCAGAGCGCACCCCACTGGGAGCCGGGCGCCATGCCGCACGCATCGACCGCGCCATGGCCGACAGCGCGGTTCTGCAAGGACCACGCGTGCTGGTGGTCGCTGCGCTCGAGAGCACGCTGCATCCGACGGCCGCCCTCATCGAGGATTCGGCAGCCCATCTACAGCGCAGGGTGACACTTGACTTCCTGGCCGTGCCACCGGCCTGGGCACTGTTCCAGCGAGGTGAGCATGCCGCCTACCTCGAATCCATCGTCGCAGCCCTGCGCGCGGACGCTCGACCGGTGGATGTGGTGGTGCTGGCCCAGGCCTCTATGGCTGCCGCTGCGGAAGCGCTGATGCCTTATCGGGTGCCCATCCTGTCGAGCCCGAGCCTGGGCGTGGAACGGGTGCTGGCCCTGCTGCGGCGCTGAGTCCCAGGGCTCAAGCGCTGAAGGTCGGAGTCAGGGCAAGCGCACGCGATCGCGCTCTTCGACCCGAACTTCTTGCGCCCGGCCGCCACCGACCGAGTAGCTGATCCACAAGCTCTTGCGCTCACCCGGCGCGGGGTCAAAGCCGAAGAGGCGATTGCTGACCTCGACATCAAGACGGTCGCGGCGCATCTGAGACTGCAGGCTGTCGGTCACATCGCGGGTCTGACGGCCGACGCCGTAGCGGGCGCTGTTGATGCGCAAATCGCCGCGGTTGTAAGCACTGTCATTGCCGGCGCCCTGACCCCAGCCGCCCTGCCAACCGCCATGGCCCCAGTTGCCGCCGCCCCAGCCGGTGAACTGGTTGCCGTCCACATGGCTGTATTCGGGGTAGTCGAAGATGCGCGTTTGGCCGTCGCGGCCGCGGGCGTAGATGCGCAAGATCTTGTTGCGACCGGGATCCGGGTCGACACCGAAGACATTGTTCTCCAGCTTGAATCGCCGGTCCTGGCGGGCCAATTGCTTGAGGCGCGGCGTCACATCGACATGGTGCCGCTCGGTGCCATAGCTGGCCTGCAGGATTTGGTACTCGCCGTCATCGCTGTTCTGGCCGTTGCCGTGCCCCCACGCCGACGCCCCCGGACGCACGGGCCCTTCGCCCCAACCGCCTTGCCAGCCGCCCTGTCCCCAATTGCCGCCGCCCCAGCCGGTGAACTGACTGCCGTCTACTTCCCCGTGCTCACGGTATTCGAAGACATGCTGATCGCCGTCGCGGCCCCGTGTGTAAATGCGCAAGGTCTTGGTTTCGCCAGGCGCAGGGTCGACGCCAAACAATTCGTTGACCAGCCTGAAACGGCGATCCTGCCGGGCCAGTTCCTTGAGGCGCTGGGTGACGTCAACATGACGCAGGGCCGTGCCGTAGCTGGCTTGCAGGATCTGATAGTCGCCGTCATCTTCGCCGCGCTCGGCGGCAGCCGGCCCGGGCAGTGCCAGCATCAGCGCAAGAACCAGCCAGAGACTGCGCGAGAGGAAAAACAGACTCCGAAACACACTCACGACACACTCCTTGATGTTCTGCGCAGTTGCGGCGTCATGCCGCTTCAGGCGCGATGCACGGCAGTATCCACCCAAGCCAGGGACCGGGGCGGGGTCCCAGAAAAGTGTTTCAAATCGGGCCTGACCGCGTGAATAAGACCGGCAAGGCTTGACCCTGGCCTGCCGCGCCGCGACCATGCCTCTGGCTTTGCCCTGCGTCACGTCCGTTGCGCAAACAGGGCCGCACCGGGAGTCTCGCATCATGATGAAAACGAAGAACCGCTCAGTTTTCTTTGGCCTGGCCGCATGGACCCTGGTGGCCACATTGGCCGGCACAGCCAGCAGCGCCGCGCAGGCACAGAGTTATCAGTTGCTCGACCTGGGCTATCTGGGCGGCGGCCCCGGCGGCTTCTTCTCGCAGGCCACCGGCATCAACGCCCAAGGGCAGGTCGTGGGCATCAGCAGCGCCTTCGACAACGGCGCCTCGCGCCAGTACGGCTTTGTCTGGAACGCCGGCAGCATGAGTCCGCTACTCCCCCTGGGCAACACCGGCTTCACGAGCTACACCGGCGGCATCAACAACGCCGGCCAGATCGCCGGCACCAGCTACACCGCCGGCCAGGCGGCCGTGCACACCGTCCGCTGGCAGCTGGGCAACTCGGCCAGCACCGACCTGGGTACGGGACTGGCTTTCAGCTTCGGCAATGCCATCAACAACAGCGGCGTGATCGGCGGCCATGAGAACAACCAGGCGGCCCTCTGGTCGGCCAGCAACACCAAGCAGCTGCTGCCCTCTTTGGGTGGCAGCCAGGGTTTTGTCTATGGCCTCAATGACGCCGGCCTCGCGGTGGGCGAAAGCCTCACCACCGCAGACGTCACCAGCCGCGCCACCCTGTGGAAGGCCACTGGCCAGGCCAGCGATCTGGGCACGCTGGCAGGCGGCAGCTACAGCTGGGCCACCGGCATCAACAGTGCCGGCCATGTGGTCGGCGCCAGCGATCTGAACGGCAACCCCAACATCTCGCACGCCACGCTGTGGCGCAACGGCCAAGTCTTGGACCTGGGCACCTTGGGCGGCCAGTACAGCGACGCACGCGCCATCAACAGCGGCGGTCTCGTGGTGGGCGGCTCGTACTTGGCGGGCGACACCGTCCAGCACGCCATGCTCTGGAACGGCAGCACCTTGTTGGACCTCAACGCCTTGGTCAATGCGGCGGGCGCGGGCTTTGCCTACCTGGAAGTGGCGACCGCGCTGAACGATTCCGGCCAGATCGTCGGCAATGGCATCACGCTGAACGGCCAGACCCATGCTTTCCTGCTGACCCCGGTGCCCGAGCCGCAGACTTGGCTGCTGATGTTCTGCGGCTTGGCAGGCTTGGCCTTGCTACGCCGTCGGAAGGCGAGCTGAAGTCAGCGTAGCAGGGCAAGCACCCGAGCGGGCCTGCCGCGCGGCACCCACGCCAGAGGGCTGGCTGCCTGCTGAAGAAGCCGGCAGACTGCGCAGCTTCGCTGCATCTCTTCTTGCCCACCATGCCCTCCCCTGCCTTGCTCTCTTCGCCGCAGCTGCGCCGAGCCCTGCTGAGCCTGATCGCCTTGCCTCTGGCCGCCTGCACCGCCGTGGGCGAGGTGGCCTACGACCTGCGACTGGAGCATGAGCGCGATCGCTGCCAGGCCTTGGTGGCCAACAGCGAACGCAACAGCTGCCTGGAACGGGTGCGCAGCACCGAGCGCCAGGCGGAGCAAGTGCGCAAGCAACACGAAGACGGCAAGGACAAGCGCCCCGCCGACCGTGGTGATCTGTGCTTCACCCGCAGCACGGGCGAACGCGTTTGCCCCAACTAGGCGGTGAAGAACTGAACAAGTGAACCGGTGAAGGCGCTGCGGCAGCTAGGACATTTGTCTTTTAATAAGACATTTGTCTAGAATGCCGGCATGGACAGCAAAAAAGAGCTGCTGCTGGCATTGCTGCAGCAAGACCCCTTCATCAGCCAGCAGGCACTGGCCGAGCGCCTGAGCCTGTCGCGCTCGGCCGTGGCCGGGCATATCGCGGCGCTGACGCGCGAGGGCCGCATCCTCGGCCGGGCCTATGTGCTGCCGCAGCAGGCGCCGGTGCTGTGCATCGGCGGCGCCAACATCGACCGCAAGCTGCGCACCCTGGGCGCGCTGCAGATGGGCAGCTCCAACCCGGCCGTGATGAGCGAAAGCCTGGGCGGCGTGGCGCGCAATGTGGCCGAGAACCTGGCCCGCCTGGGCCTGCCCACCCAGCTGATCACCGCCGTGGGCGAGGACGCCGCTGGCCAGGCCCTGCTGGCGCAAGCGGCGGCCGTGGGCCTGTCCACCCAGGGCACGCTGCGCGCGGCGGACGCACCGACGGGCAGCTACACCGCCGTGCTCGATGCGGCCGGCGAGATGCAACTGGCCCTGGCCGCCATGCCCTTGGCCGAGCGCCTGGACCCGGAGTTTCTGCGCCGCAGCTGCGCCCAGCGCCAGCAGGCGCGCCTGATCGTGCTGGACCTCAATCTGCCGGCCGAGAGCATCGCCCTGCTGCTGCGTGAGGCGCAAGAGAACCCGGGCCGGCGCCTGCTGGCCGTTGCGGTCTCCGAGGCCAAGATGCGCCATCTGCCGGCCCAGCTGCAAGGCTTGACGACCTTGCTGCTGAACCGCGGCGAGCTGGCGGCCGTGCTCGGACACGCCCTGCCCGCCCATGACCCTCAGCAGCCCCTGCCCGCCCTGGCCCCGGCCCTGGCCGAGCTCCATGCCCGCGGCCTGCCCCAGCTGGTGCTGAGCCTGGGCGAGGCCGGCTTGATCTGCAGCGAGGCCGGCCAGGCCCCGCTGCATCTGCGCGCCCCGGCCGTGCCGGTCTGCGATGTCACCGGCGCCGGTGATGCCCTGGCCGCCGGCGTCTGTGCCGGCCTGCTGCAAGCCGAGGCCAGTCTGGCCAGTGCCTGCCGCCTGGGCCTGCGCCTGGCCGCCCTGACCGTGCAAAGCCCCCACACCGTTCACCCCGAGCTCAGCCCCGCGCTGCTGCAAGAGCAAGAAGATTTCACGAAGCCACACGCATGAACTCCATCTCCCGCACCACCTCCTCCGCCGATTTCCTGGTCTTCTCCGCCGAAGTGGCTGCCGCGCGCGCTGCCGGCCAGCCCGTGGTGGCCCTGGAGTCCACCATCATTTCGCACGGCATGCCTTACCCGCAGAACGTGCAGACCGCCCGCGAGGTGGAGGCCCTCATCCGCGCCGAGGGTGCCGTGCCGGCCACCATCGCCATCCTGGACGGCAAGATCCGCATCGGCCTCTCGGACGCCGAGCTGGAGCTGCTGGGCCGCTCGCCCGAAGCCATGAAGGTCAGCCGCCGTGACCTGCCCTTTGTGTTAGCCAGCGGCCGCATCGGCGCCACCACCGTGGCGGCCACCATGATCTGCGCCGAGCTGGCCGGCATCGAGGTCTTCGTGACCGGCGGCATCGGCGGCGTGCACCGCGGGGCTGAGACCAGCTTCGACATTTCGGCCGATCTGCAGGAGCTGGCCCAGACCTCGGTGGCCGTGGTCTGCGCCGGCGCCAAGAGCATTCTGGACATCGGCCTGACCCTCGAATACCTGGAAACCCACGGCGTGCCCGTGCTCAGCGTGGGCCAGGACCACTTCGCCGCCTTTTACACGCCGGACAGTGGCTTCAAGGCCGACTTCCGCCTCGACACGGCTGCCGAGCAGGCCCGCTTTCTGCGCTGCAAATGGGACCTGGGCCTGCGCGGCGGCGTGGTCGTGAGCAACCCGGTGCCGGCGGCCGAAGCCATGCCGCGCGAGGAAATCGACGCCATCACCGCCCAAGCCCTGCAAGAGGCCGAGGCGCAAGGCATCACGGGCAAGGCCGTCACGCCCTTCCTGCTGGCGCGCATCAAAGCCCTGACCGAAGGCCGCAGCCTGGCCACCAACATCGCCCTGGTGAAGCACAACGCCCGTGTCGGTGCGCAGCTCGCCCGCGCCATGCAGGCCCTGGCCTGAAGCCCATCCCCGTTCACGGAGCAGCAATACGCGCCATTTCTTGATCGCGTAAGCTTCGGCACCCCTCCCACAGTGCACCGTTTCCAGGTGCCTGCGCCGAAAGCGAACAAGAAATGCGCCTCAAGCCCATCGCCCTGAGCACCATCGTCCTGCTGAGCCTGGCCGGCGGCGGCTGGTACCTCCAGCAGCACAAAAAACCAAAGCCGGGCGCTGACAGCGCGGCGCCTGCCAGCCCCGCTTCCGCGGCCAGCGGCGCAGCCGGCAGCTCCAGCAGCAAGAGCCCGCCACAAACCGTGGGCGTCATGGCCGCCCGACTGCAGGACGTGCCGGTGACGGTGGAAGCCAGCGGCACCGTGGCCTCGCTCAAGACCGTGGACCTGCGTGCCCAGACCAGCAGCGTGGTGCGCGAGGTGCTGATCAAGGACGGCGACACCGTGCGCCGGGGTCAGGTCTTGTTCCGCTTCGACGACCGGCCGGATCGGGCCAATGTCGAGCGCGCCCGCGCCCAGCTGGCCCGCGACCGCGCCAGCTTGGCCGATGCCGAGCGCCAGTACAAGCGCGCCCAGGAGCTGCGCGCCCAGAATTTCATCGCCCCCAGCGCCCTGGACAGCAGCCAGGCCGCGGTGGAAGCGCAACGCGCCGCCGTGCAGGCCGACGAGGCCGCGCTGAGAACGGCTGAATTGAGCCTGGGCTACAACGAGCTGCGCGCGCCCATGGACGGCCGTGTCGGCCTGATCAGCGTCAACCCGGGCAGCCTGGTGCAAGGCGGCAGTGCGGCAGCCACGCCCCTGCTCAGCATCGTGCAGATGAACCCCATCGGCGTGAGCTTCAACCTGCCGGAAAACCAGCTGGCATCGCTGCTGGCGGCCACGCGCGCCGCACCGGGCGAGAAGAACCCGCCCGCGCTCGATGCCCAACTGCTGATGCCCGGCGCGCGCGGGGGCAGCGATCAAGCGGCCAAGGAACAGCCCCTGAAGGGCAAGCTCGGCTTTGTCGACAACCTCGTCGACAGCAGCACCGGCACGATCAAGGTGCGGGCCGAGTTCGACAACAGCCAGCAGACGCTCTGGCCCGGCCAGTACGTGCGCATCCGCATGACGCTGCGCACGATCAAGGACGCGGTGGTCGTGCCACAGGCGGCCATCATCCAGCGCGGCAATGAGCGATCCGTCTATGTGGTGGGCGCCGACAAGAGTGCCGAGATGCGCCCGGTACAGACCCGCTACCCCTTCGGGGACTGGATCGTGGTCGACGGGCTGAAGGCCGGCGACAGCGTGGTGGTGGAAGGCAAGCAGAACCTGCGCCCCGGCACACCGCTCAAGCCCCAGCCGGCCCAGCTGAACCCGGCCCAGGGTGGCGGCAAACGCGGGGCTGCGGCGGCAGCTGCAGCCTCTGGCGCATCTGCTTCCGCATCCGCAGCATCCGCCGCCGGAGCCTGAGCATGCGCCTGACGGAAGCCTTCATCCGCCGGCCGGTCATGACCGTGCTGCTCAATCTCGCCCTGGTGATCGCCGGCCTGGCGGCCTGGAGCAAGATCCCGGTGGCCGCCCTGCCCTCCTACAACACGCCGGTCATCAATGTGCAGGCCAGCCTGCCCGGTGCCTCGCCCGAGACCATGGCCTCCTCGGTGGCCCTGCCACTGGAGAAGCAGTTCTCCACCATCGCGGGCCTGAGCGCAATCTCCTCCAGCAGCATCCTGGGCTCGACCTCGCTGACCCTGGAGTTCGACCCCTCGCGCAATATCGATGCGGCCGCGGTGGACGTGCAGGCGGCGCTGTTCCGCTCGCTGCGCGCCCTGCCCACCGAGATGACCTCGCCGCCCAGCTACCGCAAGGTCAACCCGGCCGATGCGCCGGTACTGCTGGTGGCGCTGACCTCGCCCTCGATCAATCTGTCCGAACTGAACGATTTCGCCGAGAACCTGATCACCCCGGCCCTGTCCACCCTGGACGGCGTGGCGCAAGTCTCCATCTTTGGCCAGAAGCGCTATGCGGTGCGCATCAAGGTCAATCCTGAGCTGCTGCAGCAGCGCAACCTGACGCTGGAAGAGCTGCAGACCGCGATTCGTGGCGCCAATGCCAACACCCCGGTCGGCGTGCTCGACGGCACGCGCCAGACCCTGACCATCCAGGCCAACAAGCAGCTCAAGAATGCGCGCGAGTTCGGTGCCATCGTGGTGGGCAGCCGCAACGGCGCGCCCATCTTTCTGCGTGATGTGGCCGAGGTGCAGGACAGCTTCGAGACGGTCAAGTCCTTCGCCAGCTTCAACGGCGAGCGCTCCATCACCCTGGCCGTGCAGCGCCAGCCCGATGCCAACACGGTCAAGGTGGTCGATGCGGTGAAGGCCATGCTGCCGCGCTTCCAGGCCCAGCTGCCGGCCTCGGTGCAGATGAGCACGCTGAACGACCGCTCGCTCTCGGTGCGCGAGTCGCTGCACGACGTTTATTTCACCCTGGCCCTGACCGTGGCCCTGGTGGTGATGGTGATCTTCATCTTCCTGCGCAAGGCGGTGGCGACGCTGATCCCGACGCTGTCGCTGCCGATCTCGCTGATCGGCGCCCTGACCCTGCTCTACGCCCTGGGCTACAGCCTGGACAACATCTCCCTGCTCGGCATCACCCTGGCCGTGGGCCTGGTGGTGGACGACGCCATCGTCATGCTGGAGAACATCGTCCGCCATGTCGAGGACGGCATGGAGCCGTTTGCGGCCGCCGTGCGCGGCGCGCGCGAGATGGCCTTCACCATCGTCTCGATCTCGATCTCGCTGGTGGCGGTGCTGATCCCCATCTTCTTCATGCCGGGTGTGATCGGCCTGCTGTTCCACGAGTTCGCGGTGGTGGTCAGCCTGTCCATCCTGGTCTCGGCCGTGGTCTCGCTGAGCCTGGTGCCCATGCTCTGCAGCCGCTTTCTGCGCCACCACGAGCCGCAGGAGGAAGGCCGCTTCGGCCGCCTGTTCGAGCGCGGCTTCAATGCCGTGCTGGCCGCCTACACCCGCAGCCTGGACGCCGCCCTGCGCCACCGCCGCTGGGTGCTGTGCGTGGCCCTGCTGAGCTTTGCCGCCAGCGCCTGGCTCTACGACCGCATTCCCAAAGGCTTTTTCCCCGAGGAAGACATCGGCCAGATCCAGGCCAGCACCGAGGCCTCCGAAGACATCTCCTTCAACGCCATGCAGGTGCTGCAGGAGCAGGCCGCCGAGATCGTGCGCAAGGACCCGGCCGTGGCCAGCGTCTCGGCCGCACTGGGGGCCGGCGGTGGCGGCGGCAATGCGGTCAACACCGGCCGCATGTTCATCAACTTGAAAGCACGCGGCGAGCGGCCGCCGATGAAGGAGGTGGTCGAAGGCCTGCGCAAAAAGCTGCGCGCCGTGCCCGGCCTGGCCGTCTACCTGCGGCCGGTGCAAAACCTGCAACTAGGCGGGCGACAAAGCAAGAGCCGCTACCAGTACACCTTGCAATCGGTGGCGGCCGGCGAGCTGAACAGCTGGGCCAGCAAGCTGCAGGAAAAGCTGCGCGGCGACCCCATGTTCCGCGATGTGACCAGCGATTCCCAGCTGCGCGGCCTGCAGGCCAACCTCATCATCGACCGCGAGCGCGCCGCCGTGCTGGGCGTGCAGATGCAGGACCTGCGCAGCGCGCTCTACGCTGCCTTTGGCGAGCGCCAGGTCAGCAGCATCTATGCCGAGAGCAACACCTTCCAGGTCATCATGGAAGCGGCCGACAGCGAACGCCTGAATGAAGAGGCCTTCGGCAAGATCTATCTGCGCGGCAAGGGCGGCGCCTTGGTGCCGCTGACGGCCTTCGCCAGCGTGCAGCGCGGCCTCGGGCCCACCTCGGTCAACCACCAGGGGCAGTTGCAGGCCATCACCCTGTCCTTCAATCTGGCGCCCGACGTGCCCCTGGGCAATGCCACGGCCAAGCTGGATGGCTATGTCAAGGAGATCCAGCTGCCGGCCAGCATCATCACCAGCTACGGCGGTGATGCCGCGGTGTTCCAGGATTCGCAAGGCGGCCAGCTGCTGCTGATCGGACTGGCGATTGCGGTGATCTATGTGCTGCTGGGCGTGCTCTACGAGAGCTACATCCACCCCATCACCATCCTGGCCGGCCTGCCCTCGGCGGCCGTGGGTGCGCTGATCACTCTGGAGCTCTTCGGCATGGACCTGACGCTGATCGCCACCATCGGCATCCTGATGCTGATCGGCATCGTCAAGAAGAACGCCATCATGATGATCGACTTCGCGCTGGAGGCGCAGCGCCACGGCGGCATGACGCCGGCCCAGGCCATCCGCGAAGCCTGCATCCTGCGTTTCCGCCCCATCATGATGACCACTCTGGCCGCTTTGATGGGGGCCTTGCCCATCGCCCTGGGCCTGGGCGCCGGCGCCGAGCTGCGCCAGCCCCTGGGCCTGGCCGTGGTCGGCGGCCTGATCCTGTCGCAGGCGGTGACGCTCTACATCACGCCGGTGATCTACCTGGCCCTGGACCGCTTCAGCGGCAAGGGCCCGGACACCCGGGTGGTCGATGAAGCGCCGGCCACGGCGTCCACCCATGCACAAACCGCCTGAAACCAAAGGGGTTAGCGCAAATCCACCACGCGCGCTGCGGCAAGTTCTTTGCTGCGGTGCTACCTTGTCGCACCTGCTGCCTTGCGCAGCGCCAACGAAATGAACACCTCCATGCTTTTTTCTGCCCTCCAAGTCGGCGCCTTGACCCTGCCCAACCGCATCCTGCTGGCCCCGCTGACGCGCACCCGCGCCGACGCCGGCCACATGCCCAATGCGCTGATGGCCGAGTACTACGCCCAGCGCGCCAGCGGTGGCCTCTTGATCACCGAATGCACCATGGTGGCGCCCCACACCTCGGCCTTCATCAATGAGCCCGGCATCTACAACTCCGAGCAGATCGAAGCCTGGAAGCAAGTGACCGCCGCCGTGCACGCCAAGGGCGGCCGCATCTTCATGCAGATCTGGCACGCTGGCCGCGCCGCCCACCCGGCCATGAACGAAGGCACGATCCCAGTGTCCTCAGGCTCGGTCGCCATCGACGGCGAGGTGCACACGCCCAATGGCAAGGAAGCCAATGCCCAGCCGCGCGAGCTGCGCGCCGACGAGATCCCGGCCCTGGTCGAGGCCTATGCCCAGGGCGCGCGCAATGCCATCGCCGCCGGTTTTGACGGCGTCGAGGTGCACGGTGCCAACGGCTACCTGATCGACCAGTTCCTGCGTGATGGCGTCAACAAGCGCAGTGACGCCTATGGCGGTTCGCTGGAAAACCGCGCCCGCTTCCTGTTCGAGGTGCTGGATGCCGTCACGGCCGCCATCGGCGCCGACCGTGTGGGCCTGCGCCTGTCTCCGCTGAACAGCTACAACAGCATGGTCGACAGCGATCCCGTAGGCTGGATCGGCTTCCTGGCCGAGAAGGTCAGCGCCTACAAGCTGGCGTATCTGCACGTCATGCGCGCCGACTTCTTCCAGGTTCAGAAAGCCGATGTCATGCCGGTGGCGCGTGCTAAGTACCAGGGCGTGCTGATCGGCAATATGGGTTACAGCGGTGAAGAGGCTGAGCAGGCCATCCAATCCGGCCAGCTCGACGCGGTGGCTTTCGGCACCAGCTTCTTGGCCAACCCGGACCTGCCGGCCCGCCTCAAGGCCGGCGCCGCACTCAATGCACCGGACGCCAGTACCTTCTACACGCCGGGCGCCAAGGGCTACACGGACTACCCTACGCTCTGACCGAGCCTCTGAGCTGAGCAAAGCTCCACACATTTGCGGGCAGCCTCAGGGCTGCCCGCCGTGTTTTGGGGCCAGCGCCCGCGCCGCTGGGTAGGATGACGAAACTCCATGGAGGATGGCCGGGCATGGTCACGACGATCAAACGCGAAGATTTCTGTTTTCTGGTGGTGGACGATTTCTCGACCATGCGCCGCATCATTTCGGGCCTGCTGCGCGAGCTGGGTTTCCGCAAGATCCTGGAGGCGGAAGACGGCCAGGTCGCACTGCGCACCCTGGAACTGGCGGCCGAATCGGGCGAGCCGGTGCACTTTGTGCTCAGCGACATCAATATGCCGGTGATGAACGGCTTCCAGCTTCTGGAAGCGCTGCGCCAAAAGCCCGAAGGCACACTGCTACGCCAAGTGCCGGTGCTGCTGGTCACGGCCGAGGGCCGCAAGGAAGACATCGTGCGCGCTGCCCAGCTGGGCGCCAGCGGCTATGTGGTGAAGCCCTTCAACAAGGACACCATTGGCGACAAGATTCACCTGGTGCTGAAAAACCGCCACGTCATGGTCGCTTGAGCGCAAGCGACCCGGCTTGGCTGTCTTTGCTCACTCAAGCCCGCGGCAGCGCCCCTTTGCGCCAGGCCTGACCCAGTGTTACCAGGCCGCGCTCCAGCAGCATCAACACCTGATCAAAACCGCTGGCCGGGCCAAAGTATGGATCGGGTACATCCTGGCCGGCCATGCCGGGCACCAGGTCCATGAACAGGTGCAGGCGATGCTGCAGCTCGGGGGGGCAGATCTTGCGCAGGGCGACCAGGTTGTCGGTCTCCATGGCCAGGATCAGCTCGTAACGCTGGAAATCTTCGGCGCGCACCCGACGCGAGCGCCACTTTTTGTCGATGCCCAGACGCACACGCTCGAGCGCCGCCGCCGCCCGTTTGTCGGCCGGTTCACCGCGCGGACCGGCATGGACGCCGGCCGAAGCCACATCGACAAAGGCCGCATCAGCACCCGGGCCGAAGCCGGCCCGACGCGCCTTCAACAGCGCCTCGGCCATGGGCGAGCGGCAAATATTGGCCGTGCAGACGAAGAGAACGGCGGGCACGGCGATCAGCGCGCGAGTTCGGCGCGCATGGCGTCGATCACGGCCTTGTAGTCGGGCTTGCCGAAGATGGCGGAGCCGGCGACAAAGGTGTCGGCGCCGGCATCGGCGATCTGGCGGATGTTGTCGACCTTGACGCCGCCGTCGATCTCCAGACGGATGTCACGGCCGCTCTTGTCGATGATCTTGCGCGCAGCCTCCAGCTTCTTGAGCGCGCTGGGGATGAAGCTCTGGCCGCCGAAGCCGGGGTTGACGCTCATGATCAGGATCAGGTCGACCTTGTCGATCACCCACTCCAGCACGTCCAGCGGCTCGGCCGGGTTGAACACCAGGCCGGCCTGTTTGCCCTCGGCCTTGATCAGCTGCAGGGTGCGATCGACATGCTTGGAGGCATCGGGGTGGAAGCTCACCAGGTCGGCGCCGGCCTTGGCAAAGGCCACGGCCAGAGCATCGACCGGCTCGACCATCAGGTGCACATCGATGGCGGCGGGCGTGCCGTCCGGCTTGACCGAATGCTTGCGCAGGGCCTCGCAGACCATGGGCCCGAAAGTCAGATTGGGCACGTAATGGTTGTCCATCACGTCGAAGTGAATCCAGTCGGCGCCGGCGGCCAGCACATTTCGGACCTCCTCGCCCAGGCGGGCGAAATCGGCGGACAGGATGCTCGGGGCGATGCGGTATTGAGGGGTGCTCATGGCTGGCTGCTGGCGCGCGGGCGCTCGGTGGGGCGGATGGGGGATTTTAGAAGCCCACGGCCGGCCGCCTCGCCGCGGGCAGACAAAACTGGCCCGAAGCTCAGCCCGGCAAGTGGCAGACCGCCTCGATATTGTTGCCTTCGGGGTCGATGACAAAGGCACCGTAATAATTGGGGTGGTAGTGCGGGCGCAGACCCGGCGCGCCGTTGTCGCGGCCGCCGGCGGCGACGGCGGCGGCGTAGAAGGCATCGACCTCGGCTCGGCTGGCGGCGCGCCAGCAGAGATGGCAGCCTGTTGTCACCTCCGGGCCGCCGTAGGGCGAGGGGCCGTCGATGAACCAGACGTCGCTGCGCTTGCCTTCGGGTTCGCTGGCGTCCGGGTGGCCGAAGCCGACGATATTGGCGCCGAAATTGCCCTCCAGGGCCAGGGTGTAGCCCAGTGGCGCCAGCGCGGCGGCGTAAAAGGCTTTGGCTTGGGCGATATCGCGCACGCGAAAGGTCATGTGGTCCAGCATGGTTGGGCTCCTGGCGTTGGGTTTCAAGGCCAAGCTGAAAGCCAGCGAGGCGCTCAGCACTGTATGTTCATACAGCAACGCAAGGCAATAGGCCTAACTCCCGTTTACACAGACTCTTGTGCGATTGCCGCCGCGGGCGCGGCACCGGCGGCTGGCGGCGCGCCTCAGCCCTTGCGCATCCGCTTGGGGCTGGCGGCGGCAGGGGCCTCTTGCCCCGAGCCCAGGCCACCGAAGCAGCTGAGCAGAAGGATGTCGATGATTTGCGCATCGCTGTACTGGCCGGCGGCCTTGAGCAGGCCCAGCACCGGGTCGCAGGCGCGGGCGAACAAGGTGTAAAGCAAAACCTCGGGCGGCAGCTCGGCGCGCAGGCTGCCCTCGGCCTGGCCGGCTTCGATCCACTCGCCCAGCAGGTCGGACAGACGCAGCAGCCGGTCCATATAGCCCTTGTGCGCCACCAGGGCGGCGCGCAGCGTCGAGTTCTGCGAAGGCAGCGAAGGCATCTCACCCGCCAGCTGCACCTGCATGGTCCAGCGAGCCACGGCGCGCAGCTGTTCCAACGGCGCCGCAGGCTGCTGGCGCAGGCGCTCCACCTCGCCCAGGGCCAAGTCCAGCACGCGCACCATGGCGGCGGCGGCCAGTTCTTCCTTGGACGAGAAGTGCTTGTAGAGGCTGGCTTTGGCGATGCCGACATCGGCCACCACCTCGTCCACCGTCATCAGGTCAAAGCCTTTTTCGGCCAGCAAGCGATTGACGGAGGCCACGATGGCGTCCTCACGCACTTGCAACACTTGTTCGCGAAAAGAGACTTTTGCCATGGCGCGATTCTAGGCGCCATCGGCCGCGGAAACGACAGCGCCGTTTCCAAACACCCGAATTCGTAACTTTTTAAACGCAACGGTTGACTTTGTGAACTACTCAGTTCACATTTCATCCCGAGCGGTGCAGAACTTCCCGGCAACAAGGGGCTCTCACCGAGCGCATTCGGCAAGACCTTCGCCCATTCCATCGAGCAAGCGGACCCAGCACAGCCCGCGGAGACCCACCCATGTTGAACTGGCTCATCGATCCCTCCCGCCTGGCGCGCCTGGCACGCAGCGAGCTTCTGCCCCATGACAGCGCCTGCATGTCGCCGCGCGCGCCGGCCCAGGTCGAAGCAACACGCCTCGAGCGCTGGCGCGCCGCGGTGCATCTGGCCGGCATGGAGCGCGCGCTGGACCCGGCCGCCACGCAGGGCCAGCTCAGCCTGCTGGTGCCCGAGGACGCCGCCTTTGCCGCCTTCGAGGCCGAGCTGGAGCAAAGCGGCAGCAGCTGGGCAGTGTTCTGCGAAGACCGCGCCGCCCTGCGCCGCTGGCTGCTCGGTCATGTGCTGCCCCAGCCCTGCACGGCGCAAGCACTGCGCAGCCACCGCGGCGCGGCGCTGGACACCCTGGGCGCTCACGCCCTGCGCCTGGCCCCTGCCTCCGACAGCCTGGCCGCGCCCGCCCTGCTCGACGCCAGCGGCCGCCGCGCCCAGCTGCTGAGCAGCCGCCAAATCGGGCCGCAGCGCCATCTGCATGTGATCGACCGGGTGCTGCAGCCAGCGACGCAGGGTCTGCTGGATCTGCTCGCCCAGAACCCCGAGCACCGGGACTTCCTAGCAGCCCTGCGCAGCACAGGCCTGGATGCGCTGCTGGCCGGCAGCGGCCCCTTCACGGTGCTCGCGCCCAGCAACGCCGGCATGGCCCGCCTGGCCCCGCGGCTGGGCCTGCGCGAGCGTGAGCTGGCGCGCCAGCCGGCCCTGCTGCGCCAGGTCTTGCTGCAGCACCTGCTGCCGGGCGACTGCGCCGTGAGCGATCTGCCTTGGGGTGCTCAATTGCGCACTGCAGCCGGCGAGGCCTTGGGTTTCAGCGCTCTGGGTCTGCTGGGCGAAGGCGAACAGCTCCAGCCCCTGCTGCCAGGAAGTGACCAGCTGGCCCGCAACGGCCGCTTGCATCAGGTGGAGCAGCTGCTGATCCCGCCCTCGCTGCAGGACGAACACGAAGCGAACGCTGCCGCCGACGAGCTGACGGCGATCCCGTTGCCGCTCTGGCGAGCGCCGCCCTGCGCGCCGCGCGGCCACGCGCACTGAGGCCGGCACCGCAGCCGCGGTTCATCTCCTCTCACTTGTCCTTTTCTCTCCAGCCACGCCCTGCAGGCGCGGCCGGGTGGGCGCGAGCCTGCCTGTCTCGTTGTTTGTCTCTCGCACGGGCCTTGCCCTCGTCTTTCAACCCTTCTCTCGCTTTCATTCAACTCAAGCAAGGAGCATGACGATGTCCCTCATCAATTGGCTGAAACCTTGGATCCTGCTGGGCTCTGCCGCCCTGCTGCTGAGCGCCTGCGGCGGCGGCGATGACCCTGCACCGCCACCCAAGCCGGAACCGACCCTGGTCGACGTGGCCAAGGCCGATGCGCGCTTCAGCATCCTGGTCGAAGCGGTGGTCGCCGCCGACCTGGCCACCACCTTGTCGGGCGCCGGCCCCTTCACCGTCTTTGCGCCGACCAACGACGCCTTCGCCGCCCTGCTGACCGAGCTGGGCGTGAGCAAGGAACAGCTGCTGGCCAACAAGGACTTGCTCAAGACGGTGCTGACCTACCACGTGCTGCCCGCCCGCGTCGCCAAGGCCACCGTGCCGGCCGGCAAGGCGATCACCACCGTGCAGGGCGGCATCTTCAAGGTCGATGCCGTGGGCAATGACCTGGTGATCACCGACGGCCGCAACCGCAAGGCCAATATCACCGCCACCGATGTGGCCGGCAGCAACGGCCTGATCCACGTGATCGACAAAGTGATCCTGCCCGCCAACAAGAACCTGGTGGAAACGGCAATCGCCACGCCCGATCTGAGCATCCTGGTCGAAGCCGTGGTGGCCGCAGACCTGGGCGCCACCCTCAGCGGCACCGGCCCCTTCACCGTCTTCGCGCCCACCAACGCCGCCTTCGCCGCGCTGCTGACCGAGCTGGGCGTCACCAAAGCCCAGCTGTTGGCCAACAAGCCGCTGCTCACCAAGGTGCTGACCTATCACGTGCTCTCGGGCCGCGTGCTCAAGGCCGATGTGCCCATCGGCACCGCCGTCAACACCGTGCAAGGCGAGAGCCTGACGGTCGACGCCAACCTCGACATCACCGACCGCAACGGCCGAAAAGCCCGCATCACCGCCACCGACGTGATGACCAGCAACGGCGTCGTTCACCTGATCGACAAGGTCATCCTGCCCAAGCAGTGAGCCCCCATTCACCTGTTCACCCACCCAAGCACCACCACCAAAGGCAACACAATGAAGCACTTCATCGCCATCACCGCCCTGAGCCTGAGCGCCCTGTCTGCCCAAGCCAAGGACATCGTCGACACGGCCGTTGCTGCCGGCAACTTCAAGACCCTGGCCACCGCCTTGCAAGCGGCCGGTCTGGTCGACACCCTCAAAGGCAAGGGGCCCTTCACCGTCTTCGCCCCGACCGACGAGGCTTTCGCCAAGGTGCCCAAGGCCGATCTGGACGCTCTGCTGAAGGACAAGGCCAAGCTGACCGCCGTGCTGACCTACCACGTCGTGCCGGGCAAGGTCATGGCCAAGGACGTCAAGGCCGGCAAGGTCAAGACCGTGCAAGGCAGTGAGCTGACCATCGGCACCATGGGCGGCGTCACAGTCGACCAGGCCAAGGTCACCGCCACCGACATCGCCGCCGACAACGGCGTGATCCACGTCATCGACAGCGTGATCATGCCCAAGTAAAACAGCGCCTCGCTGCGCAAACCGCCAGGGGTGAGGGATCACCTTGGCGGTTTTTCGCTTTTCTGGCCAATCCTCAGCACGGGGATGACTGCAAACGGCACGTAGCGGAAATTCAATTGCAACCACAGAGGCACGGAGGCACAGAGCAAAAACCAATTCGGCCTTGTATTTCTCTGTGCCTCTGTGCCTCCGTGGTTGCCTTTTGTATTCGGCTGCTTTGTGCCGACTTCAGCCCGTCGCCGGCGAGCGAAACGCAGCTCGCGCTGTTGCCACCTTCTCGCGCGTGATGCATCCCGGCGCGTGGTCATTGATCAAGCCCATGGATTGCAAGAAGGCGTACATGGTGGTGGGCCCGACAAACTTCCAGCCGCGCTTCTTCAGGTCCTTGGACAAGGCGCGCGAAGCATCGGATTCGGTGACGATCTCGCCGGGCAAAGGTTCGGCGTGGTGGCTGGGCTCGAAGCCCCAGATGTAGCGCGAGAGCGAACCCTGCTCCGCGACAAGATCCCGCGCGCGGCTGGCGTTATGGATGACGGCCTCGATCTTGCCGCGGTGGCGCACGATGCCGGCGTCCTGCAGCAGGCGCTCAATGTCGGCCGGGCCAAATCGCGACATGCGCTCGATCTCGAAGTTGGCAAAGGCCGCGCGAAACGCCTCGCGTTTGTTGAGGATGGTGCGCCAGGACAGGCCCGACTGAAAGCCCTCCAGACACAGCTTCTCGAACAGGCGCCGGTCGTCCGCGACCGGAAACCCCCACTCGGTGTCGTGATAGTGCAAATAGGCCGCATCGCCGGCGGCGGCCGCGCACCAGCGACAGCGCGGCCAGCCATCAGCGGGCAAATAGAGGGTTTGTTGCGGGGTCATGACGCGATCCGGAAAAAGCGGCCAAGCCGGCAGCCGCGCAGGGGAATGGCCCGCAGCATAGCGCCGCCCGGCAACGAAGAACCTAGAATCGGCCTCATGCCAAACCCTCAATTCAAATGCACGGTGCTTGTGCAAGTCCTGCCCGAGCAGACCGACGTCGCCCAGGGCGTGCACGCCTTCAGCTACACGATCACGATTGAGAACATCGGTGATGTCAGCGCGCAGCTGATCGGCCGGCACTGGCATATTGCCGATGCGCGCGGCCATGAGCAGGAAGTCCATGGCCTGGCCGTCGTCGGCCACCAACCGCTGCTGGCGCCGGGCCAGAGCTTCCAATACAGCTCCTGGGCGCAGATCGCCACGCCGCAAGGCAGCATGCGCGGCCGCTTCCTGTGCGCCACCGAAGACGCCACGGTGTTCTACGCCGAGGTGCCCGAGTTCATGCTGGCCGACAGCGGCGCCCTGCATTGATGCTGGCGCTGCGCCCCGCCCCGAGCTGGGACCTGACGGCGCTGCTGAATGCCGCCGACGCGCGCGCCGAACTGGCCGCACGCAACCTCTGGTTGGCCCGCCTGCTGGAATGGCTGCGTCACCCGGCCAGCCAGGAGGAACTGCGCAGCGGCGCCACCTTGCTGCCGGTGCTGCGCCTCAAGCACTTGCTCAATGTGCTGGAACGCAACCCGGCCCATGCCCAGGCCGTGACCCAGCTGCTCAACTCGATCTGGCGCGATCTCGACGCCAGCGGCCTGTTTGCCGATGTCGGCTTCGCGCCGCGCGTGGCGCTCTGGGCCGAGTTCCAGCACCGCCTGCAGCAGCGCCTGCTGCCACGCACCGCCGACACCCGCGATCTGGCCGAGCTGTTCGGCCTGCTCTTCCCCGAGCGCAGCGACGAACAGTGGCTGCTGGCCCTTGATGAAGCGCTGCTGCTGCGCCTGGGAGCCCTGCTGAATCCGGCCCTGCCGGCCGCCGCTGAACATGCCGCGGTCGACGCCGCCCCGCAATGGCGCGAAGCCATGCTGCGCGGCCTGACCGTGCTGGTCAGCAGCGTGCGCGCGGCCGGCCTCTCTGGCCCCTTGCGCCGGCGCATGAGCCCTGATTTGCTGGCCGACCAGCCCTTCGAGCAGCTGGCCGGCGCCTGCGACGGCCTGATCCTGGCCCTGCAAAGCGGCGACGCCGCGCGCAGCGCCCAAGCCCTGCAGCTCCTGCGCGCCCTGCTCGACGTCTGCCAGCGCGCCGCCTCCAGCGTGCCCGAACATCTGGAAGCCTTCGGCGTGTCGGTGGACATCGTCTTTGCGGTCGAACAGATGCTGGCTCGCATCGAACGCATCGAAGCCCTGCTGGACTGCCTGGGCGCCGAACACCATCCGCGCGAGCTGGCCCGCCTGCTGGCCGGCCTGGTGCGCGTGGGCCATGAGCGGCGCAGCATCCGCACTCTGTTCTCCCACCATTACTCGCTGCTGGCCCGCAAAGTGGCCGAACGCAGCGCCGAAACCGGCGAGCACTACATCACCCGCAGCCGCGAGGACTACCGCCAGATGCTGCGCCACGCGGCCGGCGGCGGCGCCATCATCGCCGGCACCACCTTTGCCAAATTCATGGTCATGGCCCTGGGTCTGACCGCCTTCTGGGCCGGCTTCTGGTCGGGCGTGAACTACGCCGCCAGCTTCGTCATCATCCACCTGCTGCACTGGACCGTGGCCACCAAGCAGCCGGCCATGACGGCGCCGGCCATGGCCGCCAAGCTGCAACACATCAACACGCCGGCGGGTCTGAACAGTTTTGTCGACGAGGTGGCCCATCTGCTGCGCTCGCAGATCGCCGGCATCCTGGGCAATCTCGCCGTGGTGGCGCCTGTGGTGCTGGCCGTGCAAGGGCTGAGCCAGGTCCTGACGGGCACGCCCCTGGTGGGCAAAGAGAGCGCCGAGTACGTGTTGCATTCGCTCAGCCTGCTGGGCCCTTCGCCCCTGTTTGCGGCCTTCACCGGCGTGCTGCTGTTCGCCAGCAGCTTGATTGCCGGCTGGGTGGAGAACTGGTTTGTGCTGCACCGGGTTGAAGCCGCCATCGGCTGGAACCCGGGCCTGATCGCCCGCCTGGGCCAGGCGCGTGCGCAACGCTGGGCGGCCTGGTGGCGTGGCAATGTCTCGGGCCTGGCGGCCAATATCTCACTCGGCCTGATGCTGGGCCTGGCACCGGCCCTGCTGTCCTTTGTCGGCCTGCCGATTGAGGTGCGCCATGTGACCCTGTCCACCGGCCAGCTGGCGGCCGCCGTCGGCACCCTGGGCTTCGAGGTGCTGCAGCAGCCCGCGTTCTGGTGGTGCGTGGCCGGCATTGCCTTGACCGGTGTGCTGAACCTCGGCGTCAGCTTCTACCTGGCCTTGCGCGTGGCCCTGCGCTCGCGTGGCATTCAGCTGGCCGACCAGGCCTTGCTGCGCCGCTCAATCTGGCAGCGCTTCCGGGAACAACCGCGCAGCTTCTTCCTGCCGCCGAAAGACTGATCCGGCCAGCCGACTTATTTTTCCTGTTCGCCCTGTTCCGGCAGGCGACGCTCGCCACCCTTGCGACCGGAAAACATGGTCCACCAGATGATGAACACGAACAGCGCCAAGGCCCCCAAAGCCTCCAGCAAAAGCAATCCCATCGCAGCCTCGATTCCCAGCAGTCAGTGGCTGCGGCAGGGCGCAGCCGGCGCGATTCTAGGCCTGCTGGCCGCCTGCTCCAGCACACCGCTGCCACCCGAGCCACCGGCCCGGCCGCCCGCAGCGGAAATAGCGCCCGAACGCGAGGCGGCCAGCCCGAGCCGGCCGCGCCAGGTGCTGCAGCGCGAACGCTCGCGCTGGGTGGCGGTCGACTGGATCGAGCTGCCGGGCTGGGGCGAGGACCGGGCGGCCGAGCTCTGGCCGGCCCTGCTGCAGGGCTGCGCCCGGCCGGCCGCCGGCTGGGCCGAACTGTGCGCGCGCGCCCTGCGCAGCGCACCGGGGGACGACCATGCGGTCACGCTGTGGCTGATGCAGCATCTGCAAGCCTATCGGGTCGAATCACCCGAGGGCGAGACCCAAGGCCTGCTGACCGGCTACTTCGAGCCCATGCTGGACGCCACGCGCAAGCCCCAGGGCGACTACCAAGTGCCGGTACATGCCGCGCCGGTCGATTTGCAGCAGCGCCGGCCCTACTTCAGCCGCCAGCAACTGGAAGGCGAGCAGCGCCAGCGCCTGCGCGGCCTGGAGCTGGCCTATTTGGACGACCCGCTGGACCTCTTGATCCTGCAGATCCAGGGCTCGGGCCGGCTCCGCATCAAAGCCAACGCGAACGACGACAGCGGCACTTGGGTGCGCCTGGCCTTCGCCGGCCACAACGACCACCCGTATCAATCGATCGGCAAGGCCTTGATCGAGCGCGGCGAGCTGCGCCCGGGCGAGGCCTCCTGGTCCGGCATCCGCGACTGGATGCGCCGCAAGCCGCAGCAGGCGCGCGAGCTGCTGTGGGGCAACCCACGCTATGTCTTTTTCCGCGAAGAGCCTCTGGTCGACCCCAATGTCGGCCCGCGCGGTGCCCAGGGCGTGCCGCTGACGCCCGGCCGCTCCGTCGCAGTGGACCGCGCCAGCATTCCCTATGGCACCGCGCTCTGGCTGGAAGCGGGCGACCCGCTGCAAAGCGGCAACTCGCCGCTGCGCCGCCTGGTCATGGCCCAGGACACCGGCAGCGCCATCACCGGCGCCGTGCGCGCCGATTTCTTCTGGGGCTGGGGCCGCGAAGCCGAAACCCAAGCCGGCCGCATGAAACAGCCGCTGCGGCTGTGGGCGTTGTGGCCGAGGGGGAAGACTTGAAGGGTGAATGGGTGAACGGGTGAACAGGTGAACGCCGGGTGTTCTCCACGACTCACCATTCACGACTCACCATTCACTTGTTCACTTGTTCACTTGTTCACCTGTTCACCTGTTCACCTATTCACCACGCCCTCACTCCCCCACCACCACACCCTTCCAAAACGCATAACGCCCCCGAATGGCGGCAGCGGATTCGCTGGGCTCGGGGTAGCTCCAGACCGCGTCGGCGTTCATCTCGCCGTTGACGAACAGGCTCAGGTAGTGGGCCTGGCCTTTGTCGCTGCTGCTGCGGTGGTTGCTGAAGCTGGTGTACTCGCGCTTGAGCGAGTCGGCGGGGAAGTAGTGGTTGCCGTCCATCAGCACGGTGTCATCGCTTTCGGCGATCACGACGCCGTTCCAGATTGCTTTCATGCTTGCGGGCCTCCCCGAGTTGGATCAGGCCGGCATTCTAGGAGGCCCTCCCCCGCACACGGCGGTTTCAGTTGCGCCCGGCCATCACACCGCCGTCCACATCCCAGACCGCTCCGGTGACCCAGGCCGCGCGCTCTGACAGCAAGAAGGTGATGACTTCAGCCACGTCCTGCGGCGTGCCCACCCGGCCAATCGGGTGAAAGCTGTTGAAACCTTGCAAGGTACTCGCCACCTCGGCCTTGGGAATGAAGCTTTCGTAGATCGGCGTCTGCACCACCGCCGGCGACACCGCGTTGACGCGGATGCGAAGCGGCGCCAACTCCATGGCCAGATGCTGGGTCAGCGCATGCAAGCCGGCCTTGGCCATGGAGTAGGCCGAGGACGGCGTCGCCGCAATCGCCTGCTGGGCCCACATGGAGCCGATATTGACGATGACCCCGGGGCGCTGCAGCGCCACCCACTGGGCGGCCACCGCCTGGGTGATGAAGAAGGTGGCGCGATTCAGGCTCATGTATTGCTCGTAATCCGCCTGCTGGTGCTCGAGAAAGGGCTTGGGCGCAAACACGCCGGCGGCGTTGAGCAGCAGGTCGATATCGCCATGCTCGGCCCTCAGGGCTTCGATCAGCGCCGCGGTTCCGGCGGGGCTTGAGAGGTCGGCATTCAAAGCGCTGACCGGGCCCAGGCGGCCCAGCTCCTGGCGCGCCGCCTCCGTCTTCTTGGGGTGCCGACCGACGATCAGCACCTTGCCGCCAGCGGCCAGCACCTGGCGGGCGACTTCCAAGCCCATGCCGCTGCTGCCGCCTACGACGCACAGCTTTTTGCCTTCGAACTCTGGTTTGCTCATTTGAAAAACTCCGATGCTTGAATTTGAGTAAAGAGGACAGTACGAGTCGGCTTGAGCTTGGCCAAAAAACAAGAAAAACTATCTGTTAGCCCAGCTTGACTCTGAGAGATCTCGCCTGGCCGTATCGAAACGATTCCCCTGCAAGATGGGCGTATTCTTGGCAATCGAGGCCACGCCCACAAACCATAAAAACCTCAGCGACGAGATAGAAAAAGTTTTTTATCATGAAGCTACCCGTCCACTTGAATGCCTTGCGCGCCTTCGAGGCCAGCGCTCGCCACCAGAGCTTTTCAGCTGCCGCCACCGAGCTCCATGTCACGGCGGCCGCGGTCGGTCAGCTGGTGCGTTCGCTGGAGGACTGGCTGGGCATGCCGGTGTTCCAGCGCGCCAGCAGCGGGCGCACCCGGCTGATACCGACCGAAGCGGCCGAACAGGCCTTGCCCGAGATTCGCGCCGGCTTCGAGCGCCTGGCGAGCGGCCTCGCTCGCCTTCAGGACGCCAGCCCCAGTCGCGGCGCGCTGACGGTGACCTGCAGCCCGGCCTTCGCCGCCAAATGGCTGCTGCCTCGCATCGATCGCTTTCAAGCCGCCTGGCCGGAGATCGAGCTGCGCCTAGACACCAGCCACAAGCCCGTCGACTTCATCGCCCAGCGCATCGACCTCGGCATCCGCTACGGTGCCGGTCGCTGGCCCGGCCTGCAGGCCGAGAAGCTGATGGACGAGGAGATCTATCCGGTGTGTTCGCCGCGCCTCATGGCGCAGGCCCCGGAGCGCTTGCGCCAGCCGGCTGATCTGCTCGGCCAGGTGCTGATCCATGACCTGTCCATGGACGGCCATGCCGACTTCCCCAGCTGGGCGCGCTGGCTGCAGCAGATGGGCGTCGCCGGCGCGACCGCGCCCCTGCGTGGCCTGAGCATCAACAACTCCGCGGCGGTCCTGCAGGCAGCCGCCGAGGGTCAGGGCGTGGCATTGGCCCGCAGCGTCATGGCTCACGATGACCTGGCTGCAGGTCGCTTGCTGCGGCTCTTTCCTGACCTGAGCTGGCGCACGCCCTTGGCCTACCATCTCGTGCACCGTGGTGAAGGCCGCTTGCCGCCCAAGCTCATGGCCTTCCGCGACTGGCTGTTCGCCGAGGCGGGAGCGGCCCCTGCCGCATCCACAGCGACAATGCCGGTGTGAAACGCTATTACTCGCACCAGAACAAAGACATCTTCGTCACGGCCGGCTCGGCCAAGGAGCTGGCGCCAGGCAGCTTTGGCGTCTGCGCCATCGGCGGCGGCGCGGAGGGCTGGGCGGTGGTGCACATCGGCCCCGAAGGCGATGTCGCCGACCTCGGCGGCGAGTACTACTTCGCCACACCCGAAGAAGCGCTGGAGTTCACCCGCGACTTGATCGACCTGATGGTCGGCACCGCCTGAACTTCGAACCGGCCCTCGCACAAGCGAGAGGCCTCAGGGCTAAACCCTGAGCTCGACGCATTGGGACGGCCGCTATGCTCGGCCGCCCTTGTCCCCCGCTGCTTCCCCGCCTTCGTGAGATTCCGCCAGCCTGCCCGCTTTCTCTGCCTTCTGGCCTTGCTTGACAGCACGTCAGGCTGGGCGACGACTTTGGCGCCCGAAGCCAAAGAGAAGGCCGACACCATCACTTGGCTGATGCCCGACAGCCAGTCCGCCGGCGGCGGCGCGGCCAGCCTGGGCTTCTCGGACCAGCTGGTCGACTATCTCGCCCAGGCCCTGCCACAGATCCGCCACCGCAAGGTGGTGGCCAATGTCAAGCGCAGCTGGCAGATGCTGGCGCATGGTGAGCCAGTGTGTGTGGGCTCGGCCGTGCGCACGCCCGAGCGGGCCACGCAAGCCTATTTCCTGCCCGCGCAATGGGTGCTCCCGCCCCAGCTGATCGTTCGCCAGGACCGGCTCGCGGCACTGCCGCGCACGCCAGGCGGCGAGGTCGATCTGCCAGCGCTGATGCGGCAGGCCCGCTTGCGTGGCGCCCTGTTCGAAGGCCGCAGCTATGGCCGCGCCATCGACGCTCAGCTGAGCTTGCAGAGTGAGGCCAGCCCGCGCCTGAGTCACTATGCGCAAGCAGGCGCGGCCGACAAGCTGCTGCAGATGCTGCGCCTGGACCGGGCCGACTACACCATCGACTACGACTTCGCGCTGAAACTGGTCGACAAGGAAGAAGCCCTTGCCTCCGGCGCTGCGCTGCAGAGCCTGCCCATTCTGGGCGCCAGCGAACCCGTGATCGGCAGCCTGGCCTGCCCACGCAACGCCTGGGGTTGGGCGACCCTGTTGCGCATCGGCCAGGTGCTGGCCGCGCCGGCGGGAACCCAGTTCCTGCGCGAGCGCATGGCCGCCCGACTCAGCCCGGAAGCCAAGCGGCAGCACGGCCATAAACTGGATCAGTTCTACAAAGACCGCAAGCAGCGCAGCCGGCCCCAATAAGCTCAGCGCCTCGCTCGCCTTAGCTCACAAGCGCTGCGAATCTCGCTATGCTGGTTGCACTCCAGCAGCAAATGCGAGCGATGAAATTCCCCTGGGCCTTCATGCTGTTCGCCCTGATGGCGACCCCGTCGCAGGGCCGAGATCTGGCCGGCCCACGCATGCAATGGTTGATGGGCAGCCAGCCCGTGGACCCTCAAGGCCGCCCCATTTCCAGCCCGGGACAAGAGTTGATCGAGTTCATGAAGAAGGCCTGGCCCGAGGTCCGCCACGAGGTCCTCTACGCCAACGGCAAACGCAGCCTGCAACTCCTCATGGACGGAGAGCCGGCCTGCCACGTCTCCCTGGTCCGTACCCTGGAGAGGGAACGTCAACTGCTGTTCACCAGCACGGTCCTGATGCCGCCGCCCAGCGTGATCGTTCGCCGCGACAGCCTCGCCCGCCTGCCCCGCGACGCCCAAGGCGCGGTGGACCTGCCGGCCCTGCTGCGCAATCCAGCCTTCAAAGGCGCCTTGGTCAGCGGCCGCAGCTACGGCAGCGCCATCGACCCACATCTGCAAAGAGCCGCGGCGGCCTTGCCCAGCACCATGAGCTACTTCTCGCCCAATGACTTCGGCGGCAAGGTGCTGCTCATGCTGCAAAGGCAGCGTATCGACTTCACGATCGAGTACGAGTGGATTCTGGGCATGATGGACGAAGCGGGCCAGAGCACGAGCCAGCTGTTCGCCTTGCCCATACAGGGCGCCATGGCGCTGAGCCCCAGCGGCATCGCCTGCCCGCGTACGGCCTGGGGTGAAGCGGCTATGCGCGGCATCGAAAAAGCCTTGAGCACCCCGGCCGGTGCGGCCATGCTGCGCAAGAGTTTCATGCCTTCTTTAAGCCCCGCCCTGCAAGCGCGTTATGGGCCGGCGCTCGAAGCCTTCTATAAGCGGCGCGCCCTGGGCCGACCGGACGACTAGACCGCAAGGCGCGCGCGGCTGAATCCTGTTTTGCCGGTGCGATGCTGGCGTCACAACCCAGAAGACAAAAGCAAATCAAGCCGACTATGCTTCGCCCTGTTTGCACTGCCACGCGCACGCACGATGCCTCAGCACGACGAAAAGCCGCCGCCACGCTGGACTCATGTGTCAAGTTGGGTCGCCACCACGGGCCTGCTGTCGCTCTTGCTGAATGTAGGCCGCGCGTCTGCTGCGATACAAGCTGCGTCGGCGTCGCGCCCAAGCGAGGGGAAGATGCGCTGGCTGCTCGTCGGTCAAACCGTGAGGGATCCCAAGGCCACAAGCGAGCACCCGGAGTCAGCCACACCGCCTGAGCTCATACTCCGTGAGCTGCAGCAGCACTGGGCCGATCAGGGCCACGAGATTTTGCATGCCGAAGGCACAAAGATGCACAAGCAGACCTATCAAGTCTGGTACAGCCCCGAGCGTCTGCATCAATACGCAAGCCAACTGGATCAGTTCTATCGGCAACGTGCGCGTGCTGAGGCTTTGCCATGAGCAGGACCGCGCCATTTCGCCGTCTGTTCGGACTGGCCGTCCTGGTGAGCGTGATGTTGGGCTGGGGGCAGGCTAGCGCCGAAACCAAGCAGGCGCCACCGAGCCTTGACCACATCGTGTGGCTGCAAGGCAGTACAGCTCGCCTCAACCCCATCGTGGCCTTTCTGAAAGAGCAAATGCCCGGCATCCGCCACGAGCCACTGGACACCAATGCCGTGCGCAGCTGGCAGATGATCCAGCGCGGCGAACCCGCCTGCCGGCCAAGCACGGTGCGCACCCGTGCGCGCGAGGCCGAGGCCTACTTCGCCGACACCCTGCTGGCCTTGCCGCCCGAGCTGGTACTGCGGCGCGACAAGCTGCATCTGTTGCCGCGCGATGCCGAGGGTGCTGCCGACCTTGGCCGCCTGCTGGAGCAGAAGCGCTTGCGCGGCGCCTACGCGCGCGGCCGCAGCTTCGGCGACATGATCGACGCGCTGCTGGCCGCTCAGCAGAAGAACAAAAACCCCATGCTGGCCGACTACGCCACTGTCGCCTGGGGCGACCGCATGCGCGACATGCTGGCCAAAGACCGCACCGACTATCTGATCGATGCGCCGGGCGCCTTGGCCCAACTGCAAAAACTGGGTCTGGCGGCCGAAGACTACGTCTCACTGCCCATTCACGGCGCCACCGAGCCCCTGGTGCTGGGCATCGCCTGCCCGCGCAACCCCTGGGGCCGCGTCGCCATCCAGGCCATCGACCAGGCCTTGGGCACGCCGGCCGGCGCCGCCCGCCTGCGCGAGATCACCAAGGATTGGCTCGACGCAGCGGGTCGCGAACGCTTAGCGCCACAGCTCGAACAGTTCTTTCAGCGCCGCAGCAAGCCGCTGAATCCAGGCTGAGGCCCGGCGGGCTCAGCCCTGACCCAGCAGCGCCGCCCCCAAGGCCTCCGCCACCTCGATGCCATCGACACCGGCCGACATGATGCCGCCGGCATAACCAGCACCTTCACCGGCGGGGTAGAGCCCCTTGATGTTGAGGCTTTGGTAGTCGCGGCCACGGGTGATGCGCAGGGGCGAGGAGGTACGGGTTTCGACGCCGGTGAGCACAGCGTCGGGGCGCGAGAAGCCTTTGATCTGGCGCTCAAACGCAGGCAAAGCCTCGCGGATCGCGTCCAGGCAGTACTCGGGCAGGCTGCCGCGGCCTTTTTGCTGCAAATCGGTCAGGGTCACGCCGGGCTTGTAGCTGGGCTCGACATTGCCCAGCACCTTGGAGCGCTGGCGCTTGATGAAGTCACCGACCAGGGCGCCGGGAGCCAGATAGCCGCCCTCGCCCAGCTCGTAAGCGCGGCTTTCCCAGATGCGCTGGAAGGCCATGCCATCGAGCGGGCTGACCGGGCCTTCGTGCTTGCCGTCCTGGCGGTAGTCCTGCGGGCTGATGCCGACGACGATGCCGGCATTGGCATTGCGTTCGTTGCGCGAGTACTGGCTCATGCCGTTGGTGACCACGCGCTCGGGCTCGCTGGTGGCGGCCACCACGGTGCCGCCGGGGCACATGCAGAAGCTGTAGACCGAGCGGCCGTTCTTGGCGTGGTGCACCAGCTTGTAATCGGCCGCGCCGAGGATGGGGTTGCCGGCATTGGGCCCGAAGCGGGCCGCGTCGATCACGCTTTGCGGATGCTCGATGCGGTAGCCGATGGAGAAAGGCTTGGCCTCCATGAACACACCGCGCTGATGCAACATGGTGAAGGTGTCGCGGGCGCTGTGGCCCAGAGCCAGCACCACATGGTCGGAGCGGATCTGTTCGCCCGACTCCAGCGTCACACCGCGGATGTGCTCGCTGCCATCGGCACCTTTTTCGATGCGCACATCGCTGACCTTTTGCTCGAAGCGGATCTCGCCGCCCAAGGCCTCGATCTCGGCACGCATCTTGATCACCATGCTGACCAGGCGGAAGGTGCCGATATGGGGCTTGCTGACGAACAAAATCTCTTCGGGCGCGCCGGCCTTGACGAATTCGGTCAGCACTTTGCGGGTCAGGTGGCGCGGGTCGGAGATCTGGCTCCAGAGCTTGCCGTCGGAGAAGGTGCCGGCCCCGCCCTCGCCGAACTGCACATTGGACTCGGGGTTGAGGCGCTGCTCGCGCCACAGGCCCCAGGTGTCCTTGGTGCGTTCGCGCACCTGCTTGCCGCGCTCCAGCACGATGGGGCGCAAGCCCATCTGGGCCAGGATCAGGGCGGCAAAGATGCCGCAGGGGCCGAAGCCGATGACCACGGGCCGGGGGCGCTCGCCCCCGTTGAAGAAGTCCACCGGCGCATGGCCGACGAATTTGTAGCCGGTGTCGGGCGTGGGCTTGATGTGCGGATCGCCGGCGAACTGGGCCAGCAAAGCCGCTTCGTCGCTGAGCTCGCAGTCGACGGTGTAGATCAGCTGGATGGCCGACTTCTTGCGCGCGTCATAGCTGCGCTTGAAAACGGTGAAGCCCAGCAGCGCCGCATCGCTTTGCAGCCCCAGGCGCTGCAAAACAGCCGGGCGCAAAGCGTCTTCGGCGTGGTCCAGCGGCAAGCGGAGTTCGGTGATGCGGAGCATGGTGTCTTGGGGTGGTTCAGGGTGAGCGCAGGGCAAAAATGGTCGGCTCAAAAAAACACAGGCCCCACCGGGAGGAAGGGCCTGTTGTCAGCGCAGAAGGGGCCGTCAGTCATTGCAAGCAAGACCTGGCTCCCTCGGCCACGGGGCTTCAGCCGCCGCTGCTGGGGCGCTTGCCCGGGTTCTTCTTGCTGCGGGTGTGCGCGCCGCGCTCCAGGCTGGACTTCTGGCCGTGCGGGGCAGTGAAGGTCACGCCCTTGGGAGCGGCGGGACGGGGAGTGGCGCGTGCTGCGGCTTCGGTGATGATTTTGTTGCCCATGATGGCTCCGGTACGGAAAAAGAAATCGGAAAAAACTGCAAAACCCGGGGTCTTGCCCACCAATCCACTGCCGCCGCCCGCACAGACTTTGAGCGGCTGCGGCAGGGTGGGTCGTGGATCGAACCTGGGATTTTACTGTGTTATCACGCGCGCCGGGCTTTTTGTCCCCTCAGGCCCTGCCAGGAGCCTGCAGCAGCAGTTCCAGGGCGACCGGCCGGTGCAGCAAATAGCCCTGGCTGAAGTCCACCCCCAGCGCACTCAGTCGGCTGAGCGCGGCGGCGCTGTCGACACCGCCGGCCACGGTGCGCAGGCCGATGATCTGGGCCACGTCGACAAAGGCACGCACGGCCGCTTCGTCCAGAGGGTCTTCGGCCAGGTCGCGGCTGAACTGGCCGGCAATCTTCAGGTAGTCGAGCGGCAGGCCCTTCAGATAGCCAAAGCTGGAGGCCCCAGCGCCAAACTCATCGAGCGCCGCGCTCGCCCCCAAGGCCCTCACCTGCTCCAGAAACAGGGCGGCGTCGGCCAGACCGGACACGGCGGTGTGCTCGCTGATCTCGAAGCAGAGCTGGCGGCAGACCTCAGGCCCGGCCGCCTGCAGCAGCTCCAGCGCCCAGCGATGGAAGGCGCGGTCGCCGATGGCCTGCTCCGACAAATTGATGCTCAGCTCACCAACGCTGCGCGGCAAGAGGGCCTGCAAGCGCTGCACCACTTCTGCGAGCACCCAGCGGTCGATCTGCGCCGCCAGCTGGAAGCGCGCCGCCGCGGGCAAAAAGGCGCCGGGCAGCAAAAGCGGGTCGCCCGCCGGCGCCGGCTCTCCGACCATGCGCAGCAGCACTTCGGCACGCACATGGCCGGGCGCCAGGCAGTGCCCCGGCCGCAGGGGCACACGCGGCTTCGCCTGGGGCAGATCCTCGATGCGCTGACCATGCAGGACAAAGCGGCCTTCGCTGAGCGCCCGGGCGATGCGCTCGTTCCACTGCAGCTCGCCGGCCCGAGCGGCTGCAGCCGCGCTGCTGTCCTGCCAGACATGGACACGGTTGCGACCGGCCTGCTTGGCGGCATAGCAGGCGCCATCGGCCGCCTTCATGGCCAGGTCAAGGTGGCTCCAGCGTGCATCGAGCGGCACCAGGCCGACGCTGGCGCCGACAGCAAAACGCCGGCCGTCATGAATGAACTGGAACGCCTCCATGCGCTCGCAAATCTGTTGCGCCACCCGTTCGGCCTGCAGCGGCGGGCAATGTTCCAGCAGCACCGCGAACTCGTCTCCGCCCAGGCGCGCCAGGCTGTCGCGGCTGCGCACCACGCCCAAGAGCAGGCGCGCCACCTGCTGCAGCAAAAGATCGCCGACGGCATGGCCGCAGGCGTCGTTGACCGCCTTGAACTGATCGAGGTCGATGCACATCAGCGCATGTTGGGCAGGCGCCGCCTGTGGCTGCGAGGCCTGCGCCTGCTCCAAGGCGGCCCGCACGCGCTGTTCGAACTCGCTGCGATTGATCAGGCCCGTCAAGAGATCGTGGCTGGCCCGGAAGCTCATCTCGCCGGCCTGGCGCCGCTGTTCGGTGACGTCGTGAAAAACCAGCACCGCGCCAAGCAGTTCGCCGCGCTCATTGCGAATCGGTGCGGCCGAGTCGGCCACGCCCAAGCGCCGCCCGTCGAGCGCGATCAACTGGGCCTGACCTGCCAAGCCTGCCGCCTCACCGGTGGCCAGGCAACGCGCCACCGGGTTCTCGACCAGCTCGCCGCTGAGTTCATGGACCACATGGAAGACCTGCTCCAGCGGCCGGCCGAAGGCCGCCTCGCCGCGCCAGCCGGTCATGCGCTCGGCAGCCGGATTCAGCCAGTGCACGCGGCCGCGGGCGTCGGTGGTGATGACGGCATCGCCGATCGAACGCAGGGTCACCCGCAGCAGCTCATGCTGTTCGGCCAGCTCCGCGGCCAGTTGTTCGGCCAGATCGGCCGCCAGGCGGCGCATCTCGGTCAGGTCCCAGTTGCAGCCAACCAGGCGCAGGGCGCGGCCCTGCCCATCGCGGATGACGCGGCCGGAGGCGCGTAAATGATGGATGCTGGCGTCCGGCCAGACGATGCGGAATTCGATCAGAAAGGGCTGGCTGCCCTCGATGGCCTGCAGCACGGCCTGATGCACGGCCGCCAGGTCCTGGGGGTGGATATGGCGGGTCCAGAGCTCGTAGCCGTTCAGCCGCTCCTGGCCCTGGGCCGGCGGTGGCAGACCGTACAGCCGGTACATCCAGGCATCCCAATGCAGATGACCGCTGCTCAGGTCCCATTCCCAGATGCCGATCTGGCCGCTGTCGGCCGCCACGGCCAAGCGCTCCTCACTGGACTTCAGCCGCGCCTGCATCTGCACCTGCGTGCTGACATCCTCGACCGTGCCGACAAAGCCGAGCAGCTGCTGCTCCGGCCCCAGCACCGGCCGCGCCCGTGAATGCACATGGCGTTCGCTGCGGTCAGGGCGGCGCAGGCGGTACTGCTGGTCGAATTCGCGCGGCTCGCGGGCACAGCGCTGCCACTCCGCCAGGACGCGCCCGGCATCATCCGGATGCAAAGTGGCCGGCCAACCTCGCCCTAGACTCTGCGCGAGGCTGAGGCCGTAGATCTGCTGCCAGCGCGGGTTGGTGTAGCTGCATTCCCCCTGCGGATCGGTGGCAAACACACCCAAGGGCGAGGACTCACTCAGGGTCCGCAACCAAACCTCGCGACGTGCCAGCTCACGTGCATTGGCCCTGGCATCCAACTCGGTTCGTCGCCCCTGCAAGGCCAAGGCTGCCGCCACAGCCAGCAGGCGCAGGACGCCGGCCTGCGCCTCGCTGAGCCGGCGCGGCTCATGGTCGAGCACGCACAAGGTGCCGACCAGATGGCCATCGCGCAAACGCAGCGGCATGCCGGCATAGAAACGCAGGCCGCGGCGCCCCGGGCCGCCGCGCACCACCGGGCTGTCGGCGAAACGCGGGTCCAGCGCCGCATCGGCCACCTCGAACAGATCGCTGCCCAGAATGGCGATGTCGCAGCAGGTCAGCTCGCGCGGCAGCTCGCCCACCTCGGCCAAGCCCACACCGGCCTTGAACCAGACCCGCTGCGCGTCCACCAAGGCCAGGCGTGCCACCGGCGCCGCACAAGCCAGGGCGGCGGCCTGCACCAGGGCGTCAAACTCAGGCTCGGGTGGGCTGTCCAGCACCTCCAAAGCGTAGAGCGCGGCCAGACGCTCGGTCTCGGCGGCAGGCGCTGGCATCTGTGTCATGGCGGGCTCCCCCGGCTGGCAGGTCGGAGCCACCGACCCCGCCAACAAATTGTTACGGCTGATTGTGAGCCGGGGCGTCGCCGCCGGCATGCGGGTTCGCCCTGATGAGCCAGGCCTCGTCCGCCTCCATGCCGGTGCGCTGGCGTACCGACGCCAGACCGGGCTCGCGCCACATTCGAGCGCATTCACACTCAGCCAGCAGGACGGACCCCATGACCCACGCTTTCCAGCCCCTCGCGACCCACCGCCTCGTGCCCGCGGCCGTCGCCGCATCACTTTTGCTCTTGCTAGGTGCCTGCAACCGGGCGCCCGAGACGCCGGTCACGCCCACGACGTCGGTGGGCAACCAGATCGACGACACGGTGATCACCACGCGCATCAAGACCGCCTTGCTTGAGGACCCCAGCATCAAGAGCCTCAGCATCGATGTCGAGACCCGCAAGGGCGAAGTCATCCTCAGCGGCCATGCCGATCAGCAGAGCCAGATCGACTTGGCCGGTCGCATTGCCACCGCGGTGGTGGGTGTGAGTTCGGTCGACAACCATCTGGCGCTCAAGGGCCCGTCCGCCTCGGTCGGTCAGACCACCGACGATGTGATCGTCACCAGCCGGGTCAAGACGGCCTTGCTCAATGAACCTCTGGTCAAGAGCTTTGACATCTCGGTCAGCACCCTCAAGGGCGATGTGCGCCTGACCGGTTTCGTCAACAACCAGGCCCAGATCGACCGCAGCATCGCCGTGGCACGCGCCGTGGAGGGCGTGCACAGCATCCACGATGAGCTGACGATCAAGAAGTAGGCGATGTAGCCTGGGCACTGAGCAGGGCCTGGGCCAAGGCCCGGCCGCTGCGCCAGGCGCCTTCGACTTTGCCGCCCATCAGCCAGTCGCCACACAGGCCCAGGCCGGAAGCCGCATCCCAGTCACAGCCCAAGGCCAGCGGCGGTGCGCTGTCGGCATAACGCCATCGATGCACGGCCAGTTGATCGGGCGAACGGCCACCCAGCTCGGCGAACGCGGCCAGCAGGGGCTCGCTGGCCTGTTCGGGCGTCAGCTCCAGATTCGCCTCGCTCCATTCGGCCTCGGCATGCAGCAGCCAGGTTTCGCCGCTGCCCGCCAGCGCACGCCCGGGCTTGCTGCTGTCGCGCGCCACCCAGCGCAAGGGGCCCTGGTTGACGAAGGCGGCATCGAAATCCAGATCCAGCGCCTGCTCGTAGTGCAGCATCAGCGCCCAGCTGCCACGCATGCGGGCGGCAGCGGCACGGGCGCGCAGGGCCTCGCTGTGACCGGCCAGCAAGGGCGCGGCCTGTGGCGCGGGCACGGCCAGCAGCACCGCGGCGAAAGCCTGGGTGGCCAGCGCCTGATGCTCCGCTTCGGCCAGCTGCAGCTGCCAGGCGCCATCGGCGCGGCGCTGCAGGCCTTGGACGGTGGCCTGGACATGAAGCGGCAAGGACTGCGCCAACCAACGCGCCGGTGCCGTCATCTGCGGCAGGCCGACGAAGCGCTCCGTCTCACTCGCCCCGCGCTCCGCTGGGCTGGGGCCGAACACGCGCAGGCGCGGCTGCCAGGGCGCAGCCACGCCGGCCGCCTGCCAGCGCGCCAGCTCGGCGCGGAACTCGGGGTCGCGGGCGGTGAAGTACTGGGCGCCATGGTCGCATTGCCAGCCCTCGCCGCGGCGCGTGCTCATGCGCCCGGCCGGGCCTCGGCTCTTCTCGAACAGCTGCACGGGCACGCCGGCCGCCTGCAAAGCCTGGACGCAAGACAGGCCAGCCAGGCCAGCGCCGACGATGGCCACGGGGGCGACAGAGGAGAGAGACATGGGCAGCGGCACTTCGTACGATGAGCTGCCGATTGTGCGGTTTCAGGTGCTCCGGGCTTGGACCCGCTCGGGATGCGCCGGGACCCGGGTCGGGCATTGCCGGACGGCGCTGCGGCGCGGCCACGCTTGGGCTAGGCTGCAGCCCATGTCATCCCCACACCCCGCCCCGCCCCTGCATCCCAAGAAGCTGCTGCACAGCAAATGGACTGCGCTGCAACCACAGCAGCGCGAGCGTCATTTCATGGTCAGCCGGGTGATCGCGCCCGAGATCGGCCCCAGCGGCCAGCCTGGCCCGGTCGAGTGGATCGAGCTGGAGGCGGTGCTGTCCAAACGCGTGCAACGCCTGGCCTGGCGCGAATTGCGCGACAGCGAGCGCTGGCGCCAGGGCTGGCTGGCATGAGCGACGAGGCCCCATTCCAGGGCATGAGCAGCCTGCCGGAGGGCTACCGTGCCCTGGTGATCGGCGCCTCGGGCGCTCTGGGTGCGGCCTTTGAGGCCCAGCTGCAAGCCGACCCGCGCTGCGCCGGCGTGAGCGGCCTGCACCGGCAGTCCGCGCCGGCCCTGGACTTTGCCGACGAGGCCAGCATCGCCTCGGCCGCGCAGGCCTTGCGTGAACAGGCGCCCTTTCATCTGTTCATCAATGCCGCCGGCGTGCTGCACAGCGCCGACTTCATGCCCGAGAAAAAGCTCGGCGAGCTCAGCTACGCCCAGCTGCAGGCCACCTTTCTTGTCAACACCTTCGGTCCGGCCTTGCTGCTGCGGCATTTTTTGCCACTGATGGACAAGCAGCGCAGCGTGCTGGCCCTGCTCTCGGCCAAGGTGGGCAGCATCGAGGACAACCGACTGGGCGGCTGGTACAGCTACCGGGCGTCCAAGGCGGCGCTGAACATGCTGCTCAAGACCGCCGCCATCGAAGCCAAACGCAGCCTTCCCGGCGCGGCCCTGATCGCTCTGCACCCAGGCACGGTCAGCTCGGCTCTGTCACGCCCGTTTCGCGGCGACGAGATCGGCCGCGTGCCGGCCCTGGCCGCGCAAGAGATGCTGACCGTGCTGGACCGCGTGCGGGCCGAAGACAGCGGCAGCTTTTTGAGCTACCAGGGTGAACGCCTGCCCTGGTGAGCGCTGGTCAGGCGTTTCGCTTGGATGATGGGGTGCCATGCCGCCGCATTCCTGGCTATGCTGGGCGCCCGCCCCTCATGCCCTCTTTGCGATCAGGAGCCGACACATGTCTGGGTTCACGAGAAACTGGATGCCGCTGACCGCAGCGCTATGGGCGTTTTTGTTGTCGGGTGTCCTGCTGCCCACCCAGGCACAGGCCACGCCCTGCAGCCGCCCGCTGCGCATCGCGATGATGGAGTGGCCGCCCTACTTCTATCCCAATGACAAGGGCGAGGCGGTGGGCGCCGACATCGAACTGATCCGCGCCGTCTTCAAGGAGGCCGGCTGCAGCCTGGAATTGGGCGAGGCGCTGCCGCGCAACCGCCGCTACGCCATGTTCAAGGCTGGCGAGTTGGATATCATCCCCGGCGCCTCGGACACGCCCGAGCGGCGGGAATACGCCTGGTTCGGCCGCGCCTACCGCATGGAGACGGTCAGCCTCTTCACACTGCCGGCCAAGTTGCCCCTGTACCGCGATGTCAGCGGCTTTCAGGACCTGCTGAACCGGCGCATTCCCTTGCTCAGCCTCAATGCCGGCTGGTTCGGCGCCGACTACGAGCAGTACATCGGGCGCTTGCAGGAAGCGCGTCTGAGCTCCACCTTCGAGACCTTCGAGAAAGGCCTTCTGATGCTGGCCCGCGAGCGCGGCGAGCTGGTCATGGCCGACCATGCCACCCTGCTCTTTGAAGCCGGACGGCTGAAGATGGAGCTGGCGCCCTTGCCCTACCACCCCTCGAACGCGCCCGTGCACCTGATGTTCAGCAAGAAGACCGTCAGCGAGGAGGAGGTGCTGCGCCTCAATGCCGCACAGGAGCGGCTGGAGGCGCGCGGCCTGCTGCGCGCCATCCGGGCGCGCTACGGTGTGCAGTACTGAACCCGCTGCCCCTGCCCTCAATCAGGGAAGGACACGGTTACCCACGCCGTGGTTCATGGCATTGAGCAGATCACCGTTGTCCTGGGTCAGCTCCCAGGCAAACACGCCGGCCAGGCCCTGCTTGACGGCGTACTGGCCCTTGGCAATCACGGCGCGCGGGTCGTCGTAGCCCATCCAGAGCTTGTGCTTGGGGTGGAACAGGCTCCAGGACTGGGTCTGAGCATCGAACTTGGCCAGGTAGCCGTTCACGCCCTGGCCCTTGGGCCCGAGGTAGCGGGCGGCGATTTCGCGGTAAGCGGCCGAGCCATCGGCGCCGGGGTAGCCGCCGGTCTTGGGAGCACCCGTCTGCGGGCGATCAACGCCGGCAAAGCCACGGCCGTACATGGCCACGCCGCCCACCAGCTTGGCACGCGGCACACCGGCGGCCTCGAGGTTGCGCACCGAGCGGTCGAGACTGTCGTCGGCCTCGATTCCGGCCGCGCTGCGGCTGCTCATCAAGCTGCTGTGGTGGCCCGCGCCCCGTGACCAGTTGCCGTAGAAGTCGTACGTCATCATGAAGATGAGATCCAGCGCAGGCGCAGCCTGCTTGAAGTTGATGCGCTGGACCACCGCCTCGCCGCTGTTGATCGCCGTGCTCAGCAGATAGGGCCGGCCGGTCTCGGCCTCCAGGCGCTGCAGGCCGCGGCGCAGGTCGACCATCAGATCGGCATAGGCCTGGCCATCGGCCGGGCTGCCCAGGGGCACACCGTTGGCGGAACCGTTGTCGCCCGGGTGCTCCCAGTCGATGTCGATGCCGTCAAAGCTCGGGTGATCGCGCAGGAACTGCAGGGCCGACTCGACAAAGACCGCGCGCTTGGCGGCATCCGGTGCCATGTGAAAGAAGCCGTCCGAGCCACCCCAACCACCGACCGAGGCCAGCACCTTGACCTGGGGCTCGCGCGCCTTCAAGCGCGCAAAGGCGGCGTCGAAAGTTTTCTCGGCGCCGCCGGTGCTGAGCTGAAAGTCCTGTTTTCCCACGCAGCGCGCTGCGTCCTTGGCGATCTGGCCTGGGCCGCAAAGGCGCAAAAAGGAGTACAGCAGGTGGGTGACGCTGCCGGCCGGGATGCGGTCGACGTGGCCGGCGCTTTCCCACATGGGCACATAGACACCCACGACCTTGGCGCTGGTGCGCTCGACCGGCAGCGGCTTGCCGCCGAAGCGGGGGTAGGACGGCTCCGCCGCCTGGGCGAAGCTGGCCAACAGGGCCAGCGCAAGACTGGTGGCGACGAAGAAGGGGCGGCGGGCAGACAACAGCATGGCAAAAATAGGAGCTCAAACGATGACGCTTGAGCCTAGCAGGGCCACTGCGAAATCAGACGCACTGAACCCTCAAGATTCGCTTAAGCAGCGCACGATGGGCGGCGCCTTGCGCCCATTCAAGGCGCCAGGTCGACGCGCAGCTGCAGCTCGCGCTGGGTCTGGGATTCGGCCGCCCGGGTGCTGAGCACGCCGCGTTCCTGCGCCTGCACCGCCACACCGGTGCGCGCCACCGTCAGCCATTCGCCCAGGCGCAGCTGCACGCTGCTGTCAAGCTGGGTCTGGCCGGCCGGCTGGCCGTTCGGGCCGGGCTCGCCCGAGGGGGTTTGCACCTTGAGGTCCAGGCGCGCCGGCTGCTGGCCGCCGGGCCAGAACACGGCCACGGTGAAGCCACGCGTCTGTTCGACAAAGCCGCTGCGCGGCTGGGCGCGCACCCGGGCGTCGGCCATATTGGGCGCGCCGCCCCCGGCCGCCGCCGCGCCGTCCATTTGCACCGACACATCGACCCACTGCACCGGCACTTTCTCGTTGAGCTGGAACTGCGCCTGTCGGCCGTTCAGCACCAGCACACGCTGGGTCTGCTGGCCACTCTGGCTGTGGCTGCTGGTGCTCAGGCTCACACCGGGCGTGGGCGAGACGCTGCCGCCCGTGCCCACCACCACGGCGCCGTCGCGCACGCCGGCCAGGCTGGCGCCGTCCATGCGGCTGTCCACCCAGCGCATCTCAACCCAGAGGTTGCGGGGCGGCAGCTTGGCCGCGGGCTGAGCCCAGCCGAGCAGCGGCATCAGGACCAGTGCACTCAGAAGCAAGCAGGCACGGCGAGGAAGCAAGTGGGATGCGTTCATGCGCCCAGCATAGGCCGACCCGGCCTAACGCGCCAGCGCGGCCAGAGCAGGGATGCCGACCGGCGGCACCGCGCACCAGGGCAGCCAGAAGAGGTGCTGCGCCAGATGCTCGTCCGCGATGCGCTGCATCTGCTTCTGCTCACCGGCCAGACGGGCACTCAAGAGCGGGTCGTGGGCGCCGGCGGCCAGCAGGCTGCGGTTCATGATCCAGGCAAAGGGCTCGATGCCGGCGCGGCGCAGATCGCTTTGCAGCGCCGCCGCCTGCGAGACCGGTGTCTGCTCGGCCAGGGTGACCAAGAGGATGCGGGTGTAGGCCGGGTCTTGCAGGCGCATCAGCGGTGTGATGAGTCGTGCGCTCGCACCACCACCACCGCCACCACCGCCCTGCAATTCACGGCGCATTTGGCGGTCGTAGGCGCCGGTGGCATCCATCAGCAGCAGGGAGTGGCCCGTGGGCGCGGTGTCCAGCACGACAAAGGCGCTGCGCGCCTCGCTGACCACGCGCGAAAAGGCGTGGAACACCGCCACCTCTTCGGTGCAGGGCGATTGCAGGTCTTCCAGCAGCAAGGCGCGGCCGGCCTCATCCAGATCGCGGCCCTTGTGGGCCATGACCTTGGCGATGTAGGCCTCGGTCTCGCGCTTGGGGTCGATGGCATCGACGCGCAAACCGGGCACTTCGCCCTGCAGCGTGGGCAGCACATGGGCGGCCGGGTCGGTGGTGCTGAGGTGCACCGCATGGCCGCGCCGCACCAGGCCAATGGCCAGGGCGGCGGCGATGGTGGTCTTGCCCACGCCGCCCTTGCCCATGACCAGGATCAGACCCCGGCCGGCGGCGGCCAGCTCATCGCACAGGGCCGACAGGCGGGCGGCCTCATCGGGTGCCGCCAAGGCGGAAGCGCCCAAAGCTTGGGCCGGCAACGTTGCGGAGGGATCTTGAAACAAGGCGCGCAGCGCGGCCAGGCCCACCATGTCCATTGGCCGCAGCGGCAACTCGCGGCGCGGCAGTGCGGCCAAGGCCGCGGGCATGGCGGCCAGCGCCGCCTGGCCCTGGGCCTCGAGCGCGGCCGCGACCGGGTCATCCGAAACGCTGGCATGGAAGACGCCGTTGACCAAAAGACGCTGGCGCTTCAGCCCCAAACTCTGCAGCTCGACGGCACTGCGCGCGGCCTCGTCCAGCGCGCCGCGCTCGGGTCGAGCCACCAGCACCACCTCGGTCAGCGCCGGGTCGCACAAGGCCGCCAGCGCGGCCTGGAACCGTGCCTCCTGCATCTTCAAGCCCGAGTGCGGGCCCAGGCAGGAAGCGCCGCGATCGTTGTCGGCCAGAAAGCCGCTCCAGGCCTTGGGCAGGCTGAGCAGGCGCAGGGTGTGGCCCGTGGGTGCGGTGTCGAAGACGATGTGGTCATAGCCGGGCGCGCCTTCGGCCAGCAGGCTGGCGAACTCGTCAAAAGCCGCGATTTCGGTGGTGCAAGCGCCACTGAGCTGCTCGCGCACCGTGCCCTGCTCGGCGGCACTGGCGCCGGCGCCCAGCTGGGCCAGCACGCGCTGGCGGTAGTCCTCGGCGGCCTGATTGGGGTCGATGTTCATGACCGACAGGCCCGGCGCCCCGGGCACATTCACTGGCTGCTGGCGCAGTGGGATGGCCAGCATCTCGTCGAGGTTGGAGGCCGCGTCGGTGCTGACCAGCAGCACGCGCTGGCCGGCATCGGCCAGGGCCAGGGCGGTGGCGGTGGAGCAAGAGGTTTTGCCCACACCGCCCTTGCCGGTGAAAAACTGGAAGCGTGGGGTATTCGATATGTCCATGGGCCCAGCCTAAGGCAGCTCCAGGGCCTTGACTGTGCGCTGGGTCATGCCGCCTGCGTTCTCCCTTTGCGCAAAGGCCACAGCAGATTCAGCCCCAGGCCAGCCAGCACCAAACCGGCGGCGATCAACTTCCAGGCGGGCAGGCTTTCACCCAAGACCAGGGCCGCAGTGCTCATGCCGAAGACCGGCACCAGCAAGGCCATGGGCACGACCGTGGCGGGTGCATGGCGGGCCAGCAGCCAGCCCCAGGCGGCGTAGCCGAACAAGGTGTTGCCCAGAGCCTGCCAGAGCACGGCCGCCCAGGTGCCGAGATCCGCCTTGTGCAAGCCCGCCGCCATGGCTTGCGGTCCCTCGACCAGCAGGGACAGCAGCAGCAAGGGTGGCACGGCGAAGACACTGGTCCAGACCATATAGGCCAGCATATTCACCCGCCCGGCCTGCTTGCCCACCATATTGGCGCAGGCCCAGCTGAAGGCAGCGGCCAGCACCATGGCCAGGCCCAGCGGCGTGGCACTGCCATCGGTGTGGCTGGCGATCAGGGCGATGCCCGAGGCCGCTAGGCCCAGGGCCAGCCACTGATAGCCCCGCACCGGCTCACGCGTCACGCGCATGGACAGCATCAAGGTGAAGAAGACTTGCGTTTGAATCACCAGCGAAGCGAGGCCGGGCGAGATGGCGGGCTGCGGCCCGCGCATGGCCAGAAACAGCAGGCCGAACTGGCCGACGCCGATCAAGAGTCCATAGCTGGCGAGATTGCGCCATGGCAAGTCGGGCCGCTGGATGAAGAACAGGGCCGGCAGCACCGCCAAGCTGAAGCGCAAGGTGGCGAACAACAAGGGCGGCAAGGCGTCGAGTCCGAGGCGGATGACGACGAAATTGCTGCCCCAGATGGCCACCACGGCCAGGGCGAGCAGGAAATGCTTGAAAGGCAGGCGGGCGCTGACGCTCATGTCCGGGAGTTCGCGAAGTGAAGACCCAGACTATCAGGCTGGCCCCGGCTGCAGGGCCGGCATTGGGCGCTGTGCGCGCATCGCGCCCTGAAGCACCTGCCTGCAGGGACCAAAGCCGGCAACCCCGGCCCCGACCCCAGCCCAGACTCAGGCGTCGCGTCGCCGCGTGGCCACGACGGCAGCCAAGGCCAGCAGCCCGGCCAGCAACAAAGCAGCAGCACCGGGCTCCGGCACCGGCGACACCTGACCGGCACCGTTGATGGTGTTGACGAAACTGCCCATGTCCTTGTTCAGATAGCCGCTGGTCACCAGCACATAGCGGCCGCCCGTGTTCAGGTCAAAGTTCATGGTCGCCGGGCCGAAACCGAGGCCGCTGACGCCCTTGAGGATGTTGACGCGTGCGTCAGCCGGGTTGAATGCGGTCTGGTAGAGGAACAGGTAGTTGTCCCAGACGCCGCCGGTGGTGCCGGTGTCGCCGGGCACCAGGCTCTCGAAGCTGTAGTTGCCGGCCTGGCTGACGCTGAACTCGAAGGCATTGAAATGCACCGCATTGGCCACGGTGGACAAATTGGGGCCGCTGCCGATCAGGCGTTGGAAGGTCGGGCTGGCACTGATGTCGCCGCTGAATTGGTAGCTGGCAGCCTGCGCGGCACCGCCGGCGCTCAAGGCGCCAGCGGCACAAGCCAGGGCTGCAAGACGAAAGCGGCTGTGGGTCTTGAGTTTCATGGGAACGGTCTCCTCCTCGATCGATGTGGTGAGCGCAGACCTCTGCGTGCAGACAAGGCACGAAGAAAAAGCCCGCGACGGCTCCAGCCAAGCTCCGCCCTAACGGTCGGTTCAGCCGGGGAGCGGAATATAGAGTTGTTCCGCCTCACTTCGCGTCAGGGAAAACCAGCCTACGCCGACAGAGAAGCTTTCAGCGCCGCCGCGCCGCCCGATCGGCCGGATAGATGACCACGCGCTGCAGCCAGAGCGCGAACTTGTGGCCGCGCGGCTGGGCCGTGCCCTGCAGGCCGGCCAGCAAGGCGTCCGCGCGCAGTTGCAGGCGGCGACCGCTGGCGTCCATGCGGCAACGGGCCGGGTCCAGCCGGGCTTGCACGATCCAGGATTCAGGCAGGTCCACCCCGGCACGGCGCACCTCCTCGCAGCTCAGCCAGGGCTGACCGTCCAAGTCGCGTTCGATGTGCAGGTAGGCGCCCATGAAGCTGTAGCGCTGCCCCTGAACATCGGCCCAACGTGCCGGCGCGGCCCAGGCCCAAAGTTCGGCCAGGCCGGACAGCAGGGCCGGCAGCAGCAGATAGGTCAGCGCCGTGGCACTGAACAGCGCGCCCCACAGGCCCAGCCACCAGACGGGCAGCACGCACAGCAGCAGGCCCAACAGGAACTGGCCCAAAAGGCGCGCACCCGAGTGCTCGCCATCGGCGCGCCGCCAAGCCGCCTTCATGGCGCGGCGCAGGGCGCGGCTGCTGCGAAAAGCCGTCGCATCGAACTCTGGCAAAGGCATGGGATGGCTTCCTTCGATCAGATACCCGGCCTCAGACCGCCCGCAAATGCCGCAGCGGCACGCCACCCCCAGCCTTCACTTCACCGAGCGAAAAACTGGTGTGCACATCCTTGACGTTAGGCAGGTGCAAGAGGGTGTCGATGGTAAACCGGCTGAAGGCCTCCAGATCGGTGGCCAGCACTTGCAGCTCAAAGGTGCCGGCGCCCGAGATGTAGTGGCAGGAAATCACCTCGGGCAGCTTGCGGATGGCGTCTTCCAAGGGCTTGGTCGAGGTGCCGGTGTTGCGGTCGGCGTCCACGCGCACAAAGGCGAGCACGCCGAGGCCGATCTTGCGGCGGTCGATCTCGGCGCGGTAGCCGGTGATGAAGCCCTGCTCCTCCAGCCAGCGCACGCGCCGCCAGGTGGGCGCGGTGGACAGGCCGATGCGCGCCGACAGTTCGGCATTGGAAAGCCGCGCATCCTTCTGCAGCTCGGCCAGGATGGCGATGTGATAGCGGTCCAGGGTGTCACCCTGGGGCTGATCACCGGCCAAGCTGGCATCTCCCGGCGCCGCTGCAGCCTCGTCGGTGGACTGCGGGTTTTTACCAGACGACGACCTTCTGATTGCCATTTGTTTCCCGAATTTATATTTCGGGAAAGATTATTGCTCAAGCAGCCAATTTGCAAGCCCAAATAGCAAGCACCGCTCGCCGCCCTTTCCCTACACTTCTGCCTGCCTTCTGACGCGGGCGCGGCCGGGCCGCGCCCTCTGTACATCAGGCCCCAGCACCGGACATACTGCCGGTCACCCGCACACGGGAGCATGGCCGCCACAAGCGGCAGCAGCCAGCCCGGTTCCACCCCGAGACAAGCCGAGACACCCCACATGAATGCTCCCCTGCCCGACCACATCCTGCGTGCGCTAGAGAAGGTCACGCTGGACGACAAATACGCGCTCGACAGCGGCCGCGCCTTCATGAGCGGGGTGCAAGCCCTCGTTCGCCTGCCCATGCTGCAGCGCACGCGCGATGCCATTCAGGGCCTGAACACCGCCGGCTTTGTGTCGGGCTACCGCGGCTCGCCGCTGGGTGGCTACGACCAGGCCCTGCAAGCGGCCAAGAAGCATCTGGCCAAGCAGAACATCGTCTTCCAGCCAGGCGTCAACGAAGAACTCGGCGCCACCGCCGTCTGGGGCACGCAGCAGCTGGACCTGTTCAAGGAAAAAGCCAAGTTCGACGGCGTGTTCGGCATCTGGTACGGCAAGGGCCCGGGCGTGGACCGTTGCATCGATGTGTTCAAGCACGCGAACATGGCCGGCACAGCCAAGCATGGCGGCGTGATCGCCATTGCCGGCGATGACCACATCGCCAAGAGCTCCACCGCCGCCCACCAAAGCGACCACGTCTTCAAGGCCGCCGGCTTCCCGGTGTTCTTCCCCAGCAGCGTGCAAGACATCCTGGACATGGGCTTGCATGCCTTTGCCATGAGCCGCTTCTCGGGCCTGTGGTCGGGCATGAAGACCATCCAGGAGATCGTCGAATCGTCCGCCTCGGTCAGCGTCGACCCGGACCGCGTCAACATCATCCTGCCGGAAGACTTCCGCATGCCGGCCGGTGGCCTGCACATCCGTTGGCCCGACCCGCCGCTGGACCAGGAAGCGCGCATGATGGACCACAAGTGGTACGCCGCCCTGGCCTATGTGCGCGCCAACAAGCTGAACTACAACGTCATCGAGACGAAACAGGACCGCTTCGGCCTGATCGCCTCGGGCAAGGCCTACAACGACACCCGCCAGGCTCTGCATGACCTGGGCCTGGACGACGACACCTGCCGTCGCCTCGGCATCCGCCTGCACAAGGTCAATGTGGTCTGGCCGCTGGAAGCGACCATCACCCGCGATTTCGCCGACGGCCTGCAAGAGATCTTGGTCGTTGAAGAAAAGCGCCAGGTCATCGAATACCAGATCAAGGAACAGCTCTACAACTGGCGCCCCGATGTGCGCCCGCATGTGCTGGGCAAGTTCGACGACGACGCCGACAGCGGCGATGGACGGAGCACAGGCGGCGAATGGGGCATGGCCAACCCGAGCAAGAACTGGCTGCTGCGCCCGCAGGCCGACCTGACCCCGGCCATCATCGCCCGCGCGATTGCCAAGCGCCTGAAGAAGCTGGGCGTGGACGCCGATGTGGCGGCCCGCCTGGACGCCCGCGTGGCCCTGATCGACGGCAAGGAAAACGCACTCAAGGCCGAAGAGAAGACCGCCGGCGGCGCCGACCGCACGCCCTGGTTCTGCTCGGGCTGCCCGCACAACACCAGCACCCGCGTGCCCGAGGGCTCGCGCGCCGTGGGCGGCATCGGCTGCCACTACATGGTCACCTGGATGCCGGGCCGCAACACCGCCACCTTCACCCAGATGGGTGGCGAGGGCGTGCCATGGGTGGGCCAGTCGGCCTTCACGAACGAGAAGCACATCTTCTCCAACCTCGGCGACGGCACCTACTTCCACAGCGGCATCCTGGCGATCCGCCAGAGCATCGCCTCGGGCGTGAACATCACCTACAAGGTGCTCTACAACGACGCCGTCGCCATGACCGGCGGCCAGCAGGTCGGTGAGCGCGCCGAAGGCCACAGCGTGCTGCAGATCATGCAAAGCCTGATCTCGGAAGGCGTGGCCAAGCTGGTGATCGTGACCGACGAGCCCGAGAAGTACATGGGTGTGTCCCTGATCGCCGGCGTGACCGTGCACCACCGAGACGAGCTCGACGCCATCCAGCGCGAGTTCCGCGAGATCCCCGGCACCACGGCCATCATTTACGACCAGACCTGCGCCACCGAAAAGCGCCGCCGCCGCAAGCGGGGCAAGCTGGTCGACCCGGCCAAGCGCGTGGTCATCAACGAGCTGGTCTGCGAAGGCTGCGGCGACTGCAGCATCCAGTCCAACTGCCTGTCCATCGAACCGCTGGACACCGATTTCGGCCGCAAGCGCCAGATCAACCAGAACAGCTGCAACAAGGACTACAGCTGCGTCAAGGGCTTCTGCCCCAGCTTCGTCACCGTCGAAGGCGGCGAACTGAAGAAACCCAAGAAGGACAAGCGCCTCAACCCCTTCGACGCCTCGCTCGGCGCCGTGCCTCAGCCCATCATCCCTAACGCCGAAAAGGCCTGGGGCATTGTGGTCGCCGGCGTGGGCGGCACTGGCGTCATCACCATCGGCCAGCTGCTGGGCATGGCCGCCCACCTCGAAGGCAAGGGCGTGATCACGCAGGACGCGGCAGGCTTGGCGCAAAAGGGCGGCAGCACCTGGAGCCACATCCAGATCGCCAACAGCGCCGACGCCATCCACTGCACCAAGGTGGGCACGGCCGAGGCCGATCTGGTGATCGCCTGCGACTCCATCGTCGCCGCCAACAAGAGCACCCTGGCCGTCATGCGCGAAGGCCACACCTTTGTGGCGCTGAACACCCACGGCTCGCCGACCGCCAGCCTGGTCAACAACGCCGACTGGAGCTTCCCCGGCGCCGCCTGCGAAGCCGCCGTCATGGCCGCGGTGGGCAAGGAGCATCTGGGTCTGTTCGACGCCGAAGAAGTGGCCGTCAAGCTGATCGGTGACTCGCTCTACACCAACCCTCTGATGCTGGGCTATGCCTGGCAAAAGGGCCGCGTGCCCCTGAGCTATGCCGCCCTGATGCGCGCCATCGAGCTGAACAATGTGCAGATCGACAACAACAAGGCCGCCTTCGAGTGGGGCCGTCGCTGCGCCATCGACCTCGCCGCCGTGCAAGGCCTGTACGCCGCCCGCCAGGTCATCAACATCGTCAAGCGCCCCAGCGTGGACGAGCTGGTGGCCAAGCGCGTGGACTTCCTGACCGGCTATCAGAACGCAGCCTATGCCGAGCAGTACAAGGCCTTCGTCGAGAAGGTGCGCGCGGCCGAAGGCAGCCTGAGCAGCACCGCGCTGACCGAGGCCGTAGCCAAGTACCTGTTCAAGCTGATGGCCTACAAGGACGAATACGAAGTCGCCCGTCTGCACACCGACAAGAGCTTTGTCGAGAAGGTGGCCAGTCAATTCGAAGGCAATTACAAGCTGGTGCACCACCTGGCCCCGCCGCTGCTGGCCAAGAAGAACGCCAAGGGCGAGCTGGTCAAGCAGCAGATGGGCGCCTGGGTTCGCCCGGCCTTCGGCCTGCTGGCCAAGCTCAAGGGCCTGCGCGGCACGGCACTCGATGTCTTCGGCTACACGGCCGAGCGCAAGATGGAACGCGCCCTGATCGGCGAGTACCGCGCCGCCATCGAAGCCATCCTGGCCAAGGGCTTGACGACCGAGCGCCTGAAGCTGGCCACCGAGATCGCCCGCATCCCCGAAGAAATTCGGGGTTATGGCCATGTCAAGGAGCGCCATGTCCACGCGGCCAAGGCCAAGTGGGAATCGCTGATGCAGCAGTGGAAGCAGCTGGCCTGATCGTTAGGCACTCAACTGCGCGTAAAAGCCCGCCCGGATACGGCGGGCTTTTTCTTTGGGACTTTGCGCGATTGGGAATGCGTTTGCGTTTGGGTTTGAACAGCCGGAACCGACCACAGAGTCACGGAGACACGGAGACACGGAGGAAGTCAGAGGCAATGCGGGGTTCGATTTCTTCTCCGCCGTGCAGGCGCTGATCGGGGCATTGATCTCAGCGCATGTTTGCGCCGAGCAAGCGGCTGGGCATGGCGGTGCGGCAGCTGCGGTTTTGCAGCGAGTGCGAACGCTCGGCCGCACTTTGATGATCGGCCGCTGTCGGCCAGGAGCGGAGTTTGAATGTGACTGCTTCAGAGCGACGCACAATGAGGGAAGCAGGCCCGTCTGCGAATTGTCGACACCGTGAGGGAAAGGGAGATGATGGAAGAGCGCGTCGAGAAAAACCTTAACAAGTTCTGGCTGCAGGTCTCGGGCTACGACACCTATCATCGGGGGCCGACATATGCGCGCCTCGATACGCCCTGGAATGCATTCACCCGCGATAAGAGCGCCTTGATCAACACGCTGTGGAGCGACCGCATCGTTGACGTGCTTGATCAACAGTCCGGCACCATGCGACGTTTTGTGAGGCTAGGTCACCCGGTGGGTGAGTCTACGGGTTCGGCTAGCAAGCGACGGCGGCAAGCACGTCAGAACCTCGATGAGGCCGTTCGTGAGAGAACGCCAATCTATGGCTACGAAGCGGAGCCAAACCCGACTGCACTCGAGCGGGGTGATCGCGCGATCAAGCACTTCTGGCTCGATCGCGTCTATCGGCTTCGTCCGATCATTGGATTGACGTTGGAGTCGATGGAGCAAAGCCTAGGCCTTGATGCAGCATTCCAGGAGAAATTCAACTCGCCTACACCCCCGTCATTGAACGGGAGCATTCTCTTCGAGTTGACAGCCCCCTCAAACGGTATGCCGCCGACCTATGCCTTGCCGTCCGACGATGAATCAAATCCCGGATTGGATGAGGACTATCTGCTTGCTGATGACGAGGATCTAAGCACATCCGAGCGTCAGGCTCGCCTAGCTCTTCCGATATTGATTTCGCACGTCCTTGCTCAGCGCGATGGAGTGTTGGTACCACTGACGTATCTTGAGCTTGCGGAACTACTCGATAGAAGGACTCATGGCGGAACTCCCTGGGCTCGCGGCCTCGGCCGAGTGTTGGGGCTCGTGAGCAAATTGATTGCGAGCGCCACATCGGGCTGGCCATTTGAGGTGCCTTTCCTGACCACGATCGTCGTTTTGTCCAGAGGACCGAACCGAGGGCTGCCCGATGAAGGGATCGTTGGCCGATGGACTGATTACGACACGCTGACTCGCGACCAAAAGCGCGCCAAGCTCTTCACCGAGTACGATCGAATTCTGCGATTCGGCGGACTCTGGAACGACGTGTTGAAGCGCGCGGGAATTGAGCCGATCGAGCCCGGCCTGGGTGACCAGAAAGGGCCTAAACCTGGCGGTTGGGCAGGGGGCGAGTCGAAGCAGCACAAGGCCCTGAAGGCATACGTCTCCAGCCACCCCGCAGAATTTGGCGCCCATGGTAGCGGCTGGATTTCGAGAGAAGAGTACGCGCTGCTGTCCGGCGACGAGATAGATGTTTTCTTTGAGACGCCGACGCATTGGATTGGCGTCGAAGTCAAGTCGACGGTCTCCGACGCGATGCCGGACGACTATCGGCGCGGCATCTTTCAGGTCGTCAAGTACCGAGCCGTATTGCAGGCTCAGGCGGAAGTCTCGGGGAGCGTACCTTGCCCAAAGGTTGACGTCATGCTGGTGCTCCAAGGTCGGTTACCACAAGAGTACAAGCAGCTCGCATCCACGCTCGGCGTGCATGTTCGGGAGAATGTGGGCGCCGGCATTCTGGAATAGTTCAGTCCTCGTCATCATCGTCATGCAGGAGGTGCCGCGCGAGTGAGCGTAGTTTTCAGTCGCACCTCGACCTTTTCGAGCGGCCGGCGCGCCGAGGCAATTGCGTCTCACGCCCGGCCCACTGACAGGACGGTTGCAAGTCAGCTTTGTGGCTCCAAGATCGCCCGGCCGGATGTCGCATATGGGTCGATTACAGTCGGCTGTCGGCATGCGCTCCAACGACCTCACCTTGCCTAAGGCCGGCACATCGCTTGCCCTGAGCCCGCCAGCGATGCGCGCAGCCTTGGTCAGTGCAACCCGGAATGCAGGGCCCACCAGGTCGGAATCCGCACGCTCTGGCGCTGCCCGCCCACTCACCGGACACAAGACAACAAAAACGTCGTCGTGAACATTCAAAAATTCGAAATTCGGGGTCACGAAATTCGAAATTCGGGGTCAAGTCTTAAAATTCGGGGTCAAGTCTTAAATGTTAATTCCCCGCACTCCTAAACGCCCCAACTAACGCGCCAGACGTCCCAACTTAACATTTAAGACTTGACCCCGATCACGCTAACGCGCCAAACGTTCCGACTTAGCATTTAAGACTTGACCCCGATCACCAGAGTTAGGCACTGAGAAATACACTATGCCAGATCCCCGTCAAGAACTTCAACGATTATTTGGCGCCCGACAGCGCTACTCAAACTTCGGGCCGGCGCTTGCCAAAATAATTATTCGGGGCTTTCGCGGCCTAGATGAACTGTCTCTCAGTATAGAGTCGCCAATCACTGCAATCAGTGGTCTAAACGGAACAGGAAAATCCACCGTTGCGCAACTCGCAACGGCGGCCTACAAAAAACCCGTGACTGAGTCTGAAAAATACAAACGGCACATCATTGCCAACTACTTTCCCGTCTCAAAAGCCGATCCAAAGCCTTTTCGAGACGATGCGTCGATTGAGTATCAGTACTTCACCGCTTCGCCGGAGCGCCTTCAAGAACTTACCGTTACACGTAGGCGTGGGTCTCAATGGGAAGGCTACAAGCGGCAACCGGAACGTCACTGCAGGTACATAGGATTCACGATCTATATCCCGAAGGTCGAGCAACGAGACATCTCAATTTATCGTGGACAAGAGATCAGCATCACTAACGAAGCCGAACTTCCGGATTCAGCTCGGTTAGCCATCTCACGAATACTGAATCATCCGTACGAGAATCTAAGTTCCGCGACCGCAGCCCATGCTATGCGAAGTGCTGAGATCGGGTTTGCGAAAAAGTTTGGCGCCAAGTACTCTGAGAACAATATGGGCTTTGGAGAGGGTCGTGTTTTTTACACTGTTAATAGTCTTGAAACAGCTCCCGAACAATCGCTGTTTGTTATCGAAGAGCCCGAGACATCCCTGCACGAACACGCTCAGCATGAGTTGGCAAAGTACTTAATTGAAGTCTGCCTTCGGCGTAAGCACCAAATCATCCTAACTACGCACTCGCGGTCAATCCTCAATGCACTACCTCGGCAGTCAAGAAAGCTACTCTACCGAGATGGCTCAAAGGTTTGCGTCAGTGACCGGACTAGTTCAGCGGAGGCAACTGGTCAACTGGCGCTTGGACACGCGCGAGCCAAAACTGTCCTCGTGGAGGATGCGCGGGCAAAGGTTCTACTGACGGAATTGGTCCGTGCCACCAAACCCGTCTTGTTGCGCGGGGTAACTATCACATTTGTTGGCAACGACGATGTTGTCGCGAGCATGACGAAAAGGTTCCGTGACGATGGACTCCCAGTCGTCGGAGTTCGAGATGGCGATCGGGGCGAGAACACACGACAGGGCTTATTGAAGTTGCCAGGCACTCAATCACCGGAACAGGAAGTATTTGGGTCGTCTGCAGTAACCGCCCACCTTCAAACGCGCTACGGCCTGAATTGGTCTGAATGGTCAGCACTTCATCAGGATATGGATTTTCACGATTGGCCAAACGCAATAGCAACTGAACTGACAAAGACTGAGGACGGTCTCTGGGAGGAGCTCTCTGCGGTCTATGCAGCCGCCTGCCCAGTTGAAGAGCGTGCACGCTTAGTTGAAAACATTGAGGCATAGCCGCGATGTCTAGCGCGGCCCTAGAGCGGCAGAACCCCCAGTGCGTCGGATTGAGCATCTCATTTCAACCAGAGCACTGCTGGGGTCAAGCCTTGCCTTTGAATGCTTTTGCTGAGCGCAGGACCAGAAGCGCGAGATGACCCTGCTTCTGCGCCCCCTCACCGCACATACGCCAACGGCAACGCCGTCGTGAACTTCAGCTCCTCCATCGCGAAGCTGGAGCTGACATCGAACAGCTGCGTCCCAGCGATCAGGCGTTTGTAGACGGCGTCGTAGGCGGCGATGTCGGGCACGACGACGCGCAGCAGGTAGTCGACATCGCCGCTCATCCGGTAGAACTCGACCACCTCGGGGATCGCCTGCACGGTGGCGCAGAAGCGCTCGAACCATTCCCGCGTGTGCGTGGCGGTGCGCACGGAGACGAAGACGGTCACGCCGACGTTGAGCGCCTGCGCGTCGACCAGCGCAACCTGGCGACGGATCACGCCGGACTCCTTGAGCCGCTGGATGCGCCGCCAGCAGGGCGTGCTGGACAGGCCCACCGCCTCGGCGATCTGCGCCAGCTGCTGCTCGGCATCCTGCTGCAGCAGATCGAGGATCTTCACGTCAATAGCATCCAACTTCAGCTTGCTTGCCATTCTTGGAATCCATTTCTAATTTCTGCGCTCATTGGAGCAAAGAAGGCAAATCCTTGCCAGTGCCGGGTCCGGACAATTCCGTTCATCGATGAGGCGCCACGGCGGCGCTCGCAGGCCACACCAGGAGTTGAACCATGAAGGCAATCGGACTGATAGGCGGGATGAGCTGGGAATCGACCGCGCTGTACTACCAGATCATCAACCGCGAGGTGGCGCGCCGGCTGGGCGGGCTGAACTCGGCGCCGCTGCATCTGCACAGCCTGAACTTCGAGCAGGTGGCCGAGCGCCAGCGCGCCGGTGCCTGGGACGAGCTGGCCGAGCTGCTGGCCGGTGCCGGCCGTGCACTGCAGGACGGCGGCGCGGACTGCGTGCTGATTGGCACCAACACCATGCACAAGGTCGCGCCCGAGGTACAGGCGCGCCTGGATGTGCCGCTGCTGCACATTGCCGATGCCACTGCCGCCGCGATCCAGGCCGCCGGGGTCCGGCGCGTGGCGCTGCTGGGCACGCGCTACACAATGGAGCAGCCCTTCTACCGCGAACACCTGGCCCGCCACGACATCGAGTGCCTGACGCCCGACGAGGCCGGCCGCGCCGAGGTGCACCGCATCATCTTCGAGGAGCTGTGCCAGGGCCACTGCCTGGAGCGCTCGCGTGCCGTGCTGCAGGCCTTGATCGCCGAGTGGCAGCAGCAAGGCGCCGAGGGCGTGATCCTCGGCTGCACCGAGCTGCCGCTGCTGCTTCAGCCTGAGGACGTGGCCCTGCCGCTGTTCGACACGACGCGGCTGCATGCGCTGGCCGCCGTGGACTTCGCGCTGGGCGCCGCGCTGAGGCGGCCGGGGTCACATGGGCGGCCGAGGTCCACGGCCGGGGTCAGTCCTTGAATTTGAAGGCTTTTGATGACAACACAGCTGGCTTTAGTTTCTCTGGACGTTGCCCCCACACTGGAGTCGGCGCGCCGATTAACGGGCATCGGACATCACCACTGCTCAAATCATCCCGCCCCTCTCGATGCAAGGCGCTCGAACAGCGCCGGCTTTTACAAGTCACGAGCCCAGTGAGGCAGCTCTGCGTCAAGACGAGCGGTCAGAAAATCCATAACGCTGCTGCGCAGCAGTAACTGCCGCCGCCTGATGGCGAGCCGGAACCTCACCCGACTGCATGCTCATGCAAGGCCCGCCGCGCGGCCCCGCGCCGCGGACCTTGCTTGCTCTTTTCGGGCGATGATGTCGCCCAGCCATCCCGCAGCCCTCGCATGAGCCAGAGCATGAGCAATAGCGACACCAACAGCAGCGACAGCAGCACCCCCGCCGCCCCCTTCGACCGCATCCACGCCCGCCGCACCGAGCTGGGCGAGGGCCTGACCATACGCCGCGCCCTGCCGACGGCGCAGCGGCGCCGGGTCGGCGCCTGGTGTTTTCTCGACCACATCGGGCCCGTGCAATTTGAGGGTCAGGCGCTGGAGAACGGCGGCCTGCATGTCGGCGGCCACCCGCATATCGGCTTGCAGACCTTCACCTGGATGATCGAGGGCGAGATCCTGCACCGCGACAGCCTGGGCAGCGAGCAGCTGATCCGGCCCGGCGAGGTGAACCTGATGACGGCCGGCCACGGCATCGTCCACACCGAGGATGCGCCCGCCGGCACCGCGCGCATCCACGCGGCCCAGCTCTGGATCGCCCTGCCCCCGGGCGAGGAAGACCGGCCGCCGGCCTTTGAGCACCACGCCAGCCTGCCGCGCTGGCAGGAGCAAGGCGCGCAATGGACCCTGCTGGCCGGCAGCCACGCCGGCCGCACGGCGCCGCCGCGGGTGTACACGCCGCTGCTGGGCCTGGAGATCCACGCACCGAACGAAGCGGTCGAGCTGCGGCTGGATCTGCGCCCTGATTTCGAGCATGGCCTGCTGCCGCTGGAAGGCGAGCTGGGCTTGGGCCGCGAGACCCTGGGCACGGGCGAGCTCGCCTATCTGGCGCCGGGGCAGGCGCCTGCGTCCTTGCACCTCAGCGCCGGCGGCCGCCTGCTGCTGCTGGGCGGCGAGCCCTTCCCGGCCGAGATCGAGATGTGGTGGAACTTCGTCGGCCTCAGCCGTGCGGCGGTGGCCCGGGCGCAGGCCGATTGGGATGCGCAACGCGAAGCCGGCGGCCCGCGCTTCGGCCGGGTGCAGGGCGATGAAGGCCGGCGCCTGGTGGCACCGCGACTGCCGGCCAGCGGCTACTGAACACGGCCCTGCCGATCCCGGGTTTGCCGCGAGCGCCAGCTCGGGTGGCTGCGGCTAGACTCGGCCGCCGCGCGGGGCCATCACACACATTCATCCTCAACAGGCCCAGGCGCAGGAAGCAGGGAGCTCCACACATGAACCGAACTTTTCCTTTTTCTCCGCGCCTGACCGGGGCACTGCGCCTGGCCCTGCTCTGCAGCGCCCTCGGCCTGAGCGGCCTGCCCGCCGCAGCCGCAGACACCGGCGGCGGTAACACCAGCGCCGCGGCCTCCTCTGCCCCGGCGCGCGCCGACGACCCGCAAGCCATCTTCCGCGAGGCCCAGCAGGCGGCGCAGACCGGGCCCAAGGACATCGCGATTGCCGGCCAGGCCGTGCTGCACCTACCGGCCGATCGCCAGTTCATCCCACAACCCCAGGCCGCACGCCTGCTGCGCGCCATGGGCAACCCCGGGGAGCACCAGGAGTTGGCCGGCCTGATCTTTCCCACCGGCAAGGACAGCGAGGCCGACTGGTTCGCCACCCTGCGATTCGAGCCCGCCGGCTACATCAAGGACGACGACGCCAAGGACTGGAACGCCGACGAGATGCTCAAGTCTTTCCGCGAAGGCACGGAGGCCGCCAATGAAGAGCGCGCCAAGATGGGCGTGCGCCCGCTGGAGATCGTCGGCTGGGCCGAGAAGCCGCTCTACACCTCGGACAGCCACCGCCTGGTCTGGGCCATGTCCTCGCGCGGCAAGGGCGCGCCGGCCGATGAGGCCCAAGGCGTCAACTACAACACCTACGCCCTGGGCCGCGAGGGCTATCTGAGCCTGAACCTGATCACCGGCCTGGCCCAGCTGCCGCAGTACAAGCCCGAGGCGCAGGCCTTGCTGGGCGCGCTGGAGTTCAGCGAGGGCAAGCGTTATGCCGATTTCAACAGCAGCACCGACAAGGTGGCCGAGTACGGCCTGGCCGCCCTGGTGCTGGGCGTGGGCGCCAAGAAGCTGGGCCTGCTGGCGGTGGTGTTCGCCTTTGTGGCCAAGTTCGCCAAGGTGATCTTCGTGGCCGTGGCCCTGGCCGGCGCCGGCGTGCGCAAATGGTTCCAGCGCAAGAAGCCCGAAGCGCTCGAACAACCGCCGCAGGCATGATCAAGCTGCTCCTGCTGGCCTTCTCGGGCCTCAAGTTCGGCAAGCTGCTGGCCAGCGGCGGCACCATGCTGCTGTCGCTGATCGTCTATGCCTTCATCTACGGCTGGCGCTATGCGGCGGGCTTCATCGCCCTGCTGTTTGTCCACGAGATGGGCCATTACCTGGCCGCACGCCAGAAAGGGCTGAACGTGGGACTGCCCACCTTCATCCCTTTTGTCGGCGCATGGATCGAGCTCAAGGATCAGCCGCACAACGCCGAGACCGAGGCCTATGTCGGCCTGGGCGGCCCGCTGCTGGGCACGGTGGGCGCCTTGCTCTGCTACTTCATGGCGCGATCCTGGGGCGCGAACTGGCTGCTGGCCGTGGCCTACTGCGGCTTCTTTTTGAACCTGTTCAATCTGATCCCGCTCTCGCCCTTTGACGGCGGCCGCATCACGGCCGTGCTCTCACCCCGCATCTGGTTTCTCGGCGTGCCGGTGCTGGGCGCCCTGTTCTGGTGGCGGCCCAGCCCCATGCTGCTGCTGATCGCCCTGCTGGCCTGGCCACAACTCTGGAAGGCCTGGAAGTACCGCAGCGACAGCGCCGAGGCACAGAGCTACTACGCCGTGCCCGCCGCCACCAAATGGGAGTACGCCAGCATCTACATCGCCCTGGCTGGCTTTTTGGCGGTGATGACGCACGATGTCCACGAGATGCTGAAGTCACCGGCCGGACTGCACTGAGTCCGCACCCGACCTGCCTGCATCAGGGGTGCCGGCAGACCATCTCCGGCGCCTGATAGCCCCAGACGATGCGGGCTTCCCCCTGGTGCTCCCAGAAGCTCTCATTGCGGCCGACGTAGCGGCTGCCGCTGGCGCTGCGCTCGGCGAACATCAGCGAGCTGCTGTCGCCGAATTCGGCCACCAGGGTCGGCGGCTCGGTGGCGAAGAAGTTCACCACCACCTCTTTGGCGGCATTGCCATCGCAGGCCCAGCGGAAGGGGCCTTGCGCAGGCAGCAGGCGGTAGCGGGCTTGCAGCTCGGCAATGCGATGGACGTAGCTGTCTTTCACGCAAGCCGGCTTGTCCTGGCTCTTCCAGCATTCGTCCCGACCCTTGACCCAACCGCGCTGCTCGGCCTTGAGCAGGGGCGGCCGCTCCTTGGCGGCCTTCTTCAAAGCCTGGCCGTAGACCTGACTCAGCTGCTGGTCCAACTGCGCGAGTCCGGCATCGGCACAGACCAGGGCGGCGATGCTGCCGGGCTGGACCTTGGCACAGTCGAAGCTGGGGCCGGTCGGCGGCGCGGCGAATACAAAAGTCGGCGCCGACAGCACCAGCAAGAGTGCGGCTACGCTGCCAAGTGCGGGCATCATGGTCAGGTTCATGGCAGGCAAGTCCTTTCAAACGCGAGGCATGCGGGCCCCGAAACTACGACCATCACTGTGATGAAGACAAGGACAATGATTGTGCAGGCTCCGCCGTGCCGACTTCACTGACCCACACCCTGGCCTCGTCCCTGCTGGCCCTTGCCCTGGCGCAGAGTCTGCTGCTGGCCGTCGCGCTCTTGCTCGTGCGCCGCGAAGGCGGCGCGCGCCGTCCGGGCCAGGGCCTCCTGGCGGCCTTGGTCTTGCTGCTGGCCGTGTTCATGGCCCATGCCTGGCTGGACCTGGACGGAGCCTTGCACCAAGCCCCGCGGCTACAGCGCCTGCTGGGCCCCCTTCCCCTGCTGATGGGCCCCTTGCTGTGGCTGAGTCTGCGCCGGCTCTTGCAGCAGGGCCCACCTTTGAACCGGCGCAGCGCCTGGCATGGCCTTCCCTTCGCTCTGGCCAGCCTGGCCTGGCTGCCTCTGCTGATCTGGCCACCCCAGCTGCAGGCCGAAGGCGACAGTCAGGCCTTGCCCGGGCCGCTGCTGGTGTTTGGTCTGTTCAAGGCGGCACATCTGGCCGCCTATCTGTTCTTGAGCCTGCGCCTGCTGCGCCAGGCTGGAGCAGCGTTGAAGCAGCAAGAGGCGGCGGCCTCCGCTGCATTGCAAACAAGCTTGGTTCGCAGCCTGGCCGGCTTGAGCTTCCTGCTGGCGGGCGGCCTGGCCTTGGCGGCGCTGCTGTTCCTGGCCGAGAACTTGGGCCTGGCCCTGCCGCTGAGCTCAGACCTGTGCGCCGCCCTGGCCTTCACCGCCTTTGTCCATGGCCTGGCCTTCGTCGCCATGCGCCTGCCCCTGGGCTACCAGCCGCCGCTGGCGCCTCGGTCTGAAAGTACGCCACCCCGGCCCAAAACGCCGCCCCGCCTGAACCCGGACGAGCGCGAGCAATCGCTGGCCCGGCTGCAGGCCAGCATGACGCAGGAGCAGCGCTTCCGCGAAGGCGAGCTGAGCCTGGAACAGCTGGCTGCGCATCTGGCGCTGACGCCGGCCGAGCTCTCGCAGCTGATCAACCAGAGCTGCGGCTTGAACTTCCAGGAGTTCCTGAACGGCCATCGGGTTGAGGCGCTCAAGCTCAGCATGCGTGCGCCCGAGAACCGGGACAAGGCGATTCTTGACCTGGCCTTGGAGGCTGGTTTCAACAGCAAAAGCTCGCTCAACCGGGTGTTCAAGAAACACACAGGCTTGACGCCCAGCCAGTACCGCGAAGGCGCCGAGCCGCCCTGAAACCGTGCCCCAGGTCTCGTTTCGACTGGGGCGCAGGGCTCAAAACATGATTTGGGGCGCCTCAGAGCGGCGCTCCGGCAAGACTGGCGGCACCGAGAACCCCGGCCCACCGGGGTCCGCTTCACAGCCAGGACGACCATGCCCCCCTTTTTTGCCCAAGCTCTTCAACTCGCCGCCCTCGTTCGTCGCCTCGGCAGACAAGCCGCACGGCTGCTGCCGCTCCTGATCGCCGCTTTCGCCACCGGCTTTGTTGGCCAAACCGCCCACGCCGGCCCGCCAGTGCATGAAGAAAGCTTCCGCCGCATTGGCGGCATCGAGCAATGGGTGACCGTGCATGGCGAGGACCGCGAGCAACCCCTGCTGCTGTTCCTGCACGGCGGGCCTGGCAATCCGCTCAGCCCTTTTGCCAAAGCCATGTACGGAGCCTGGAGCCGCGACTTCGTGTTGGTGCAATGGGACCAGCGCGGCGCCGGCCAGACCTTTGCCCGCCGGCCCGAGCAGGAGGCCGAGGCCTTGAGCATCGAGCGCATGGCCGAGGATGGCCTGGAGCTGGCCGCCCAGCTGAAGCAGGAGTTCGGCGGCCGGCCGCTGATCCTGATCGCCAGCTCCTGGGGCTCGGCCCTGGGCGTGCACATGGTGCAGCGCCAGCCGGAGCTGTTCGCCGCCTACCTCGGCACGGCCCAGCTGGTCAGCGGCCGCGCCAATCTGCTGGCCAGCTACCAGCAGACCTTGGCTCGCGTTGAAGCGGCAGGGGACTCGGCCACCGCTGCCGCCTTGCGCGCCCTGGGCCCGCCGCCGCACCGCGACCCGCGTGCCTTCGGCGTGCTGCGCCGCGCCATCCGCAAGCTCGAAGCGCAAGCCTGCACGCCGGCGCCCCGCCACTGGTGGCAGCCCGAGGCGCCGTACCAGGAGGCCCGTGCCCAGGCCGCGCTCGAAGCGGGCGAGGACTACTCCTTCCTGCAGTTCGTCGGCCTGGCTGGCGACGGCATGCTGTCCACCCTGGACCTGCACCGCCTGGGCCGGGTCTACCGCCTGCCCCTGCACTTCATCCAGGGCGAGCAAGACCTGCTGACCACCCCAGACGTCACCGAGGCCTGGGTGAACACCTTGAGCGCGCCCGAGAAGACCCTGACCCGCGTGCCTCGTGCCGGCCACGACCCCAATCCCGAGCTGCTACAGGCCCAGTGGCAGCGGCTGCTGCTGATCAAGGCAGGGCTGAAGCGCTGAAGAGAAAGCGGCACAGCGCCGCAGCTACAGCCCCATTCGACACCCCCTTCCGGGGGTGTTGTCATTTGAATTCAAACGAATACACTGCCTCGCATCGGGTCTCCACAGGCCCGCAGGAGCAGGTCCATGACGCAAGTCCCGAGCACGACGATGGAGCCGCTGTCGGCGCGCATCCCCAGCGATCTTTACCTCTGGCTGGCCCAACTCAAAGTGGAAGGCGCCAACACCAACAGCGACAAACTGCGGGTGCTGCTGGGCCAGCTGAAGCGCCAGCACGACGGAGCCTTCGACTTCGTCACCGCCTTGGCCTGGTGCCGCGATCTGGCCGCCCGGCCACGCAATGCCCTGGCCCTGCTGGAGGCTGAAACCGGCCGGCACTCCGAGGTGCTGAGCCAGGCCCTGGAACACATCAGCCATGCCATGGCCCTGCTGATCAGCGCCGAGGTAGGCAACTTTGAGCAGGCAGCCCAGCTGGAAGACAAGCTCGTACGCCGCAGCTTGGCCCATACCGAATCGCTGCTGCGCCAAGCCACCACGCCCAGCGCTGCGGCCTTCGACCCCGATGTGGTGCAGCGTCACTTGAACGGCACCCTGCAATTGGCGCAAGCCATCCAACGTCTGCAACACAGCAGCCCCCAAGGAGACTGATATGGCCGAGACCCTGAGATCCCGCGTCACCCGTGCAATGGCCGGTGGCGTGCATGCCTTGCTGGACCGCATCGAGGACCGCGCGCCCGAGGCGCTGATGGAGCAAGCGCTGCGCGAACTCGACCAGGTGGTGGACGAGGTGCGCCACGAGTTGGGCACGGTCACCGCCAACCGGCATTTGGCCCAGCAGCGCCACGCTGAGCTGAACCGTCAGCACGACACGCTGAAGGCACAGATCGACACCGCTTTGGGCCAGCGCCGCGAGGACCTGGCGCGCGCCGCGGTCGGCCGCCAGTTAGACATCGAGGCCCAGCTGCCCTTGCTGGAAGCCAGCTTGGCCGAGCTGGCCCAGCAGGAAGGCGAGCACCGCGGCTATGTCGACGCCCTGCTGGCGAAACGGCGCGAGATGGAGGCGGCGCTGAACCAGTTCCGCCAGAGCCGGGCCAGCAGCGCCGGCACGGCCGCCAACCCCGGCAGCAGCGCAGCCCAGATCGAGCAGCGCATGGCCGGCGCCACCGGCGCCTTTGACCGCATCTATGAGCGCCAGACCGGGCTCGGTGGCGTGGCCCGCGCCGGCCGGCTGGAGGAAGCCAGCAAGCTGCAGACGCTGGAGGAACTGGTGCGGCAAACGCAGATCGAGGCCCGCCTGGCACAGCTGAAGCTGCCCAACGCGGACGGCCAGGCATGAGCTTGTTCACCACCCCGGAGAACCTGCCTTTCGGCATCGCCTTTGCCCTGATCGTCGGCATCGCCCTGCTGGAGGGCCTGGGCATGATGATCTCCATGAGCCCCAGCAACTGGCTAGACGACTGGCTGCCCGAAGCTGGCCATGACGGCGCGCTGGACCGGGTGTTGGGCTGGCTGCATCTGGGCCGCGTGCCAGCCCTGGTCGTGCTGCTGCTGTTCCTGACCGGCTATGCCCTGTTCGGCTACAGCCTGCAGATGGTCAGCCGAGGTCTGGTCGGCCACTACCTGCCGGCCTGGATGGCCGGGCTGGCGGCGGTGCCGGCAGGCCTGACCACGACACGCGCCCTGGGTGCCCTGGTGGCCCACATCATCCCGCGCGACGAAAGCACGGCGGTGAGTGCCCAGAGCCTGCTGGGCCGGATCGCCACCGTCTATGCCGGCCACGCCCGCCAGGGCCTGGCCGCCCAGGCGCGGGTGCGCGACGAGCATGGTCGCGTCCACCACCTGCTGGTCGAGCCCGACCTGCCGGACGAGGTATTCGAAGAAGGCAGCGAGCTGCTGCTGGTGCGCAAGAACGGCGCCGTCTACCGCGCCATCCGCAACCCGCACCCGGGCCTGGTCGAGCGCTGAGGCGCGCAACTGTTTCAAGGAGGAAGAGGAAAGCCATGGACAACAATTTGATTGAACTCGGCAGCATCGCCGGCATCGCCCTGCTGGGCCTGTTTGCCATCGGCCTGGTGTTCGCACGGCTGTACAAGCGCTCGACCAAGGAGACCGCATTCGTGCGCACCGGCCTGGGCGGGCAGAAGGTCATCATGGACGGCGGCGCCATCGTGCTGCCGGTCTTCCATGAGCGCGTGCTGGTCAATATGAACACGCTGAAGCTCGAAGTCATGCGCCGCGAACGCGAGAGCCTGATCACCAAGGACCGCATGCGGGTGGACGTGACTGCCGCCTTCTTTGTGCGCGTGCAGCAGACGGCCGAGGCCGTCAGCACGGCGGCCCAGACCCTGGGCACGCGCACCCTGGCGCCCGAGGCCCTGAAGTCGCTGGTGGAAGACAAATTCGTCGACGCGCTGCGGGCCACAGCCGCCACCATGACCATTCAGGAGCTGCAGGACAAACGCCGCGACTTTGTGCAGGCGGTACAGAACGCGGTGGCCGAGGATTTGGAGAAGAACGGCCTGGAGCTGGAATCGGTCTCGCTGACCAGCCTGGACCAGACCGACAAGCAGTTCTTCAACCCCAACAATGCCTTCGACGCCGAGGGCTTGACCCGCTTGACCGAGCAGACCGAGGCGCGCCGCAAGCAGCGCAACGATGTCGAGCAGGAAACCGAGATGCAGGTGCGCACCAAGAACCTGGAAGCGCAGCGCCAGAAGCTGACCATCGAGCAGGACCAGGAATTCGCCACCCTGGCCCAGCAGCGCCAGGTCGAGACCGCGCGGGCCGAACAATCGGCCCAGATCGCCACCCAACAGGCCGAGCGCAGCCGCGAGGCCGAGGCGGCCAAGATCGAGGCCGAACGCCAGGTCGGGCAGAAGAAGATTGAGGCCGAGCGCGAGATCAAATCGGCTGAGATCGAGAAGAACCTTGTCGTGCAGACACGCGAGATCGAGCTCGAGCGCAAGACCGAAATGCAGCGCGCCGAGCAGCGCAAGCAGGTGGAGATCGCCCGCCAGGACATGGCAATTGCGATTGCCAACAAGAGCAAGGAACAGTCGGTGGCCGATGCCCTGGCCAACCAGGCGCGTGCCGATGCGGTCAAGGCCGAGGAAGGTGTGAACACCGCCCGTCAGGTGGCCGTGGCCGAACGGGAGAAGAACATCCAGCTGATCGAGGCGAGCAAGGAAGCCGAGCAGCTGGCCATCGCGGTGCGGGTGTCGGCCTCGGCCGAGAAGGAAGCGGCGCTGGACCGCGCCGAAGCCCTGACCATCGAGGCGCGCGCCAAGCAGGCGGCCGCCCTGGCCGAAGCCGAAGGCCGGCGCGCCATCAACGAGGCGCTGAACACCTTGTCGGCCGCGCAGATCGACCTGCAGGTGCGAACCCTGCTGCTGCAGCAGTTGCCGCAGATCATCGAGCAGGCGGTGCGGCCGATGGAGAAAATCGATTCGATCCGCATCTTCCAGGTCAATGGCATGCCAGGAGCCGCCGGGGACTCGGGCAGCACGAGTGGTGGCGCCAACGGCGGCACGCAGGCAAACGGCACCTTCCCCGAGCAGGTGATGAACTCGGCCCTGCAGTACCAGATCGCCAAGCCCATCGTCGACGCGGTGATGAAGGACGCGGGCCTGAGCAACGAGGGCATCACGGGCATGGCGCACAGCCTGGCCGGCATGCTGCAGCCACCGGCCGAGCTGCGCAGCTGATTGGACGCCGCCGCGGGAACGCTGCGGCCTGCGCTCAGGCCTGTAGCTCCCGGTGCAACCAGGCCCGGGCCAGGGCCCAGTCGCGCTTGACGGTGGCGGGCGAGAGGGCCAGCAGCTCGGCGATTTCCTCGATCTCCAGCCCGCCGAAGAACCTCAGCTCAACCACTTGAGCGGCGCGTGCGTCGACCTGCTCGAAAGCCAGCAAGGCTTCGTGAACGCGCAGCAGCTCCGGGCTCTCGCCCACGGCGGCCACCTGCTGTGCCTCGGTCAGGGTCAAGGAGACCAAGGGCACGTCGCGCTTGAGCGCTTTTTTGGCCATGGCATGGTTGACCAGGATGCGCCGCATCATGAGGGCGGCCATGCCCAGGAAATGAGCCCGGTTCTGCCATTGGGTGCGGGTCTGGGCGGCCAGGCGCTCCCAGGCCTCGTGGGTCAGAGCAGTAGCGCTGAGCGTGTGGCCGGCGTATTCCTTGCGCATCTGGGCTCGGGCGCCGCGCTTGAGCTCGTCGTACAGCAAGGTGAACAGCTCGTTCACGGCTGCAGCGGGCGAGCCGGCCGGCTCCTGGCTGGCCAGCCAGCGAGTGATCTCCAGCGGGTCGAACACAGGAAGAGATGGGGCCGCGCTGCTCATGACCTTGATTATCAAGCGGGCACCGCGCGACTGTGCGCTTTGAAATCGCGGCCGAAGCAATGCTCCGCGAGTGGCTTAGCCCGAGCCTGAAACAGGCGATGCTGGTTGCGCGGCTGCAGGCGCAGCGCTGAGTCGCCGCATCAGCATCTCCAGTGGCCCTTGCGGAAAACGGCGCAGCCAAGCCCAGCTGCCCACCAAGGCCAGGGCACCGAAAAGCAGCCCGGCGGCCGCCACCTCGGCCAGGCTGCGCCCGGACAGCCAGCCCATGGCCTCCAGCGTGCCCATGCCCAGCACGATGTGGGCGAGATAGACGCTCAGGGTGCTGCGCCCGAGCGCACGCAGGGCGGGCCAGTTCGGTGCCCACAGAAGCGCGGCCCCGATCAAGGCCGTGGCCAGCCCGCCGGCGCTGAACATATAGAGCGGCGTCGGTGGCAAGGGCGAGCTGCCCAGCCAGGGCGCAGCGGCCGGCCAGAACCGGGGCAAGGCCTCGCGCAAGACCAGGCAGGCCAGGAAGACCAGCGCGCCACCCCAAGCCAGCCGCTCTTGCCAACGACGCTCAGTCAGAGGCAGGCCGGCCAGCGCCATGCCCCAAAGGAAGAAAGCCATCCAGGGCAGGATCGGATGAAAGCCGTTGAACAGCAGATGGCGCACAAAGCCCTCGGCCTGCCAGAAGTCCACATAGCTGAGCGTGGCCCAGTCCCAGCCTTGCTCGTAATTCCAGTTCAGCAGCGCCAGCACATAGAGCCAGGGCAAGAGCAGGGCCAGCAACATACAGTGGCGCGCCGGCACGCCCAGAAAGAAGGCGCCGAGCGCGAAGTAGCAGGCATAGAAATGCAGGATGTCAGCCGGGAATACCGTGACATTGAGCAAGCCAAGCAGGGCCAGCCAGAACGCCCGGCGCCAGGCCTGGGCACGCGCCTGAGCTGGGCTCTGGCGGGCAGCGCCCAGCACCAGGCCCATGCCAGCAAGCACCACAAAGATGGCGGCAGTGCGCCCCTCCAGGGCCAGGAAAGCTCGGCCCAGCAAGCTGGACGTGGGAGCATCCACACCCATGGCGAGGCGGAAGTTCACCAGCACCATGCCGAGCATGCTGAGGCCGCGCAACAAGTCCAGCCCGGGCAGGCGCAGTTGGGGAGTTAGGGCGGAGGCCATCGTCATTGCCTTGGTCGGGTCAGTCATGGGCGGACGCAGCACGCCAGCGGTGCGCTACAAAGGTAGAGTGCTCGGCAGCTTAGGGTCCGCGCAGCAGCTCGCGCGCGACTGACGCAAGGTGCTGCAGAGTCGCACGCCATGCACCCTCGGGTAGCAAGAGCCGGCCAAGCGGATCAAGCCAACTCGCGCGCTGCCAGCCAGGCCAGCAGCGCGTCCAAGGGCATGGGCTCTGCGTGCAAATAACCTTGGATCAGGTGGCAGCCGAGCTCCTGCAGGCGCTGCTGCTGCGCCACGGTCTCGATGCCTTCGGCAATCACCTGCATGCCCAGCTGCTCGGCCAAGGAGATGATGGCGCGAGCAATGCGGGCGTCACCTTCGCCCAGCATGACAACGAAGGAACGGTCCAACTTGAGAGTGGAAAAGGGCAGGCTCTGCAAACGATGCAGTGAGGAGTAGCCGGTGCCGAAATCATCGAGGTGCAGATGGAAGCCGGCGGCGGCCAGGGCGTCGAGCTGTTGCTTGGCGAAGTCGGCATTGCTGGCCAAGGCCGATTCGGTCAGCTCGAAGTGGATGCTGTCGCGCGACAGTCCGGCGCCATCGACCAGGCTGCACATCTGCTCGACCAAATGCCGGCTCATCAGTTGGCGCGGCGACAGGTTGACGTTGACCACATGCCGGGCCTTGATGGCCAGCAGGGCCGGCAAGGCGGCGATCACCTTGCGCGCGACCGCAGCGCCGAGCTCGTTGATCAACCCAGTTTCCTCGGCCACCGGAATGAAGCGGGTCGGTGAGCAGTAGCCTCCGTCCAGCGGCCAGCGCGCCAGGGCCTCGAACATGGCGACCTCGCCGCTGCGCACATCGATGATGGGCTGGAACCAGACCTCGAGCTGATCCTGGCGCAGGCATTCGCGCAGCTGCTGCTCCAGCAACATGCGTTCCTGCACATCGCCGAGCAAGGCATCGTTGAACAGGCTGTAGCGCCCCTTGCCGGCGCGCTTGGCCGCATACATGGCCAGCTCGGCATTGCGCAGCAGATCGTCCTTGTTGAACGCCTGACCGGCCTGGGTGGCAATGTAGGCAATGCCGATGGAGCCGGTCACCGTGACCTCCAGGTCCTGGTAGCTGACCGGCTGGGCCAGGGCCTGCTGCACCCGGCGCACAAAACTCAGGACGCCCAGCTCGCCTTTCTCGGCGACATAGATCAGGGCGAACTCGTCGCCGCCCAAACGCGTCACCACATCGGAAGCCCGCACCAGTTCTTTCAGCCTGCGCCCGGTCTGCACCAGCAGGTGGTTGCCCAGCTCATGGCCCAGGGAGTCGTTGAGCAGCTTGAAGTCGTCGAGGTCGATCAGCAGCAGGGCCAGGGTCAGCTCGCGGTGCCGAGCCTGCTGACCGAGCAGCTGGTCGAGCTGTTCGTAGAGCTGACGCCGATTGCCCAGGCCGGTCAGCGCATCGGTGCGCACGTCGCGCTCCAGCTCATCGCGCACCTGGTCCAGGCTGCTGACCATGGTGTTGAGCGCCAAGGCCAGCTGATCCAGCTCGTCCTGACCTTGCACCGGCCAGTGCTGCGGCGCGGCCGCAGCGCCATGGCGCTGCCGGCGTGCCAGGCGGGCAAAGTCGGCCAGGCGCCGCAGGATCAAGCGATCCAGCAGGAGCACGGCGGCAGCGGCTGCCAGCAGCACCAGCACAAAGCTGTTCAGCAGCAGGACCAGCAGGCCGGTCTGGCGCTGCCGCTCCAGCGCCGGCGGCAGGTCCACCTGCAGCAGCAGCTCGCTCACGCCCAATGCGTCGCGCATGGGCTGGGTGATCTGGGCCGCGCTGTTGTGCACCGACACCGCCGCCACACCCGGTGGCTCCGCGCGCGCGGGCAAGAAACGGAAGTCAACGCCCGCGCCCTGCGACAGCTCGCGCAGATTGGGCTCGTCCAGCACCTGAACCAGCACCAGCCAGCCCACCTGAGGCGACAGTCGCTCGGCCCGGCGCACCGGGCTGAAGACCAGCAGCAGAGGCTGACCATCGGCCCAGCGCTTGGCATCACCGCCGATGCTGCGTCCGGCCAGGGCTGGGTCCAGGACCAAGGCCCGCATGTGCTGCACCAGCGCTCGACTTTCGTCGAGCCGCTCGCGCTGCCCTTCGCGCATCTCGACCCCGGCTTGCAAATGCCCGTCAAGGGCAAAAAACGCCACGGCGCTGACCTGTGCATTGCGCAAGGATTCGGCGGTGAAGTTGACGATCAGGAACTTCTCGTCCGGCTGCTCCATGAAGGCAGCGGCGTCATCCCAGAAACCGTAGTCGCTCGCCACCCGCACCCGCGCGGTGACGTCCTGCTGGATGGCTGAGCTCACGCGCGCGACCCGCTCGCTGACCGCGCGCTGCTCGAACTCAACCAGGCTGCGGTCCAGCATCCAGGCACTGGCGGCAAAACTGAGTGCGCCCACCACGCAGAGCAGCAGCACCAGGATGCCCAAGGTCTTCAAGCGCAGGCTGCGACGACTCCAGAGGTACATGCGGTGTCCGGCGAAGGTGCTGTGGTCTTGGCGGTCGCCAAGGCTGCTGCCTGCATCTTAGGGGCGTCCAGCAGCTCGGCAAAACATGGGGCGCAGTGGACGCGCCACAGCGCTCAGGCCGTGCCCGCCAACACCCGGCTGATGGGGCTGACGCCGCCGGCCTCCATCAAGGCGGTATGGATGGCGGCCACCAGTTGCTCTTCAAGCACCGGCTTGTGCAGCAGCACCAGGCCCGCGGCATGGGCTTCGCGCAAGCGCTCGGGCGCGGTGTCGCCGGTGATCAGCACGGCTGGCAGACCGGGCAAGGCATTGCGCAGGCTGTTCAGGGCCGAGATGCCGTCGTCGCCATCGCGCAGGCGGAAATCGGTCAGGACGATGTCGGGGCGGCGCACCATGCACTTGAGCAAGGCCTCGCGCGTGCTGCCGGTGGTGACCACCTCGCAGCCATGGCTGCTCAGCAAGGCTCGCATGGCCTCGCGAACCGGCGCTTCGTCGTCGAGCACGAGCACATAGAGATGCGGCAGTCGCCTGGCTGCTCCGGCCGGCGCCAGCTCGGGCACGCCGCTGCCTTCGGCCGCGGCAATGCTGAGGCTGAAACAGCTGCCCTGGCCGGGCGTGGAACAGAGCTGCAGCGGCAGGTCCAGCAGGTCAACCATGCGGCTGACGATGGACAGCCCCAGGCCCAGGCCCTTGGCACGGTCGCGCTCGGCATTGCCGATTTGGTAGAACTCTTCGAAGATGCGCGACTGCTCGGCCGGCGCAATACCGCGCCCGGTGTCGCGGACATTGATGCGCCAGATCAGATCCTCGCCGTCCTCGTCGTCGGTCTCGGCCACCACCTCGACATGCACGCCGCCCTGGTCGGTGTACTTGATTGCGTTGTCGATCAGATTGCGAAGCACGCGCTCGAGCAGCAGGGGGTCGGTGTCCACATAGACAGCGGCCGGGCAGTCCAGTTTCAGGCTCAGTCCCTTGCCTTCGGCCGTCTGCGCCATTTCCTGGCAGAGGCGCTGCAGCCAGCTGCTCAGGCAGAACACCTGGTTGGCCACCGGCACCACCTGGGCATCGAGCTTGGAGATGTCGAGCAGGCCGTCCATCTGCGAAGCCAGGGACTGCAAGGCAAGGTTCATATGTCGGCCGATTTCGCTGCTCTCGCTGTCCAGCGGGCGCCGCACCAGGGCCGAGCCGAGCAGGGACAGGGTGTGCATGGGCTGACGCAGATCATGGCTGGCCGAGGCCAGGAAGCGGGTCTTGGCCTCCATGGCCTGCTCGGCTTTTTGCAAGGCCAGACGCAGCTGCTGGTTGGTCTGCGCCTGCTGCTGGCGGATCAACACCGACTCGACGAACACACGGTAGGCGTCGCGCCCGAGGCTGGCCAGAATCCAGGCGAAGCCAAGGATCAGCGCGCCCAGGGCGACTTCCAGCCAGCTGCTGTCCCGGCCACCGGCATGCCAAACCAGCCAGGACAGGCTGTTGGCCAGACTGACCGGCAGCAAAAAGGCCAAGAGCACCGGCGCATAGCCGGCCGTGGTCGCGACCGAGCCGGCACACAGGCCCAGCAACAGCATGGTCTGCACCATGCGCTGGTAGTCATCAAAAAACGGCACAAAGCCCAGGGAGGCACTGAACACCAGACCGTTGAGCAGGCTCAAGCCGATGGCAGCGCGCAGGCGGCGCGCGAGGGACAGATGGCGCCAGCTGGCCAGACGTCCCAGGCCCCACCAACGCAGCGCCAGCACGGCCAGGACCACGGCCAGCCAAAGCAGGGTCAGCCAATGACCACTGCCCTGCCAGGCCATGACGCAAATCACTGCGGCGCTGATGCCCACCGGATAAGGCATACGCCGGCCTTGCTGCGCCAGCAGGCGCAGCAACTCCTCGTCCACACTGGCCTGTTCGGCCGCGATCGGTCGGTTCATGAAAAAGAGTCTGCCCGCTGGGCGATCACCAGGCGCGGAAGATCAACGCGGCGCCACCAAGTGCATGCCGGTGATCAGGGCGCGCAGGCGCAGCTGATCGCTGTCCAGGCGACGCATCTGGGCGCGCACATTGGTGCGTTCCTCATCGGTCTTGGCATTGCGCAAGACCTGATCCAGACGCTGCAACTCGCCATCATTGCGTTGCACTTGCTGCTGCAGGGCGTAGAGCTGCTGGCCCAGCTGGTAATGGTTCATGAAGGCATCTTCGCCGGCCTGGCCGCGACAGCCGCCCCAGTAGGTCTGGTTGCGCGAACCCTCGCGCCAACCCGAGCTGGCCGTGCAAAAGCTGCGAATGCCTTGCTCCCAACCCTGATTCCAGGCGGCGCGATCGGGTGCGACGCCGATCTTGGCACAGGCCTCCACATGGTCGTCCAGGCGCTGCGCGCTGCGGCCTTCGCGCCCGTCGGCCAGGCCGCGCGCCGACCAATCGGCCTGCCGGCATTGCGATTCGCTCATGCTGGCACAGCCGCTCAACGCGAATGCCAGCAGCAGACAGACCGACGCGCCGGCGGCACGGTTCAAAAGCGTGTTTTTCATGAGCAGGATGCTAGCCCAAGGACAAGGGCCGGAACGCGAGTTTCATCAAGCCAACATCACGCGCGCGGGTTGACGTGCATCTTGCAACACCCCGTCGAGCAGGTCGAGGTAGTAGGCCAGCGGCGGCGTGCGCTTGCCCGGGTGCTTGGCCAGGTCATCCCAGCGACGCAACTGGATGGCCCGCGAGGCTTGCGGCTGGGCGAGGAAGAGCAGGCGCTCCTCGGCATTCATGCGCCCGCCCTGCAAGGACAGCGAGTGCAGGGAGGCTGCCGACAAGCTCTCGGCATAGGCCGGGTCACTACCGACCAAAAAGCGCTTGGCCTGCACATGAAGGCGGATGGGCTCCAGCACCTCGGCGCTGAAACCGCCGCTGGACAACAGCACCAGGGCGCGGCTCTCATGTTGGTCGTCGTGCAACACTGCCTCGGCAGGTGCGTCGAGCAGCTGGCCGAGATCGTGCAGAAAGGCGGCCGCCACCAAGGCATTGTCGGCATGGGCCCATTCGGCCAACTGCGCGCACTGCAGCGCATGTTCGAGCGCGCTCACAGCCTCTCGACGCTCCAGGCGCTGGCCCGTGTACAGCAGGGCGCCACGGCGCTGAAACAGGGCTTCAATCTTGCTGACGATGTCCATGACAAGCACTCCGGTAAACACAACTTCCAGTGGCAGGCATCTTGCGCCCATCACAGTGACTGGGGCGTGACGAGGCCGTGAGCGCGCCGTGAAGGTGAAGATTGACCTAGGGCAGTATTCAAATTCCCTGAACCCTGGCATCAAGCGCCATGAACCGCCGGGTCAGGGTCACGGCGCACACTGCCGACATTGCGACACACCGGCGCCACGCGCCAGACCGCCATGACGACTTCAGCACCTGCTTCCGCCCCTGAGTCCGCTGTACAGCGCTACAGCCCGCTGGCCATGGCCTTGCACTGGCTGCTGGCCGTCCTGATCATCGCCACCTTCGGCTTCGGGGTGTACATGGCAGACCTGCCCTTCTCGCCCAGCCGCATCAAGCTCTACAGCTGGCACAAATGGGCCGGCGTGACCATCCTGCTGCTGTCCACCGTGCGCCTGCTCTGGCGCCTGGGCCACCGCCCGCCCGCCGATGCGCCCATGCCGGCCTGGCAGGCACGGGCTGCCCACGCCACCCATCTGCTGCTTTACCTGCTGTTCTTCGCCGTGCCCCTGGCGGGCTGGGCCTACAGCTCAGCGGCCGGCTTCCCCATCGTCTGGTTCGGAGTGCTGCCGCTGCCCGACTTTGTGCCGGTGGACAAGGCCCTGGCCGAAACGCTCAAGCAGGCCCACAAGCTGTTGGCCTTCGCCATGGCTGGCCTGGTGCTGATGCACATCGCCGCCGCACTGAAACACCAGCTGATGGACCGCGACGGCCTGTTGCTGCGCATGATGCCGGCGCGCCGCTGACCCCACGATTCACGAACCGAAAGCCCGAGCCATGAAAACCACGCGATTGATGCACGCCCTGCTGGCCGCCAGCCTGTTCGCCACCCTGCCCGCCAGCGGGGCAGAGAGCAAACCTGCGGCCACCAAGCCCACGGCCCCAGCGGCGGCGGCCGTGGCCGCCACGCCCCAGCTGCAGGCCGCGGGCAGCGAGTTGCTGTTCGTCAGCCGCCAGATGGGCGTGCCGGTGGAGGGCCGCTTCAAAAAGTTCGACGCCCAGCTCGCCTTCGACCCCAAGAAGCCCGAGACCGGCCGGGTCGCCTTCAGCATCGAGCTGGCCAGCGCCAGCATCGGCGCACCAGAGTTCGACGCGGAACTGGCCAAGGCCGCCTGGTTTGACAGCAAGCGCCTGCCCCAGGCCAGCTTCCAGAGCAATGCCATCAAGGCCCTGGGCGGCGGCAAGTTCGAGGTCAGCGGAAAGCTCAGCATCAAGGGACAGAGCCGCGACCTGAGCGTGCCCATCAGCCTGACCCAAGCCGGCGGCGTGACCACGGCCACCGGCGCCTTCGTGCTCAAGCGCCTGGAATTCAAGATCGGTGACGGCGAATGGGCCGACACCTCCATGGTCGCCAACGAGGTGCAAGTGAAGTTCAAGCTGCTGTTCAGCGGCATCGCACCGCTCTGAGGCCGAAAGCCGCCACGTTTCCCTCCTGAAAACCACCGTCAACCCTGCTTTTTACCCAAGGAAGTTCCGAGATGAAAAAGACCCTGATCGCCGCCCTGACCCTGGCCACCGCCGGCTTCGCGCAAGCTGAATCGGCCACCTACGCCATCGAGCCGACCCATACCTACGCCACCTTCGAGATCTCGCACTTCGGCGTGTCCACCAACCGAGGCCGCTTCGACAAGAAGGAAGGCACGGTCACCCTGGACCGCGCAGCCAAGACCGGCCGCGTTGAGCTGACCCTGCAGATGGCGAGCATCAACAGCGGCTCGGCCGCCTTCGACAAGCACCTGCAAAGCGAAGACATCTTCGACGCTGCCAAGTTCGCCACCGCCAAGTTCGTGGGCGACAAGTTCAGCTTCGCTGGCGACAAGGTCACCGAGGTGGCCGGCGAGCTGACCCTCAAGGGCAAGACCGCCCCGGTCACGCTCAAGGCCATCGGCTTTGGTTGCTACCAGAGCCCCATGCTCAAGCGCGAAGTCTGCGGCGGCGACTTCGAAGCCACCATCGACCGCACCCAATGGGGCGTGGATTACGGCCTGGCTTGGGGCTTCCCCAAGACCGTCAAGCTGGTGATCCAGGTCGAAGCCGTCAAGCAGTAATTCGGCACCGACGCCCGACCACCTGCCCGCCCGCCGAGCCCTCGGCCGGCGGGCTTTTTCATGGTGTTTCGTGAAGTCCGTCACAGAGGGCCACGGGCGGTCTGGCGGCGGCTTCCGGCCGGCCTGCCGGACTGTCGCCCGTTCCTGCAATTCAGCCGTCCGCCCACACGGTGTGTCGCGGGCACATCGCCCGCCCGGTGCGGCTTGCGTACAGTGCGAGCAAAGACCCAAGGTATTCCCCAAGCCCATGCCCCCCTCGCCCGCCTCATCTCCGACGCCCTACCAACGCTGGCAGCAGATCTCCGCGCTGGTGCTGCGCTGGTTTCACATCTACGCAGGCTGGCTGGTCAGCATCAGCTGGAAGAACTTCATCATCCTCGCGGTGCTGCTGCTGATCGGCGCCAATATGGTGTCGAACCTGCCACCCTTCACCTGGCGCATCACCGAACAGGTCGAAGAAAGCTCCGTGCCGCGCAGCAAGCTGCCGCGCCTGCCGCCAGCACCCAAGGCCGAAAAGCCGGAAAAAGCCGAGAAAGCGGCCAAGCCCGCCGACAGCCGCGGCATCCATTACGAAATCAGCATCGACGAACACGGCGTGCGTGTGGTGCCCAAAGAAAAGGGCAGCGAAAAGAGCAGCGACAAGGCCGCCTCGGAGGCCGCCGGCGAACAAGGCGGCGTGAACATCCCCTTCCCCGCCTCGGGCGACCGCGCTGAAATTCGCAGAGCGGTCGAGGAAGCCCGCGCCTCGTTGGAGAAAATTGCCGAGAACGCCCGTGAAGCCCAGGAACGCGCCGAACAAGAGGCCCAGGATGCCCAGGACGCCAAACAAGCCGCCGAAGAAGTGCGCGCCGAAACCGAGCGCCTGATCGAGCAGGCGCAGAACAGCGGCCCGCAGTCACGTGTGCGAGTCATCCATTTCGGTGACTTCCTGGTCGACCTGGCCGCGCTCTGGGTGCTGGGCTCGGTACTGATCAAAATCACCTACAAGGGCCGCATCCAGGCCGAGGTGAAAGCCGCCCAGGCGACCGAGACGGCCGAGGCCGAATCGCTCAAGCGCCAGGTCATCGAGGCACGCATGGCCGCCATGCAGGCCCAAGTTGAGCCGCACTTCCTGTTCAACACCCTGGCCTCCATCGACCATCTGATCGAAACCGACCCGCCGCGCGCTTCGCAGATGCAGAAAAACCTGATCGCCCTGCTGCGCGCGTCCATGCCCACCATGCGCGAGGCGAACGCCAGCGGCGTGCGCGATCTGGGCCGCGAACTGGCCGTCATCAAGCCATACCTTGAGATCCTGCAGATGCGCATGGAAGAGCGGCTGCAGACCGAGATCGCCGTGCCCGAGGGCCTGCTTTCGGCCGAGTTCCCGCCCATGATGATCCAGAGCCTGGTCGAGAACGCGATCAAGCATGGCCTGGAGCCCAAGGCCGAAGGTGGCCGCCTGCTGGTCAAAGCCGAAGTCACGCATGGCAAGCTGGCCGTCACCGTGGCCGACACCGGCCTGGGCTTCGGCCGCGCAGCCACCGCCGGCACCGGCGTGGGCCTGGCCAATATCCGCGAGCGACTGATGATCCTCTACGGCTCGCGCGCCAGCGTCACCGTCACCGAGAACCAACCCAGCGGCACCGTGGTGACCATCACCGTGCCCTACCGCAGCCGTGCCGACGATCAACAAGGAGCATCCGTATGAAGAGCTTTGCCAAATTCATCCTGGCCCTGAGCCTGGTTCTCGCCCTGGTGGCTGCGGTGTCGGGCATCTGGATGTGGCAGGAGATGTTGGCCCACCCGGGCGTCAGCGTCAGCATCAACGGTGAAGACCTGGGCCTGCAGGAACTCGGACTGCACGAGTTCGGCGTCAGCCACTGGGGCGAACTCTTGCTGGGCGGCTTGGCCGTGGGCTTTGTGATGGTGTTCGTCCTGCCCTTCGTGCTGCTGCTCGGCGTCGGCCTGCCGCTGTTGATCGTCGGCGGCGTGCTGCTCGGTGTGCTGGGCATGGGCCTGGCGGCCATGTTCAGCGTCGGCGCACTGCTTGGGTCGCCCTTCATCCTGCTGGGCCTGCTGATCTGGCTGCTGCTGCGTGACCGCCGTGCCAAACCGTCAGCCCGCGTTTGAAGCCCAAATCCCGACATAACATCCGCGCATGAACACGCCGAACACCTCCACCGCCCCCACCCGTGTGCGCGCCATCCTGGCCGACGACGAGCGCCTGATGCGCGAGCAGCTGCGCAGCCGCCTGACCGAGGTCTGGCCCGACCTTGACATCGTGGCCGAGGCCAAGAACGGGCTGGAAGCGGTGGAGTTGGTGCGCGAACACCGGCCGGATCTGGTGTTCCTGGACATCCGCATGCCGGGCCTGACCGGCGTGGACGCCGCGCGCCAGATCGCCCAGCTGCCCGAGGATGACAGCTGGCTGGTGCCCGAGATCGTCTTCATCACCGCCTACGACCAGTACGCTGTCGAGGCCTTCGAACAAGGCGTGGCCGACTATGTGCTCAAGCCCGCCGAACGCGAGCGCCTGCTGGTGACGGTGGAGCGCATCAAGAAACGCCTGGCCCAGCGCAGCGAGGCCGCCGTGCCCGACACCGCCGAGCCGGCCGGCGCACCGCTGCAGCAGCTGCTGCACAAGCTCTCCGGTCAGCTCAACCCGGGCGCCAAGCCCGACTATCTGCAGTGGATCCAGGCCACGGTGGGCCCGGCCATCCAGATGATCCCGGTCGAGGACGTGCTGTTCTTCATCAGCGATGAAAAGTACACCCGGGTGCAGACAGCCCGGGTCGAGGCCCTGATCCGCAAGCCCATCAAGGAACTGGTGGACGAGCTCGACCCCAGCCTGTTCTGGCAGATCCATCGCTCCACCCTGGTCAATGCCCGCGCCATCGATGGCATCACGCGCGACTTCCGCGGCCGCCAGATGGTGGGCGTCAAGGGCCTGAGCGAAAAGCTCGAAGTCAGCCGCAGCTACACGCATCTGTTCAAGGGCATGTAGGCCCGGCGGCCCCGCAGATGGGCCGCTAGGGTCTGCTTCCGGCACGTAGCGGAAATTCAATTGCAACCACAGAGGCACGGAGGCACAGAGCAAAAACCAATTCGGCTTTGTATTTCTCTGTGCCTCTGTGCCTCCGTGCTTGCCTTTTGTATTCGGCTGCTTTGTGCCGCCAGCTGCTCTTCTCAGCCTCATCTCGCACCCCATCCCGCCCCGATTGACAATCCGTCAATTGAGATTAAAGTGATATCACCTTTAATCGGAGGACGCGATGAGAACCCAGCAAGAATTTCGCACCGAAACTGCCGCACGCACACACAGCGGCGCCCTGGCCGTGACCCTGGCCCTGATCGGCTTGGCCGGCGGCACGGCCCTGGTGATCAGCACGGTCAGCCTGGGGCCCTGGGCCTTGCTGCCCGGTTTGGCCCTGGTGCTGGTCGGCATCCTGGCCCTGGCCGGCCTCTATATGCAGCAGCCCAATGAAGCGCGCATCCTGACCCTGTTCGGCCGTTACTGTGGCAGCGACCGCCGCGAAGGCCTGCGTTGGGCCAACCCGTTGATGCTCAAGCGCAAAATCTCGCTGCGCTCACGCAATTTCAATGCGCCCACGCTCAAGGTCAATGACAAGCGCGGCAACCCGGTGGAGATCAGCGCGGCCGTGGTCTGGCGGGTGCGGGACACGGCGCGCGCGGTCTTCGAGGTCGACGATTTCGAGGTCTATGTGCGCATTCAGGCCGAAGCGGCCATCCGCCATCTGGCGGCGCAGTTCGCCTACGACGAGGGCGACGACATCCACTCCGGCGAGATCACCTTGCGCGCCGGCCAGGACGAGGTGGCCGCCGCCCTGGTCAAGCAATTGCAGGAACGCTTCGGTGATGCCGGCGTCGAAGTGCAGGACGCCAAGATCACCCACCTGGCCTACGCACCCGAGATCGCCCAGGTGATGCTGCGCCGCCAGCAGGCCGAGGCCATCATCAGCGCCCGCAAGAAGATCGTCATCGGCGCGGTCAGCATGGTGGAAGAGGCGCTCAAGGGTTTGAGCGAGCGCGCCATCGTCGAGCTCGACGACGAGCGCAAGGCGGCCATGGTCTCCAACCTGCTGGTCGTGCTGTGCTCGGACAAGGAGACGCAGCCCATCATCAACACCGGCACGCTGTACAACTGAGGCCACCCCAGCCTCTGCACTGATCTTCCATGGCCAGCCCCGACAAAAAGAGCTTCGCCTTGCGCCTGGATCCGGCGCTCTGGGCCGAGATCGAGCGCCTGGCGGCGCAGGAGCTGCGCTCGGCCAATGCGCAGATCGAGTATTTGCTGCGCGAGGCCTTGGCGCGGCGCGGCATCAAACCGGCGGTGAACCGCAGCCCGCGCGGCCGGCCGCCCAAAGAAGGCAGCGTCGGCGAGGACACAGACGCCGGCGAGCCTTGATCGATCAGCCGCCTGGCTTCTCGACCTGCGCCGCCTGCGCAGCATTGGACGCGGCGCCCTTGGCCGCGAAGGTCTCGCGCAGTCGCTTGAGCTTCTCGCGCGGGTCTTCCTTGCCCGAACCTTCGTTCAAGCGCATCTCGGTGATGAAGCGGCTGGGCACGCCCATCACCAGCTCACGGTTCTTCTTGCGCCGCCGCAAGGTGCTGACGGCCAAGGTGGTGCGCGCCCGCGTGATGCCCACATACATCAGGCGCCGCTCTTCTTCCAGGCGCTGTGCGGTCATGTCCTCGTCATCGGCCTTGAAGGGCAGCAGGCCTTCGTTGACGCTGGCCAGAAACACATGCGGCCACTCCAGGCCCTTGGACGCATGCAGCGTGGTCAGGGTCACCTGATCCTGCTCTTCATTGCGTTCGGACAGAGAGATGATGACGCTGATGGTCTGCGCCACCTGCAGCACCGACTCCTTCTGCGCCTCCATGGTCGTGCCGCCGTCATTGGTGACCTGGCCGCCGCAGCGCTTGGCCACCCAATCGACAAAGTCGAGCACATTGTTCCAGCGCGCCATGCCGACCTTCTCGTTCTCCTCGCTCTCGATCAGGTGCTGCTCGTAGCCGATGTCCTTGAGCCACTCCAGCAGCAGCGCCTTGGCCGGCTCGGCGCCCTCGGTGTGGCGGGCCCGGTATTCCAGCTCATTGACATAACGGCCAAATTCGTGGAGCGAGCCGATCGCCTTCTTGCTCAGCACGGCACCCAAGCTCTCGGCGAACAAAGCCTCGTACATGCTGCATTTCCACTGCCCAGCAAACTGGCTCAGCGCGCCCAGGGTCTGGTGGCCGATGCCGCGCTTCGGGGTGGTAATGGCGCGCAGGAATGCCGGGTCATCGTCCTGGTTGACCAGCAGGCGCAGCCAGGCACACAAGTCCTTGATCTCGCTCTTGTCGAAAAAGCTCTGGCCGCCTGAAACCTTGTAAGGGATGTTGGCGCGGCGCAGGGCCTGTTCGAAGATGCGCGCCTGGTGGTTGGCGCGGTAGAGGATGGCGAACTCCTTGAAGTCCTTGGCCTTGCCATCGCCGCGCAAGGCCTGGATGCGCGCCACGGCGCGCTCGGCCTCATGTTCCTCGCCGTCCGACTCGATCAGGCTGACCGGCTCGCCATCGCCAAAATCGCTCCACAGCTTCTTCTCGAACAGCTTGGGGTTGGTGGCGATGACATTGTTGGCCGCGCGCAAGATGGCGCCGGTGGAGCGGTAGTTCTGCTCCAGCGGAATCACCTTCAGGTGCGGGTAGTCGACCGGCAGGCGTTTGAGGTTTTCGATGGTGGCGCCGCGCCAGCCGTAGATGCTCTGGTCGTCATCGCCCACGGCGGTGAACATGGCGCGCGGACCGACCAGCACCTTGAGCAGGTCGTACTGCACGGCATTGGTGTCTTGATATTCGTCCACCAGCACATAGCGCAGCTGGTCCTGCCAACGGCCGCGCGCCTCGGCGTCCTCGCTGAGCAGGCGCAGCGGCAGGCTGATCAAATCATCAAAGTCCACCGCTTGGTAAGCGGCCAGGCGCTCCTGGTAGCGCTCCATGACGACGGCCGCGGCGCGTTCGTTGTCGTCGCGGGCCATGGCCATGGCCTGCTTGGGCGTCAGGCCCTGGTTCTTCCACATCGAGATGGTCCACTGCCAGGATTTCGCCTGGTTGGCGTCGACCGTGCCGCCGGCGTCGCGCAAAAGACCCAGCACATCGTCGCTGTCGAGAATGGAGAACTGCTCCTTCAGACCGACACGCGTGCCCTCCTGGCGCAGGATGCGCACGCCCAGCGAGTGGAAGGTGGAAATCACAAGATCCTTGGCCGCGCGCGGGCCGATCAGGCTCTTGGCACGCTCGCGCATTTCCTGCGAAGCCTTGTTCGTGAAGGTGATGGCGCCGATGTGCTTGGCCGCATAGCCAGCATGCAGCAGGCGCGCAATCTTCTGGGTGATGACGCTGGTTTTGCCCGAGCCGGCGCCCGCAATCACCAGGCAAGGACCATCCAGATGGTGGACGGCCTGGAGCTGGGCGGGGTTGAGCTTGGAGGCGGGCTTGGCAGACATGGCGAGCGGAGGGGAGAACGGGCGATGATAGCCATTCGTGGCCGCTGCCCGGCCCGCCGCCCATAAACTGCCCCGCATGCCGATGACCGCGCGCCTCCGCTCCACCGCCCTGCTGCTCTGCGGCCTGCTTTGCGTGTTGCTTGGCAGTGCGGTTCAGGCCCGGGAGCTGCTGGCCGTGGGCACGCAGTTCCCGCGTGTCCTGGAGCTGGACTCCAAAGGGCTGGCGCGCGGCATGGCCGTGGACCTGTTGAACCGCGCCGCTGCACAGCAAGGTCACAGCCTGCGTTTCGAGGTCCTGCCCTGGGCGCGGGCCCAGCTGATGGTGGAGCAAGGCCAGGCCGACGTCTTGATCGGCCCCTACCGCAGCCCGGAACGCCTGGGCCGTTTCCTGTTCTCGCAACTGGCTTTCTATGAGGATGCCCTGGTCTTCTACGCCAGCCCGGCCAAGGCCGAGCTCTGGCGCGGTGACTGGAACAGCTTGTCCGGGCGCTCGGTCGGCCTGGTCCTGGGCTGGGCCTATGGCGAAGCCGTCGAGCAAGCCCGCAGCAAGCTCCAGATCAGCAACCCCGGCGACGTCGCCACTGGTCTGCGCATGCTGCAACGCGGCCGCATCGAACTGCTGGCCAGCAACGAGCGCAACACCACGCCAGTGCTGGAGACCCTGGGCCTGACGCAGCAGTTTGTGCCCTTGCAACCGCCGATCGCCGTGCAGGCCGGCCACTTCGCCTACCCTCGCAACGCCCAAGGCGAAGCGCTGCGACTGGACCTGGACCGCAGCCTGGAGACGCTGCGCAGCACGGGCGTGCTGCGTGAGTTGGGGCGGCAATGGGGGGTAAGAGTTCCAGACTGAGCTGGAGCAACAAGGCAGGAGCCGGGCGTGAGGCAGGCTGAAGCTGTGACCGTGCGCCAACCAGAAAGCTGAAGGCACCGGCGTCACGGAAACTGAGCCTGTCCCGCTTTATGCTGCGTTCATGAACATCCCAACGCCCTCTCCTCAGCGCCGTCGATTGCTGCTGAGTGCCCTGGCCGGCTCGACCGCCCCCCTTTTCATCCGCCACGCGCGGGCCGACTCAGTGGAGCGCTTCGCGCTCGGCATCGCCTCGGGCTGCCCGCGCCCGAGCACCTTGGTGCTGTGGACACGGTTGAGCGGGAGCGAGCTGCCGGCCCAGGTGAAGGTCGACTGGGAGTTGGCCGAGGACGAGGGCTTCACCAAGCCCGTAGCCAAGGGACAGGAGCTGGCCGTGGCGGCAGACGGCCACAGCGTCCATGCCGAGCCAGCCGGACTCAAGCCAGACCGCTGGTACTGGTACCGCTTCACGGCCCTGGGCGCCCGCAGCATGGCTGGGCGCACACGCACGGCGCCAGCCCCAGATGCCAAGGTCAGCGAGCTGCGCTTCGCGATTGCCTCCTGCCAACGCTGGGACCATGGCCGTTATGCCGCCTGGGCCGATATGGCGCGCCAGGACCTGGATTTGGTGCTGTTCCTGGGCGACTACATCTACGAGTACGCCGCGGTCTCCAATGCCTCGGCCAGCGGCCCGTCGCCGCGCGTGCACCAGGGCGGTTTGTGCCGCAGCCTGGACGACTACCGACAGCGCTACGCACAGTACAAGAGCGACCCGGCGCTGCAGGCCATGCATGCCCGCGCCCCCTGGATCGTCACCTGGGACGACCACGAGGTCGACAACGACTGGGCCGGCGACAGCTCACAAGGCCTGGAGGCCGATTTTCCGCAGCGCCGCGTGGCGGCCGCGCAGGCGTATTGGGAACACATGCCTTTTCCCAAAGCCTTGCGACCGCGCGGCCACGAAATCCGCATCCATGAGCGCTACGACTGGGGTCAGCTGGCCCGCATCATCAGCGTCGATGGCCGGCAATGGCGCGACCCCCAGGTCTGCCCCAAGCCCGGGCGCGGCGGCTCCAACACCTTGTCCATCAAAGACTGCCCCGACTTTCTCGACCCGCGGCGCAGCCTGTTGGGCGCCGCGCAGGAGCAATGGCTGGCGCAGAGCTGGGATGCTTCCCGTCCCTGGAATCTGCTCGCTCAACAAACCTTGATGGCACGCATGAACTGGCAGGAGAACCCCGAGCGCCCGGGCGTCTACTGGACCGATGGCTGGGACGGCTACCCGCTGGCCCGGCGGCGCCTGCTCAGCGAGATGGCGGCGCGCAAGCCGCGCAATGCCGTGGTGCTGGGCGGTGATGTGCATGCCAACTATGTGGCCGACCTGCGCGCTGATTTCGATCTGCCTGTCGGCACCGGCAACCCGGTGCTGGCGACGGAGTTCTGCGGCACCTCGATCAGCAGCCAGGGCCTGGATCAGAGCCGCATCGACCGGGCGCTGCCACACAACCCACATCTGCGCTATGGGCGAGGCGACCAGCACGGCTATATGCGCTTCCAGCTCAGCCAAGCCAAGCTGGAGGTGGAATTGCGCAGCGTCAAGGAACTCTGGGATGCGGGCAGCGCGCTTGAAGTGTCGGCGCGCTTCGCGGTCGAATCAGGCCGGGCCGGCGCTCACTCGTTGAGCGACACCTGACGCAGCTCGGCGCTGTCGGCCATCGGCGCGGCGAGCAAGGCGCCGGCGCCCGTGGCCAGCTGTTGGCGCCTGCGAGTCTCCAGCGGCGCTGTGGGCGTCTGCCGGGGCGCCGACAAGGCCGCTTGGGTTTTGGCCAAGGAGGTGGTAGCTGGGATGCTTTGTGCGGTCGCAGGCCCCTGCAGATACTGGCGCCCCAGCCAACCGCCGACCAAGAGGCTGACCGCGATCACACTGACCAAGGCCAATCGCTTGCTGCGCCGCGGCGCCTCATGCAGACCTCCGGCGCCTGCTTCAGCAGCTTCTGTCTCGTCATCAGCGGCGGCGGCGTCCATACCTGGCATCGGCGTCAGACTCAATGCCGAGTGATTTTCGCCTGCCAGCCAGGCCCGCAAATCGTCGGCCAGGGCCTCGGCACTGACATAGCGGCGATCGGCACGGGGCGCCACCGCTTTGTGCAGCAAAGCGTCCAGACTGAACTGCTCGGCGCCACTGAGGTTGGACCAGCTGGCTGAGGGCGAGGCCTCATCGACATCACCACCAAAAGCCGAGGGCAGACGGCCATCGACCAGCATATAAAGCAAAGCGCCGAGGCCGTAGACCTCGCTGCCCAGGCTGGGCGGCTCGCCGGCCAAAGCTTCGGGGCTGGCATAGCCGGGCACCGAACCCAGGCCCATGCCGCGCTCGAATGGATCTTGCGGGTCGGGCATGCGCATCAAGCCCATGCCCATCAGGGTCAATCGCTGGTCGGGGGTGACCCAGATCATGCCGGGGTCCACCTCAGCCAGCAGCCAGCTTTGCTGGTGGGCATAGCGCAGCACCTCGCAGAGCTGCACCACCAGGCTCAAGCGAGCCCGCAAAGGCATGTGCGAACAGGCCCGGATGATGGGTTGCCCTTCGGCCCAGCCGAGGATCATGTAGGGCTGGCCCAGCGGCGTCACGCCGCTGTCGCTGGGCACAGAAATCTTGGCATGCGAGAGCTGACCCAGGTCATGCGCCTGGTCGGCAAAACGCAGCATCACACCCGCGGCGCGTTCGCTGCGCGGCAGCACCAGCACGGCACTGGACTGTCCCGTGGCCAGCGCATGCTGGGCGCGGTACCACTGGCCGCCGGGTCCGCCGTCGACGCCATGCACGGCAGCCGCGAGACGCCAGACGCCCAGGGCTGTGCCTTCGCGCAGCGTGGTCGGTGCGGCCGGGGGGGGGAGGGCAAGTTCAGGCATTCGCATAGGGTTTGTGCTGACATGCTAGGGGATTGCGACCGGCTTGGGGAAGAGGTGTGGCCCTCGAACCGGGGGTCCCTGCGCATTTGCTCACGCGATTTAGGGCTTATTCACGCCCTCTGTGAACACGCACCGGCGCTGCGGCGCTGAGCCGGGTCGCGGCGCTGGTCGGATGCGCCTCGCCGAAGCGGCCTGGCACTTGCGATACTGAATCTTCATATGAGTGCCATTCTCGCCGTCACGCTGCCCTTTTTCGCCCTGGTCCTGTGCGGTTATGCGGCGGCCCGCCAAGGCCTGCTGGCGGAAAGCGCAATTCCGGGTCTCAACAGCTTTGTGCTGTTCTTCGCCCTGCCCTGCCTGCTGTTCCGCTTCGGTATGAACACACCGGTGCTGCAGCTGCTCAACCCGGCGGTGCTGGGCGTCTACTTGAGTGCCGCCCTGCTGGTCGTGGGTGTGTGCATCGCCCTGACCCTCTCGGCCCGGGTACAACTCAAGGATGCGGCCTTCGGCGCCCTTGTGGCCGCCTTTCCCAATACCGGCTTCATGGGCGTGCCCTTGTTGGTGGCCCTGCTCGGGCCGGCGGCGGCGGGGCCGGTGATCTGCACGATCTTGGCCGATCTGTTCTTCACCAGCTCGCTCTGCATCGCCCTGGCGCGCGCCCATGACGCGGTGGTCGGCGCCGATGGGCGCAGCGCCGCCGGCGCGGCAGCACGGCAAGCGCTGCGCGGCGCGCTGTCCAACCCCCTGCCTTGGGCCATCGCCCTGGGTGCTCTGGCCAGTGCCAGCGGCCTGCGCCCGCCCGGCCCCGTGGACAGCGTGATCCGCATGCTGGCCGATGCCGCCACACCGGTGGCCTTGTTCACCATCGGCGCCGTGCTCTGGCGTGCCGGCCGGCATGCGCACAGCCGCACGCCGCCATCGCTCTACCTGCCGGTGGCCGCGATCAAACTGCTGCTGCATCCGGCCCTGGTGCTGGGACTGGGCCTGGGCGCGCGCCACCTGGGCCTGCCGCTGGGAGGCTTCGAACTGACCGTGCTGACCCTGGCGGCCGCGCTGCCCAGCGCCAGCAATGTCTCGCTGCTGGCCGAGCGTTATGGCGCCGACAACGGCCGCATCGCCCGCATCATCCTGGCCAGCACCAGCCTGGCCTTCCTGAGCTTCAGTGGCCTGGCTTGGTGGCTGCAAAGTCACCCGCTCTGAGCCAGCTCGTGAAGCCCAGCGCCCTCCGCAACGGCTTCTTGAGCTGCGTCAAGGCAGACCGGCCGCAGGGGTGAGAATGTGACGAATTCATGACAAACCGAATCACGCCATGAGCACAGCCGCACGCAAGACCGCACCCGCCGCCCCTAAGAGCCGCAGCAGCGCCGCCAAGCCGGCGCCCCGCCGCAGTCGCAGCGGCGACACCGCCGGCCGCCAGGACCCGGCCGGCATCGCCCGCCATGTCGTCAAGGAGGCCGTGGCCGCGGCCCAGGCGCGCGAGCTGGAGGCCTTGAAGGACATCGTCGCCCGCCAAGGCCCGGCGGCGCTGGCTTCCTCGGTGCGCGCCATCGTGGCCGGCTGCGCACCCGACGATGCCCAGGCCCTGCGTCAGGCCTTGCTGCAGGAATTACAGACGCCCGAAGGCAACGAAGCCGGCGTCGACCCCGACCAGGCCCTGTCCAGCCACTGGCGGCACGGCGCCTACCCCTACAAGAACCTGCTCTCGCGCAAGAGCTACGAGAAGCAAAAATACCAGCTGCAGGTCGAGCTGCTCAAGCTGCAGGCCTGGATCAAGAACAGCGGCCAGCGCCTGGTCATCCTGTTCGAGGGCCGCGATGCCGCCGGCAAGGGCGGCACCATCAAGCGATTTATGGAGCACGTCAACCCGCGCGGCGCTCGCGTCGTGGCGCTGGAAAAGCCCAGCGAGGTTGAACGCGGCCAGTGGTATTTCCAGCGCTATGTGCAGCACCTGCCCACAGCCGGCGAGATCGTGCTGTTCGACCGCAGCTGGTACAACCGCGCCGGTGTCGAACGCGTCATGGGCTTCTGCAGCAACGACGAGTACAGCGAGTTCATGCGCCAGGCGCCCGAGTTCGAGCGCAATCTGGCGCGCAGCGGCACGCATCTGGTCAAGCTCTGGTTCTCGGTCAGCCGCGAAGAGCAACGCCGCCGCTTCAAGGAGCGCGAGGCCCATCCGCTCAAGCAATGGAAGCTCTCACCGATCGACCTGGCCTCGCTGGACAAATGGGACAGCTACACCAAGGCCAAGGAGGCGATGTTCTTTCACACGGACATCGCCGAGGCACCCTGGACCGTGGTCAAGTCGGACTGCAAAAAGCGCGCACGCCTGAACGCCCTGCGCCATGTCCTGCACCAGCTGCCCTACACCAACAAAGACCTGGACAAGATCGGCCCGCTGGACCCGCTGCTGGTCGGCCGGGCCAATGTGGTCTACGAGCGCGGCGAGGGCCAGGGCGGCTGAGCCGCTTCGCTCACACCCGCTCCAGGGCGCGGTGCGGCAGCGGCGGCAACTGCACCTGGATGGCATCGCCGGGACGCACCCAACCGCCCTGCAGCACGACAGCCATGATGCCGGCCTTGCGGATCAGCTGCCCCTCGGGGCCGCGGTCCAGTACAGCGGCCAGCAGGCCCGGCATGAAGTTCTCGATCTGGGCGCAGGGGTTGCGCAAGCCAGTGACGCGAAGGCGGACTTCGGCGCCGATCTGCAACTCTGTGTCGGTCGGCAGCGCGAGCAGGTCCAGCCCGGCCGTGCAGATGTTCTCGCCCATCTGAGCCGGCGCCAGCGCCAGGCCGCGCCCGGCCAGCTCCTCAAACAACTCGTGATGGAGCAGATGCACCTGGCGCAAATTCGGCTGACTGGGGTCCTGCGCCACACGCGAGCGGTGTTGAACGGTCATGCCGCGATGGGCATCGCCGCGCACGCCCAGGCCGGCTTCCAACTCGATGGCGTCCACGAGGTGTTTTGAAAACCCATGCACGGCACTGCAGCTGACACTGAACACCTGGGGCAGGGGCTTGGAACTGGGCTCACTCGTCATGGGAAGGCCGACCTCTGCTTTGCGTGGGGAAGGAAACGCGCCGCAGTATGCCTGCCAAGGACTCAATCGAGATTGCCCATCAGCTGCGAATCGCCCGGCTGACGCAGGGGGAGGTAGATGTGGAAGATGGCGCCGGGATTGTCACTGCCGTCATCGACGCGGTTCTCGGCGTAGATACGGCCGCCATGGACCTCAATGATTTTGCGGCAGATGGCCAGGCCCAATCCGGTGCCGCCGGAGCCATCCTTGGTCTGGCTCGACTGCACAAAGGCATCGAAGATCTTTTCCAGCTCCTTCTGCGGAATACCCGGCCCCTGATCGGCCACGGTGATGTGGACCTCGCCCTGCGGCGTCAGGGCGGCGCGCACATCAAGGGCGCCACCTTCGGGCGAGAACTTGATGGCGTTCGCCATGACATTGCGGATCACCTGCTGAAAGCGCAAGGGGTCGACCTTGGCGGCCAGCGGCGTGGCCGGCTGGCGCAGCGACAGGCGCAAGGTGCGCCTCGCCATCAATGGTTCGAGTTCACGCATCACACCCTGGATCAGGCCGCGCAGATCGCAGCGCTCCAAGTCAAAGGTGCCGACCGCACTCTCGATCTTGGACACATCGAGCAAGTCGTTGACCAGGGCCAGCATGCGCTGCCCCGCTTGCTGGATGTCCTGGAACATGCCGCCCAGCTTGGGCTGCTCGCGCGAACGCGCCAGGCCGAGTTCGGAAAAGCCGAGGATGGACTGCAGCGGCGTGCGCAACTCATGGCTGATGTTGGCGACGAACTCGCTCTTGGCTCGTGAGGCTTCCTGGGCGACATCGCGCGCTTCGCGGGTGGCCCGCTCGGCGGCACGGAATTCACTGACATCTTCCAGCGTACACAGGATGCCGGCGACACCGCCGTTCTGATCGGGCACGCGCACCTTGGTGATCAGCATGTCTCGCAGACTGCCGTCGCGGTGTTTGATCTGGGTCTCGTAGCGGATGCGGCCGCCTTCACGCAGCAGTCGCGCGTCCTGGTCATCATGCACCGAGCGCTCGGCCTTGGGCATGAAGCCGCCGACCTCCTGGCCGATGGTGGCGAAGCGGCTGCGCCCGGTGAATTCTTCCCATGCCTGGTTGACGGTCACATAGCGCCCGGCTGCATCGAACATGGACACCGGCAAGGGGCTCATCTCCTGCAGCAGCGCACTGAAGGCCAGCTGGTGCTGCAGGCTCTGCTGCGCTTCGCAGCGCTCGGTTACATCGACTGCGCTTCCAGCGAAGCCCGTCAGACCCTGGCCACGGGCTTCCTGCAAAGGCAGGACAGACATCTCAAAACGACGCATCCGGCCATCGGGCGCCACCAGGGCGAACTGGGCCGTGCGAGCCTCCTCCAGCGGGCCACGCGGGTCGAACAAGGCCTGCACCCGCGCGCGGTGTTCGGGCACCACCAGGTCGGCCAGATGCAGGCCCTGGGCGTCCCGGCTCGGCAAGGCGCTGAGGCTGGCCCATCGGGCATTGACAAAGCTGATAGCACCGCTGGCATCGGTGCGAAACACGAACTCCTGCAGACTGCGCAGCAGCACGCGCAAGTCCTGCTCGCGCGCCGCCACCCGTTCATGGGCCCGGCTCAGCGCAGCCCGCCCCCGCGCACTGCTGCGCAAGCTTCTCAGCACGACCCAGGTCGCGCCGGCGATCAACAAAGTGCCGGCCACGGCAATGCCGAGCAAAACATAGAGCATGTCGCGCCAGCTTTGCAGAGCCAAATCCACGGGCTGTTCGACCAGGAGCACCAGCGGGCGGGTGCGCGAAGCACGGAAGGCCACCACCTGGGTACCCGCGACCGCGCCGGCACCCACATAACTTCCAAACTCTCGGGCCGGCAGCCAGTCGCTGAAGACGGGATGTCCGCTCAAGCGGCTGCCGGGTGCCTGGGGCACGCTCTCGCTGCTGGCCAGCAACTGGCCGTCGAAACTGCTCAACAAGGCAGCCCCCTGAAGATCGGCCAGGGCCTGACTTTGGTAATTGGCCAGGGTGTCGGGGTTGATCAAGGCCAACAGCAACAAGCGTCGGCCACCACCCAGATTCAGCTGGCGCAGCAAGGGCAGCATGCTGACCGGCGACGTGACCGGGCCTGCGCGCAGGTCGCGCACGCCGCGACCGGGCAGCATCCGACTCAGGCGGTCGACGCCATCGCCGGGCCAATTGCCCAGCAAGCTCAGCTCGACCTGCAGACCAGCCTCACCCGCCTCCGAGCTGGCCAGCACGCGGCCCTGGGGGCTCAGCAAGGCCACACTGCGCAGCACCGTCTGCCCCTGCAAGGCCTGACGCAACCCGGCCTGGGTCGTGGCAGCATCAGCGCTGCTGGCTGCAGCATCGGCGGCCAGCCAAGCAGGCAAAGCGGGGCTCTCGGCCAGCACCCGCAAACTCAGCGAGGCAGCCTCGACGGCACGGGTGATCTGGTCCTCCAGCACCCGGCTCATCAGCTCAGCGCGCGCCCGCGCGGCGCTCAGCGCTTCATTGCGCTCGTACCAGGCCAGCACGGCCAAGGCCAGCAACAAGGCCAGGCTCAGCAAACAGGCAGCCAGATAGACCCGCAGACGCTGCGACACGGCCGGCGCATCGCTGGACTGGAGCAGGACTGGAGAGGAGCGGGGGCCCATGGTGCTCAACCTTGGTCAATCAAGGATTCAAAACTGGGCGGGTCCTGGTTGATCCGCTCGCGCAGCGCGATCATCTCGCTGGCGTTGGCCAGCAGCAGATCCACCAGCATGGGGTCAAACGCCAGACCGCGTTGCTCAGCCAGCATCTGCAGCGCGGTGGCATCGTCAAACGCCGGCCGGTAGCAGCGATCCATGGTCAGGGCATCAAAGAAGTCGACCACAGCCACGATGCGACCCGAGAGAGGGATGACCGCGCCCGCCAGGCCCATGGGATAGCCGGCGCCATCCCAGCGCTCATGGTGGTTCATGGCCACCTCAGCGGCCAGCTGAAACAAGGGGATACGGGAGCGCCCGAGGATCTGTGCGCCCATCAGCGGGTGGCTGTTCATCACGCGCCGCTCCTCATCGCTGTAGGCGCCGGGCTTTTTCAGCACATCGTCGGGCACGCCAATCTTGCCGATGTCATGCATGGGCGCGGCCCAGCGCAACATGCGCGCAGCCTCCGCTGTCTGGCCGGCCAGCAGAGCCAGGGCTTCGGCCAGGAAGCCGATGCGCAGGATGTGCACGCCCGTGTCGTCGTCTCGGAAATCGGCGGCACGCGCCAGACGCAGCAGCGCCTCGTGGTGGGCGCGGGAGACCTCGCGCAGCGCCTCGTTGCGCTCGTGGTACATGCGGCCCAAGTCGGAGATGAAGCATTCCATCTGGGCCGAGGCTGCAGCGTCGAACTGCAAACTGGGCGGTTGAAGAAGTTCGGGGGCCGCCAGCAGATCGGCCGTATGCGCTGAAGTCGTCATGAGCATGATTGCAAAGCCTTCGCCGTGTACGTCAAGGCGGTGTTCAGTCGATCAGCCAGAGGGCGGCCAGGCTGTCGATCAGCTGCAGCGGGCTGAAGGGTTTGACCAGATAGTCGTGGGCACCGGCCTTCAAGCCCGCTTCCTTGTCGCGCGCCTGGCCACGGGCGCTCAGCAAAATGACATGGGTGCTGCGCAGCGCCGGGTCGGCGCGCATCTGGCGGCAGGCCTCCAAGCCATCGATGCCGCCGGGCATCATCACGTCCATGAGTACGAAGTCCGGCAGCAGCTTGCGGGCTTGCTCCATGGCAGCGTCACCGTTGGCCGCCTCGTGGATCTCGTAGTCCTCGAACTCCAGCGTCATGCGGATCAGCCGGCGGATGTCCGCATGGTCATCGACGATCAGGATCTTCTTCATGGCGGTGGCTCCGGTCAGATTTCATTTCAGTGCGGCTAATTTATCATTTATATCAATTGATGGCCGGGAAAAAATGCGTGTGCTTCCTTATTAATTCGGCAAAATCACACAATGACTGAATCAAACAAGCGCAGTGACGAAGACGGTGCCGATTTCAGCACCATGGAAGTGGCGCGCATGCTGGGCCTGGCCGTGCGCTCGGTCCAGCTGATGGTGGACCGAGGCGAGCTGACCGCCTGGAAGACACCCGGCGGGCACCGCCGGATTTCCAGCGAATCGGTGCGTAGCTGGCAGCTGCAGCGCCAAGGTCCTGGCGCCCTGGCCCGCAGCGCGGCGCGGGCCGCCCTGCCGCCCGACAGCGCGGCGACGGCCAAAGCCGACCCAGCGCCGCAGCGCATCCTGGTGATCGAAGACTCGGTGCACTACCAGAACCTGATCGGCATGCTGCTCAAGCAGCAGTTCCCCGAGCTCGAGCTGCACAGTGCCCACGACGGTATCGTCGGTCTGGCCATGGTCGGCCAGTTGCAGCCCGAGGTGCTGATCGTCGACATCCTGCTGCCTGGCATCGATGGCGCCACCTTGATCACCAGCTTGCGCTCGCATGTGCAGTTTGCGCACAGCCGCCTGATCGTCGTCACCTCGCTGGACGAGGACCAGCGTCAGCCCTTTGCCTTTGCCCTCAGTGGCGTGCCGGTGGTGCACAAGCCGCGCTTGGTGCTGGACCTGCCAGCTGCCTTGCACGCGGCACTGGCGGCTGGAGCCGCCGAGTGAGCGCCCTGGCCCACGGGGCAGGGCTGCGGCGGGTGCTGCTGGTCGAGGACGACCCCTCCTTGCAGCGCTTTGTCAGCATGGTGCTGGAGGACCTGGCGGTCGAGCTGACCGTCTGCGGCGATGTCGGTTCAGCCTTGCTGGCCCTGCGGCGCAGCGCCTTCGAGCTGCTCATCACCGACCTGATGCTGCCCGACCGCTCAGGCCTGGACCTGCTGGCCGAGCTGCAGGCCCTGCCAGCGCTGCGCGGCAGCGCACGCCTGGTGGCCTTCAGCGCCGGCCTGCAACCCGAGGTGCGCAGCCGCCTGCAGACCCTGGACGTTGAACGCATGCTCTTCAAGCCCTGCAGCGTCGGCGAGCTGGAGGCCTGCGTGCTCGAGATCCTGGGCCCGGTGCCCAGGGCCAGCGAGCCGCCGCCGCTACAGCCCTACCGGCCCAACGATGCGGCGCCGCCCCCCGCGCCGCAGGCCGACCAGGAGGCCATCTTGCGAAATTTTGGCGGCGACGCGGCGCTCTACCGCGGCTTCCGCGCTGCCAGCCTGGAGCAGTTCGCCCAAGACCTGCAGGAAGGCGAACGCGCCTGCTCGGCCCGCGATGCCCCAGCGCTGCGACGCCTGGCCCACAGCCTCAAGAGCGTGCTCCTGATCCTCGGCCTGGACAGCAGCAGCGACCTGGCCAACCGACTGGAACGGCAGCTTGAGCAAGCGCTGAACGCAGAGGCCGCCTGGCCGGCCGAGGCCGAAGGCCTGTGGCAGGAGCTCCGCCTGCAGCTGCGCGCCATCCGGGCCGAAACGCCCGAGCCGTGAGTCCACAACACTTGGCACCCGATGACGTGATGCCCGGCGAGGCCGAGCCCCAATTCGAAGAGCTGTACGAAGAGCTCAAGCAGATCGCTCGCGCGCGGCTGCGCCGCGCTGGTCCGACACGCCTGCACCTGAACACGACCGCGCTGGTGCACGAAAGCTTTCTGCGTCTGAACCGCAGCAATGCCGAGCCCCGCTTTGCCAGCTCCGGCCATTTCCTGGCCTACGCCGCCCGGGTCATGCGCTCGGTGATCATCGACCTGGCGCGCGAGCAAGCGGCCGAGCAACGCGGCGGCGGCCAGGCCGATCTGAGCCTGGACACCGAAGGCCTGGCCGCCCTGCCCGGTGCGAGTCCGGAGCCGGCCGTGCTGGCGGTGCACGAGGCCTTGCTGGCCCTGCAGGACCTGGAGCCGCGCCTGGCCCAGGTGGTGGAGCTGCGCTATTTCGGCGGACTCAGTGAGGGCGAGATTGCCTGCAACCTGGGCCTGACCGAACGCACCGTCCGGCGCGATTGGCAGAAGGCCCGCGCCTTGCTGCTGAGCATGCTCACGGCTTGAACGGCGGCACGACCGCTGCGCTCCATGCACAAGCAGCCACCGCGCTGCGCAGCAAGGCGGCACGTCCATCCATGGGCGCCTGCGAAGCGACACCGCTCAGCGACGGGTCCGGCCAGGCTTCACGCCACAGGCGCTCGGCCTGCGCCCAGGCTTGGGCTTGCAGCGGGCCGGCCGGTGCGGCGCAGCCCAGTTGCAATCGCTGCGCGACCACGGCCCAGGCCAGCGGATTGCGCAGGCCGATGCTGCCGCGCAGCAAGACCACGGCTTGATCCAAGTCCTCCATAGGCCCGCTGCTGGCCTGCTGCAGGGCCGAGCGGACCTGTGCGCGCAAGGCCAGCACGCGGGCATGGTCCAAGGCGATGTAGGGCTCAGCCTTGGGCAGCAAGGCCAGGGCCTGGTCTACGGTGCGCAGCGCTGCCCTTGCATCGCCCACCTTCAACTGCAAAGCGGCCCAATGACTGAGCGCGGCGATGCGGCCGCTGTCCTGCGGCGCCGCCTCGGCATAGAGCCGCAGCGCTTGTTGCAGCAACGCACTGCGTTCGCTAGCGGCGGCGCCGCGCTCGACCTGCACATCGTGGTACGCCAGGGTCCATTCGGCGCGCAGCAAGCCGGTGGCGGGCAGCTGCGTGTCCAGCTCGCCCAGCACCCGAGCCGCGGCCTCGCGCTGATCCGCCGACCACAGGGCCCAGAACAAGGAGAGGCCGGCCTCCGTGCTGCGCGCATGACCCGCCCCGAGGCGCTGCTTGAGCAGGCGCCAGCGCAAACCCGCCAGCTCCAAGCTGCGCGCCTCATCACTGAGATAGACCGCCACCGTGGCACTGAGCCGCAGGAGTTCCTCGGCCAGCTCGGGATCACTGGGCAGACGCTGCTCGATCTGCGCCATCTGCTGCTGCAGCAGGCGGCGCATGCCAGCAGCGGGGTCCTGGGCATCGGCCTGGCGCGGGTCCAGGGTCTTGAAGAGTTCCAGCAAATAGGTCTTAATCGCCTCGGCGCGCCGCGCCTGTTCGGCCGCCTGGCGCGCCTGCCACCAGCTGCTCGCCAGTCCCAGACCGAGGCTGAGGCTGACGGCCCCCGCCGCCGTCAGCAGCAGCCAATGCCGACGCGCCGCCTTGGCTTGGCGCGCCAGCCAGGAGATGCGGCGCGCCTGCAATGGCAGGCCCGCCAGGTGGCGACCGATGTCATCGCTGAAGGCCTGGACCGAACCATAGCGCTGGGCCGGTTCGCTTGCCAGTGCCTTGGCCAGCAAGGCGTCGATATCGCCGCGCAGCCAGCGCTGCAAGCGCCGCCGGCTCATGCCGCAGTACTCGGCATGGCCGGGCTGCACGGACTCGGAGGCCAGCAAGGGGCCGGCGCTGTCTGGCGCGGGCGGGCGGCCACAAAGCAGTTCCTGCAGCACCGCCCCCAAGGCATAAACATCGGTGGCCACGCTGATCGTGCCGCCCTGGACCTGTTCGGGCGCGGCATAGGCCGGTGTCGCCAGCAGCAATCGGCTCGGCTCGCCCAGCGCCGGCTCAGGCCGTAGCAGCTTGGCAATGCCGAAGTCCAGCAGCTTGACCTCATCGCTCGCCGTGACCATCAAATTCGACGGCTTCAGATCACGATGTACCAGCAAGCAGCCGTGGGCATGCTGCACCGCCGCCATCACCTGCTGCATCAGGCGCAAGCGCTCCCGTGGCGCGAGCGCCCGGACTTGGCAGTGGGCGCTGATGCTCAGTCCCGGCACATATTCCAGCGCCAACCAGGGCTGCAGCTCGCCGCCATGCAGCTCGGCCGTGCCGGCGTCGTAGAACTGGGCAATATGAGGGTGCTGCAGGGTCGCGAGGATGTCGCGCTCCTGGGCAAAGCGCCGCCGCCCCTGGCCCAGCAATGCCAGGGCATGGGGCAGCTTGAGCGCCACCTGACGCTGGTAGGCGCCGTCACAGCGCTCGGCCAGCCAGACCTCGCCCATGCCGCCCTGCCCCAGTCGGCGCAGGAGGCGCCAAGGTCCCAACACCTGATCCGGGCTGAACTCAGGCTCGCCCACCGGCTCGCTGCCCAGAAGCGTGGCGGGCAGCTCCAGGCGCGGCGTCGCCGATCCGTCCTGCGCCAGCACCCGGGCCAGGGCTGGACGCAAATGCAGCGCAGCGGGCGGCAGCGCCTGCAGCCAAGCGGCGCGCTCGGCCTCCGGCAGGTCCAGGGCCGCGTCCAGCAGGGCCGAGAACTCGGGCCAATCCACAGCGGCGCAAGGCAAGCTCGTCATGGGCAGCCATGATGCCAGTGCGGCGGAACAGACGGTCAGGCGTTTGGGCGACGTCGCTGCTGCAGCCTCAGGCCCAGGCCCAGCAGACCGAGCGCCAGCAACGTGGCGCTGGAAGGCTCGGGGACGGCGCTGACCGTGAAGTCATGGCCGCTGGCGCCGACGGTGTTGAGCGTCGCCACAGAAGGTCGCAGATAGAAATTCGCCGTGTGGCTGAAGTCGGACTGAGCCCAGCGCGCCAGCGTGGCACTGGAGTCGACCGAGGCGCCTGCGTACAACATGCCCGAAATCGTCAAGGCATGGCCGACCTCGGTGTCCAGGGCCAGGCTGTACCAGCCCGTGCTCTGCGTCTTGGCGTCCCAGCTGAGAATCTTCTGAGTGTTGCTGGTCCGGTCCGTGAGGCGAATCTCGGCCACGCCGTCAACGGCCAGATGCCCACCCATCTCGAAGTAGGGCTGACTGATCTGCCCCTCGATCCACAGCAGCAATTCATAGCGCACCGGCGCGCCCGGAGCCAGCCCCGCGCCCTGAACCTGCACGGTGTCGGCAAAGGTGGCCTGGGCTGTGCCGAAAGAGTAGCCGTAGAAATGCGGTGCCGGGATGCCGCTCGGGTAGGCCGATTCGGCAAAGGCCTTGAGCCGGCCCATCGAGGCCTCCAAGGTGGCCCAGCCATAGCCGCCATTGCTGCCGTCGACCCGGGCCGCCAGGCTCTGCACCACTTGCGCCTCGGGCCGGTCCATCCAGTTGAAGTGCTCAGCGCGCTGGAGGTCCTCGCGCGGCCCCGGTGCAAAGGTCGAGGCCAGGGTGTTGACTTGGCCGGTGATCTGGTAGTTCTGGGCCTGCGCACCGGCCGCCGCCAACAACAAGCCCAGCGCCAGGCACAAGCCCTCGCTGCTGCGTGTCATCGAGTTTTGGGTCTTCATCTTCCGCTCCTTGAATGTCGAACGCGCACCATGCGCGCTCGCTTCAAGCCAACGGAAACCGGGTGCTGAACCCGGACATGGTGAACTAGGGGGGGCGTTCAGACGCCGCTGTGCAGCATGCCCAGGGTGCGTGCCCGAGTCACCGCATGGCGGCGCGAACCGGCTGCCAGCTTGCCGTACAGGCCCTTGAGGTGCCATTTCACGGTCTCGGTGCTGACCCCCAGGGACTGGGCAATTTCCTTGTTCGAGTAGTTGCGCGCCAGCAGTTGAAGGATCTGGCTTTCCTTGGGCGTCAGCGCCTCGCTCGACGCCGCGGGGCTGAGCAAACGCGGTGCCAGGCTCGGCTCCGGTGGCGTGGCTTGCGGGCTCAGGCTGCGATAGCCGAGCAGGTGCAGCATGGTGCGCGGGTTCTTCAGCTTCATGGCGTCGCCCTGCTCATGGGCCAGGCGCGCCATACGCGAGTAGGAATAGGCTTGCGCCATTTCGTCGGCCTCGGCCCAGGCGTCGGCCAGATAGTCCAGCAAGGCCGGCGGAGGCTTCCAGCCGGCGATGTTCAGGCCACGGCTGAGCGCGGTCTGGGCGTAATGGATGGGCGCGCTGGGCGCCGTCATGCCGGGCGGGGGCGGCAGGCGGGCACCGCTGTGGCGGTGCACCTCGGCCAGGGCCTCGGCGAGGTCCACCGCCAGGGCAGAGTAGCCAAAGCGTTCGATCAGTTCCTGGGCCTCGGCGATGGCGGCCAAGGCCGCCTCGGTGCCACCCAGCTGCGCCAGGGCGCGCGCCTGACGCACCAGATTGAGGGCCAGATTGACATTGGATTGGGCCGCGCGGTACAGAGCAATGCCCTCTTTCATCACCTCGACGGCCGCCGGCGCCTGGCCCAGGGCCAGCAGGGTCAGAGCCAGCTCGCTGCAGGCGAAGGCCTTGGCCGTGCCGGGCGGCGCCACCCGTAGCAAGGCCAGCGCTTCATTGAGCACGGCCTGACTTTCCTCAAAGCGGCCCAGGTGACGCAGGACGCGGCCGATCTGGGTCTGGCTGGTCCCCATCAGCACCGGCCAACCGGTGCGCGCGGCCAGCTCGGCCGCCTGCTCGAAGCAGCTGCCAGCGTTGTTGAGGTCGCCCAGCTCGAGCCAGGCATTGCCGGCATTCATGGTGATGATGCAAACGAAACGGCGCATGCCCATGCTGCGGGCGAGCTCAGCGGCACGCAGAAACAGGCCGGCCGCCGTGGCGGGTTCGCGCAGGCAGAGCGGAAAGGCCTGCGCCGCCAGATGCCAGGCTTCGCTGGCCGGTCCACCGCTCGCGATGGCGGAACCCAGACCGAGGTCTTGCTGACGCGCCAGATCCTGGTGGGTCTGGCTGAGGCTGAACTCGCTGCAGGCGACCCCGCGGGCGATGCCGACTCGCTGGGGGTCGCCACTGGCCGCGGACTGGATCTCGGCCTCGCGCAGAGCCTGCAGCTCGCGGCTGCGTTCGCCGGTGGCCTTGGCCAGAGCCGCTTCAACCAGACAGGCGTCACAGGCGGCGGCCGGATCCGGCGCCAGCTGCAACTGGGCGCGAGCGCGCGCAAGTTGGTCCTCGGCCTCATCCAGGCGACAGAAATGCACGGCGATTTCAGCGGCCGCCAACGCCAGGCGCAAAGCCAAGCCGGCCGCCTCTTGTGCACTCAAGGGCCGGCCGGCGGCCTCGAAGATGGCTTGACGACGCTCGCATTCAGCAATCAGCTTGAGCGCGCGCAGGCTGTCGCGCTGGCGCAAATGCCAGGCCAGGGCGGCCACCAGCTGCAGGCGCTCCACCCCGGTGGCTTCTTCGAGCGCCAGTTCCAGCCGCGCCAGTTCGTCGTCGCACAGCTCGTACTTCATGCGGCAAGTCTAGAGGCTGAACAAGGCCGCAGGACTCAGGCAAAGCCCATGGTCCCTCGAAACACGGGGGTCCGAATTGCTCGGAGATACCCCATTCACGCACCAGCCTGGTGCCTGCAGCCACAGGTTTTCCCGGGGGGGTGGTCGCGCCGCCACCACCCGCGACGGGGGGGGTGGTGGCGCGGGGGGCTGGCTAAGGTGAAGGCCATGTTCTGAGAGTCGTCACCGACAGCTCAGAGCGCAGCCAAATTCAGACCCATCAAGGAGTGTTGACCTATGAAACATGAACACCTGGCCGGGAGCGCGCGCATCGGCGCTGGCCTGGCCCTGCTGAGCGCCCTGCTGGCGCCCCAGGCGCAAGCCACCCAGCTGCCGCCGCAGAACCTGGCCCAGCTGATCGCCCGCGCCGATGTCATCGTCAGCGGCCAGGTCACGGCGCTGACGGACGGCTTTCAGGACGGCCTGCCCTACACCGAGATCACGCTCAAGGTCAGCAGCAGCGCGAAGAAGTCGCTGACGGTCAAGAGCGATTACACGATCCGCCAGTACGGTCTGCTGCGCGCGCGCAAGCTCGACGACGGCCGCTACCTGCTGCCCGCCAAGATCGAGGGCATGCCCAGCTGGCAGGTCGGCGAGCGGGTGATGGCCTTCATGAACAAGCCGGCGGCCCGCTCGGGCTTCAGCACCCCCGTGGGCCTGGCCCAGGGCAAGCTGACCATCACCGGCAACAAGGTCAGCAACGGCTTCAACAACGTCGGCCTGTTCGAGGGCATGGTGGTGACACCGGGCCTGCTGCGCCGCAATGAAGCCCGCATGCTGGAAAACCGCGCCGGCGGCGTGGACCTGAACACCTTGCAAGGGCTGGTGCAACGCAGCCTCAAGAACAACTGGCTGGCCACGGGAGCAATGCGCTGATGAACACCCACTTCAAGACCACGCTGCTGGCCGGCCTGCTGGCCGCCGCCAGCGCCCAGGCCGCCGGCCCGCTCTACTTGAACGACAAGCCAGGCAACCCGCAGCCCTTGCGCTGGGACACCACGCAAGGCCCGATCAAGGTCTACACCGATGTCGGCGTGTTCACCCGCAAGAACGACGGCAGCGTGTTCCTCAGCGCCGAGCAGGCCAACGCCATCACTGCATTTGCGCTCAAACAATGGAGCTCGGTCACGACCTCGACCTGGCGCGCCCAGACCGACCCGAGTCTATTCACACCCTTCACCGCCGTGCCCAGCATCGGTCGCGACGTCAATGACGCCGCCAGTGCCCAGCTGGTCTACGGCCAGTTCAACCAAGGCGGCTTCTACGTCATCTACGACGAAGACGGCCGTGTGCTGGAGGAATTCTTCGGTGTGCCGCGTGACCAGGTGCTGGGCATCGCCATGCCCGAGTTCGCCGAGGACCGCGACGGCGACGGCTACCCCGAGACCATCGTCAAGGCCACCGCCCTGATGAATGGCTGGATGGTCGGCCACGAAAATCCGCCCGTTGGCCAACGATCGGCACCGCCGGCTGACGTCAATGGGGCGCGTTATGCCGGTGTCTTCACACACGAGTTTGGCCACGCCATCAACCTCTCGCACTCGCAGGTCAACGGTCAGCTGGCTTTCATGAGCCAGCCCGGCTACGGCCGCGACCTCTACCCCGGCGTGCCCGGCTGTGTGGCTCCAGTGCACCACTGGCTCTATGGCCCGGCCGCCAGCCATATCGACCCCAAGCAGGTCGAGACCATGTTCCCCTTCATCGACCCGCAAAGCGTGGCCAAGGGCCGCTCGATCGGCCAGGAGATGAGCACGGTGGACCGCGCGGACGACATCGCCGGCATTTCCAATCTCTACCCCACAGCCGACTATCTGGCCCGCACCGGCTCCATCGCCGGCAGCCTGCTGCTCAAGGACGGCAAGACCGGCTTCAGCGGCATCAATGTGGTGGCCCGCAATGTGCGCGACCCGCTCGGTGATGCGGTCTCGGCCATGTCGGGCGACCAAACCCAGGGCAAGCTGGGGCCGGACGGACGCTTCCGCATCAACAACCTGAGACCGGGAGAGCGCTACCAGCTCTATATCGAGGAAATCAGCGGCGGCGGCTACCCGACCCGCCCGGCCATGCTGCTGTCCCAGGCGGAGTACTGGAACAACGGCGAAAGCCATGATCCGTCGCTGGACTCGCCCTGCCTGGCCGGCGCCATCGAGGTGCAGGCCGGCACGGTCAGCCCGGCCGACATTGTCTTCAACGGCCACCGCGACGGCGTGCAGTACGACTTCATCGGCGGTGTCTTCTTGAGCAGCATGTCGGCCGACGGCCAGCGCGCCGGTGGCGCCTACGGCTTCGGCTACCCGCTGTACTGGGACGCCAAGGAGGGCATTCAGCTGTTCCCGGAGAGCCTGGACCTGCTGTCTTCTTCGAGCAGCAATATGTCCAGCGATGGCCGCAAGATGCTGGTGGAAGCCAACTTCGACGGCATCGTTCACACCGACCCCGATGGCTACAGCTACACCATCAAGCAGATGGCGCTCTGGGACTTTGACACCGGCCAGGCCAGCCCCATGGGCGCACTCAGCGATGAGTGCGGCCTGGGCGGCGCCGCCGGCGTGACCAGCAGCTATGGCTTCGGCATGAACGCCAACGGCACTGCCGCCGTGGGCTACAGCGGCCACAAGAATGCCGATGGCAGCTGTGTCATGCACGACTGGGACACCGACCTGGGTTTGCAGGTCGTGCCCTACCGTTGGACGGCCACAGGTGGCGGCCAGGCCCTGAAACTGGACGGACTTGACCTGCGCGGCCTGCCCTGGATGCGCGCCAACGCCGTCTCCGGCGACGGCCGCGTGGCGGTGGGCACAGCCAACTACGACCGCGCCATTGGCTGGGTTGGCGATGCCAATCCGGTGGACCTGAGCGCCCTGACCGGCGCGATCAGCGCCGATGCGGTCAACTTCGACGGCAGCCGTGTGCCCCTGGCCACGGCCCAGGGCATGCTGATGTGGAACGCGCTCAAAGGCACCGGCCCGGACGCTTTCACACCGCGCAGCAGCCCCAAGTACTGCATCGACATGCCCTTCATCAGTTGGGACGGCATCGACCACTGCGCGGTCGACGGCGCGGCCTGGGTGGAAGCCAATGCCGGCACGCCGCAGCTCAACATCAGCGCCATCAGCGCCGACGGCCGCGTGGTGCTGGCCCGGGCCGGTGACTTCTTCACCATGTTCGCCGGCTTTATGTGGGTGGAGGACATCGGCTGGATCGGCCTGAACGACTTCTTGAAGAAGCAGGGCGTGGTCGAAGCAGACAAGTACGGCCTGGAAAACCCGATCGCCCTCAGCGGCGGCGGGCAGGTGCTGATGGGCGGACTGACCGGCGCGCAAGCGACCTGGCGCGTCGATCTGAGCACCGTCTACGTTTGCAAGAACGGACAGTCCAGCGCCGTCGCCTTCCCGGCCGGATTGAATGACCCCATCAAGGCCGGAGCCAAGCTCGGCCGCTGCGAAAACCTCTGACCCTGTGACGAGGCCCAGCCTCGTCCCTACCGGAAACCTCTATGAAACTGCGCAATTCCTTCTTTTCTCTCCACGCACTGGCCCTGGCGGCCTTGCTGGGCAGCGCCGCTGCCGCGCACGCCGAGATGACCTTCTACAGCTCGCAAGCAGCATTCCAAGCCGCCATCTCGGCGCCGGTGACGGACCGCTTCGACGACCTCTTCTGGGCCCAGGGCCCGGGCTCGCTGTCCCGCGAGCCGGGCGCCGGCTACGGCTATGTGGTCAGTGCGCTGAAGTTCGACGGTAGCGACTACTCGAGCTTCTACAACGCCGGCAGCGATACCGATGTCTGGCTGTCCACCGATCAAGCCACCGACGTCATCAGTTTCGACTTCAATTACACGGACAAGGTTTACGGCGTCGGCGGCTTTTTCTTTGGCACCGATGCGCTGGGCGCCTTTCTGCCGGGCCAGAGCATCAAGCTGAACGCCCTGGACGCCGACGGCGTCGAGCAAGTGGTCTTCATCGAAAACGCCCAGCCGGGCACCTTCTACGGCTTTGCCTCGACCAGCCAGATCCGCTACTTCGAGATCAGCGCAGTGCAGCCGGCCGGAGGCCCGACCTGGGTGGCGGCCAATGACTTGGTGCTGGGCACGGTGGCGGCGGTGCCGGAACCCAGCAGCGGCGCCCTGCTGTTGGGCGGGATCGGCCTGCTGGGCTTGGGTGCGCGTCGTCGGTCGACGAAGGGCTGAAGCCTGAAAAGCCGAATGACCGACGAGGACCAAACGGGACTGCCGGCCGTTCTCAGGCTCGCTTGAACCCCGGCCACAAAGGCCGCCTGACCCTGCGTGAACAAGCGCACGGCAGGCGGCCTTATCAATTGGTCGGTCTGTTTTTTATCATTTTGAATATTTAAAGTGGAGGCGTGAACCGCAACTGAAGGAATTCGACATGAACGCCCTGCAAGTGATGCCCGAGCACCGCAAGCACATGCCGGCCTCGGAGGCTGCGCAGCTCGACCCTGGCCGCAGCCGGGAGTACCTGAGCTGCCAACTGGGCGGCGTGTCCTACGGCATCCCCTTGCGCTGCGTGCAGGAAATCCGCTCTTACGAGGCCCCCACCCAGATTGCCAATGCGCCGCCTTGGGTCAAGGGCATCGTCGACCTGCGCGGCGTGATCGTGCCCATCGTCGATCTGCGCATGAGCTTCGGCCTGCCCCAGGTGAACTACGACGCGCTGACCGTGACCGTGGTGCTGCATATGCGGGACCGGGTGATTGGCGTGGTGGTCGACTCGGTCAGCGATGTGCTGGCCCTGAGCGGCCCACAGATCAAGCCGGCGCCCAGCTTCAGCCATGCCCTGGACGCCAGCTACATCGCCGGCATCGGAACGCCGGACAGCGAGGACACCCAGCGCATGCTGATCCTGCTGGACATCGAGCATCTGTTGGGCAGCGCCGCGATGGGCCTGCTGCCCACCGAGCTGGTGGCGCTGAATTGACTGCCGCCCGGCAACTCGGCAGGGGCATCGACGGCGGCCAGGCCTGACCGAGCGATAGCGCACAGACCCGCGCCGGCTGCCGCGCCAGCATCCGAGCTTCATGAGGAGCTCGATGATGAATGTCTCCAAGCGCTTGGCTCTGGGCTTTGCTGCCGTGCTGATGATTCTGGTGATCATGGCCGGCATCGCCATGGTGAAGGTGTACGCCATCGAAGGTGCGCTGCAGGCCAACAGCCGGGAGCACTCACAGATTCAGCGCTATGCCATCAACTTCCGCGGTTCGGCCCACGACCGCGCGATTGCCAGCCGGGACTATGTGCTGGCCAGCACGGCGGAGCAGCGAGTCAAAGAGGCCGGCACCATCGCCAGCTTGGCCAAGTTCTATGCCGACTCGGCCGCACCGCTCGAAGAGAAGATCGGCCAGTCCGGCGACGCACGCGAGCTCAAGCGCCTGTATGGCGCGATCCAGGCGATTGAAACCGAGTCCGTCGCCTCCACCCAGGCCGTGATGGTCGCCATAGATAAAGGTGACACCGCGATCGCCAACTCCCTGCTGTGGACCCGTGTGAAGCCGCAATATGTGCAGTGGCTGGGGGCAATCAATACGCTGATCGACTTTGAAGAAGCGCGGGTTCAGGCACTCAACAAGGTGGCGATGGATGAGGCCGAAGGCTTTCGAGCGGTGATGTTGACGGCGCTCGCTTTGGGCTTGATCAGCGGCAGCGCCTTGGCCTGGTCCATCTCCGGCAAGATTTTGGGGCAGCTCGGGGCCGAACCCGCCCGCCTGAGCGCGGTGGCACAGCGAGTGGCTGCCGGTGATTTGAGCGAGGTCGAGGGCGCTGCGCGAGCCACGCCGGGCAGCGTGCTGGCCTCCCTGGCGGCCATGCAGCAGGCCCTGGCACGCGTGGTCGGCCAAGTGAGGCAGGCCTCGGACTCGATCGCCACCGGCTCGGCTGAAATCGCCAAAGGCAATCTGGACCTGTCGCAACGCACCGAAATGCAAGCCAGCAGCCTGCAAGTGACCGCGGCCACCATGGACGAACTGGGCGGCACGGTGCGCAACAACAGCGACAGCGCCAAACAAGCCGACCAGCTCGCCAAGCGGGCCTCCGCGGTGGCCGCACAAGGCGGCGAGGTCGTGGGCAAGGTGGTCGCCACCATGCAGGACATCAACGAAAGCAGCCGCAAGATCGGCGACATCATCAGCGTCATCGACGGCATTGCCTTCCAGACCAACATCCTGGCGCTCAACGCGGCGGTGGAAGCGGCGCGCGCGGGCGAACAGGGTCGCGGTTTCGCCGTCGTCGCCTCGGAAGTCCGCAGCTTGGCCCAGCGCAGCGCCGAGGCAGCCAAAGAAATCAAGTCCCTGATCGGCCGCAGCGTCGAGCAGGTAGAACAAGGCAGCGCCCTGGTCGGACAAGCTGGCCAGACCATGGGCGAGATCGTGCAGTCCATCCAGCGCGTGAGCGACATCGTGGCCGAAATCACCGTGGCCACCCTGGAGCAAGGCAGGGGCATCGCGCAAGTGGGTCAGTCCGTCAGCCAGATGGACCGCTCCACCCAGCAGAATGCCGCCCTGGTGGAAGAAAGCGCCGCGGCGGCGGAGAGCCTGCGGGTTCAGGCCCAGGATCTGGTGCAAGCGGTGGCCGTGTTCCGCCTGCGCGACGCGGCCGGGCGAAGCTGAGCCCGCTCAGATCGCCAGCGGATCCACGTCCACCGCCCAGCGCAACACGCCTTTGTGCTCGCGCTTGAGCAGGTGCAGCTCAGGCATCCAATGCCAAAGCAGGCGCTGCAAATCACCGCGGCTGCCGGCCTCGACCAGCATCTGCAAGCGCTCGACATTGGCCACCCGGGCCACGCTCATGGGGATGGCCGGGTAGATCAGCGTGCCACGCGCCTCGGGCAGGGCCTGGGCAAAGGCGGACGCCGCTTTCAGAAAGCCCAGGGCCGCCTCGACCGTGCGCGCCTCGGCGCGCAGCAAAGCCAGATGGGCAAACGGCGGCAGGCCGGCCGATTCGCGCTCGGCCAGCTGGCTCTTGGCAAAGGCCTCGAAGTCATGGCTTTGCAGTGATTTATAGAGCGCATGCTCGGGGTGCCAGGTCTGCACCCACATCTCGCTGCGTGCCGCCGCTTCGGCATCGCGCCCGGCCCGGCCGCCGGCCTGCATCAGCAGAGCGAAGAGCCGCTCGGGCGCGCGGAAATCACTGCTGAACAAGGCGCCGTCGGGGTTGACCGCCGCGACCAGGGTGATGCGACGGAAGTCGTGGCCCTTGGTCACCATCTGCGTGCCAACCAGGATGTCGACCTCGCCGCTGTGCACGGCCGCCAGCTGCGCCTCCAGCTCGCCTTTGTGCTTGCTGCTGTCGGCATCGATGCGCAGCACGCGGGCGCCGGGCAGTTGTTCCTGCAGCTGCTCTTCCAGGCGCTCGGTGCCGCGGCCCAGGGGTGCGATGTCCTGGTTGCCGCAAGTCGGGCAGGCGCTGGGCACCCGCTCGGTGAACCCGCAGTGGTGGCAGCGCAGAGTGCGGTCGCCCTTGTGGAACACGCGCCAGGCGCTGCAATGCGGGCAGTCGCTCTTCCAGTTGCATTCGGCGCAGTGCAAGACCGGGGCATAGCCGCGCCGGTTCAGGAAGATCAGGCTTTGCTCGCCGCGCGCCAGGCGCTGGCGCAGGGCCTCCAGCAGCGGGGCGGTCAGCGCCGTCGTGACGCCTTTGCTCAGCGGCAAGCGCTTCATGTCAAAGAGGCGCACGCGCGGCAAGGCACCACCGCCGATGCGGCCCGGCAGCAGCAGGCGCTTGTAGCGCCCTTCATTGGCTTTTTGCCAGCTCTCCAGCGAGGGCGTGGCCGAGCCCAGGATGACCGGGATCTTTTCCTGATGGGCGCGGTAGATGGCCAGATCGCGGGCCGAGTAGCGGGCACCGTCCTGCTGCTTGTAGGACGGGTCGTGCTCCTCGTCGACGACGATCAGGCCCAGGCGCGGCATGGAGGCAAACACGGCCAGGCGCGTGCCCAGCACCAGATCGGCCTCACCCATGTGCGCGGCCAGCCAGTTGCGCAGGCGCTGGGCCGGGGTCAGGGCGCTGTGCAGGGAGACGATGCGATGGCCGGCGGCACCATCGGCTTGCAGGCCACCGAAGCGCTCGGCAAAACGCGCTTCCAGCTGCGGCGTCAGATTGATCTCGGGCACCAGCACCAGGACCTGGCGGCCTTGCGCCAAGGCGTGTTCGGCGGCGCGCAAATAGACCTCGGTCTTGCCACTGCCTGTGATGCCGTAGAGCAGCACCGGCGCGGGGGCACGGTCGCGGGCGGCATTCAGCAAGGCGTCGAGCTCGTCCAGCACCTGCTGCTGGGCCGGGTTCAAGGTCGGCCGTGCCGGCGCTGGCGCCGAAGCGTCGGCCGGCGTGGCCAGAAACTTGTCGAGCTTCTTGAGCCGCGCCCGGAGCTGGGCGCTGTCCAGCTCACGCAGCTGTGGCGGCAGCACGGCCAAGGCCAGTTCACCGATGCTGCGCTGGTAATAGCTGGCGGCAAACTCCAGCAGCTGGCACCAGGCCGCGCTCAAAGGCTGCAAACCCTCCAACTCGGCCAGGATGGGGCGCAGCATGGAGGCCTCGACCTGCCCCTCGGATTCACCGGGCCACACGATGCCCATCAGCTCGCGCCGACCCAAGGGCACACGCACCAGGCTGCCCGGTGCGAGCGCCCGCTCACTGAGATAGTCCAGCGGGCCGCTGAGGCCGCTGTGTTGCGGCGCCTCGACCGCGACGCGGATGCGCAGCAAGCCGGCCAGCTCAGTCATGCGCGCAGCTCAGGCCGGGCTCGAGGCCAGTCGCTTGAGAGTTTGAATGAGCTTTGCGATCTAAGTGCATGATTTGAAAGGGCCCGAAAAACAATGCACCAAATCTGTGGATAACTTTGTGGGGAAAGTTCGAAGAATGCACGCCGGCACGATTTGTCACGGCACTTACCAATGCCAGACCATTCTCCTCCGCGCCGCGCTGTTGCCATATAAATCAAGCACTTAGCGAGCAATCGGGAAAACACCAAGCTGCAGTGCAGCACAGGCCCCGGGTCTGTCTCGCTTCGAGAAAATTGGGGATAAGTCTCTACCCTGAGTGCTTACTTCACGTTTTGTGGCCGTGTTTTTTGGCCCGGCCGCAGCGGCCGCCGGGCCCGGGCCGCGCTCAGACGCCGGAGCGCAGTCGACGTGAGTGGGCATGCACCTCGTCCACCAGGGCTGTGACATGCTCAGGCGGGGTGAACTGGCTGATGCCATGTCCCAAATTGAACACATGGCCGTCCCAGCCACCGTCGGCACGCTGCGGATTGCCAAAGCTGTCCAGCACCGAGCGCACCTGCTCGCGGATGGCGTCCGGCGGCGCGAACAAGACATTCGGGTCGAGATTGCCTTGCAGGGCGACCCGGCTGCCGACTTGAGCGCGGGCGCGGCCGAGGTTGGCTGTCCAGTCCAGGCCCACCACATCGGCGCCGGCATCGGCGATTTCGTCCAGCCAGAGCGCACCGCCCTTGGTGAACAGGATGCGCGGGATGCGCTGGCCTTCATGCTCGGTCTTGACCTGGGCCAGCACGCGGCGCGAGTAGTCGAGGCTGAAGCGCTGGAACTTGCCGTCGGCCAGCACACCACCCCAGCTGTCGAACAGCATCACGGCCTGGGCGCCGGCTTCGATCTGGGCGTTCAGATACTGAGCCACGGCGTCGGCATTGACCTGCAGGATGCGGTGCATCAGGTCGGGGCGGGCGTACATCAGGCTCTTGACCTGGCGGTAGTCGTCCGAGCCGCCGCCTTCGACCATATAGCAGGCCAGGGTCCAGGGGCTGCCGGAGAAGCCGATCAGGGGCACGCGTCCGTTCAAGGCCTTGCGGATGGAGCTGACGGCGTCGAAGACGTAGCGCAGCTTGTCCATATCAGGCACGGCCAGCGCCGCCACGGCGGCCTCATCACGCACGACCTTGGCGAACTTGGGACCCTCGCCGATGGCGAAGGACAGGCCCAGGCCCATGGCATCGGGCACGGTCAGGATGTCGCTGAACAGGATGGCCGCGTCGAGCTTGTAGCGCTCCAGCGGCTGCAAGGTCACCTCGGTCGCGTAGTCGCGGTTGGTGGCCAGACCCATGAAGCTGCCGGCCTTGGCCCGCGTGTCGCGGTACTCGGGCAGGTAGCGGCCGGCCTGGCGCATCAGCCAGACGGGGGTGTAGTCGGTGGGCTGGCGCAGGCAGGCGCGCAGGAAGGTGTCGTTTTGCAGAGGTGCATTCATGGGCGGATTATCCGATGCCGGGATAGGCTGAGCTTGCTGCAGAGCAAGCAGCGCGCCTGGGACCTGTCATCCGTTGCCGTCATCAAGCGCTGCGATACTCGGCCGGCACTTGATTTCGCACGGCGGGCCGCCACATGGCGCTCTACCCTCGAACGATTCCATCACGGAGGATTTCCATGTCGGCCATCTCGATGACCAAGCGCGGCGCCACCACCGCGGCGGCCGCCCTCGCCCTGACCCTCTCGCTCAGCGGCTGCGGCTACAACGAATTCCAGAGCCTGGATGAACAGGTCAATGCCAACTGGGCCGAGGTGCTGAGCCAATACCAACGCCGCGCCGACCTGATCCCCAATATCGTCAACACGGTCAAGGGCGAGGCCAATTTCGAGCAAGAAACCCTGACCAAGGTGATCGAGGCTCGCGCCAAGGCCACCAGCATCCAGGTCACGCCCGAGCTGGCCAAGGACCCGGAAGCCTTGAAGAAATTCCAGGCTGCCCAGGGCGAGGTGTCGAGCGCACTCTCGCGCCTGCTGGTGGTCAGCGAGAACTACCCCAACCTCAAGGCCAACCAAGGCTTTCAGGACCTGCGCGTGCAGCTCGAAGGCACGGAGAACCGCATCACCGTGGCGCGCAACCGCTACATCAAGGCCGTGGCCGACTACAACGTGCACACCCGCCAGTTCCCCAGCAACCTGACCGCCAAGGTGATGGGTTATGAGGTCAAGCCCAATATCACGGTTCAGAACGAGGCGGCGATCAGCAACGCCCCGGCTGTGAGCTTCGACAAGCCGGCTTCCAAGTAAGCAAGCCATGAGCAAGGCGCTTCGCCTGCTGTTTCCGCTTTGGCTGTTTGCTCTGCTGAGCGGCGGCTTCGGCATGCCGGCCTGGGCCCAGGACGTGCGCCCGGTGCCGGTGCTCAGCCACCAGGTGATGGACCAGACCGGGACGCTCAGCACGGCGCAGCGCGAAGCGCTGGAAAGCAAGCTCGCGCGCCTCGAACGCGAAACCGGCACGCAGCTGGTGATCCTGATGGTGGCCAGCAGCCAACCCGAGGACATCGCAGCCTATGCGCAACGCGTCGGCGATGCCTGGAAGATCGGCCGCAAGGACGTGGGCGACGGCGTGTTGATCGTGGTCGCCAAGGACGACCGCAAGGTGCGCATCGAGGTGGCCAAGGCGCTGGAAGGTGCTGTGCCCGACCTTGCGGCTCGGCTGATCATCCAGAGCGCCATCACGCCAGCCTTCAAGGCAGGTGACTATGCCGGTGGCTTGAATCTGGCCATCGACCAGTTAGACGCGCGCATCCGCGGTGAAGCCTTGCCCGCGCCTACTGCAGCCACCCGCCCCGGCGCCGGCGATAGTGGCTTTGATTTCGAATCGCTGGCGGCGCTGTTCTTCATTGGGGTGCCGCTGCTCGGTGCCGTGTTGACCGGCGTGTTCGGCCGCAAGTTGGGCAGTTTGCTGAGCAGTGGTCTCGCCGGCACGGCAGCGGGCTGGCTGGCGTCCAGCCTGCTGATCGGCTGCCTGGCTGGCTTCGCATCCCTGGTGCTGGTGGGCTTGATGGGTGTGGGCGCCTCGCGCAGCCGCAGCGGCGGCCTCTCCCGCGGCCGCGCGGCCGATCTACCCATCATCTGGGGCGGCACATGGAGCGGCGGCTCGCAAGGCGGCGGCGGCGGCGGCGGCGGCGGCGATTTTTCCTCCGGCGGCGGCGGTGATTTTGGTGGCGGCGGCGCCTCGGGGGACTGGTGATGGCGAACAGCACACGACCAGGATGGCTGCGCTGGCTGCGTCACCGCTGGCTGGACAGCGGCGACGTTCGCCGCATGCTGCCGGATGCCGCCTTGGCGCGTGTTGAAGACCTGGTCAAGGCCAGCGAACAGCGGCACAGCGGCCAGATCTGCGTCTGCGTGGAGGCGAGCTTGCCCCTGTCCTATTTGTGGCAAGGTCTGTGCGCCCGACAGCGCGCCTTGACCCTGTTCGGCAAGCTCAGGATCTGGGACACCGAAGCCAACAACGGGGTGCTGATTTACCTGCAGTTGGCCGACCGCGCTGTGGAAATCGTGGCCGATCGCGGTCTCAACCACAGGGTCAGCGCCGCTCAGTGGCAGGCTGTGATTGCACGCCTGGCTGAACCTCTGCGCGCGGATCGTTTCGAAGCGGGCTTGACCGAAGCAGTCGAAGCCGTCAGCCAGTTGCTCAGCGAGCACTTTCCATTGACCACCGGTCAAAGCAATCCAAACGAATTGCCGGACGCTGTGCAGCGTTTGTGAGCCCAGTGACTCAACGCAGCCGAATCGGCTTCAGGCTACCGCTGAACTTCTCCGTCAGCGGCTTGCTGCCCAATGCAGGGAACTTGAGCTTGGCCTGAGGCACTCGCACATCGGGCAGATGGTCCAGCAAGTGGCGAATCAGGGTCAGGCGGCCCAGGCGCTGGTCGTTGAAATCGACCAAAGCCCAAGGTGCATAGGACTTGTGGGTGGCCTTGAGCATACGTTCTCTCGCCTGACCGTACTTAGCATAGCGGGCTCGCGCCTCCAGATCGATGGGCGAGAGCTTCCAGCGTTTGAGGGGGTCAGCCAGACGCTCGGCGAAACGCAATTCCTGCTGGGCCTGGTCCACGCAAAGCCAGTACTTGAAGAGCAGGATGCCCTCGTCCACGAGTAGCTTCTCGAACACCGGCGCTTGCTTGAGAAATGCCTGGGTTTGTGCCGGGGTGCAGAAGCCCATGACGGTCTCGACACCGGCGCGGTTGTACCAGCTGCGGTCGAACAAGGCGATTTCGCCCGCCGCCGGCAGAAAGGGCACATAGCGCTGGAAGTACCACTGGCCCAGCTCGCGTTCGCTGGGCTTGCCCAAGGCCACCGTATGGCATTGGCGCGGGTTCAGGGTTTCGGAAATCGCTGCAATCGTGCCGCCCTTGCCGGCCGTGTCGCGACCCTCGACCAGAACCACCAGGCGCTTGCCGGTGTGCTGCAGCCATTGCGCCATGGCGTTGAGCTCCAGCTGCATGGGCGCCATGCGCTCCAGGTAGTCGGACTTGCTGAGCTTGGTCCTGCTCGCGGAGTCCCGATTTTCGTCTTGCTTGGCCATGTCTGCTCCGGTTCCTTGGTGGAGCTTACGGCATGTGCATGGAGAACAAGGCAACTTTGGCCATGAAGAGTAAGCAGTTACGCCGAGCGTTCAATGCCAAGGTCTGTGCCAGAATCGCGCCGCCAAAATGGCACAACATAACGTGACAAGATTCAGGGATCTCATGAAGAAAAGCTCAATTTCTTTGGCCATCGCTTTCGCATGCACAGGCTGCGCCTCGGTGATGAATGACGCAACCCATCCCATGAAAGTGGAAACCAAGATGGCGGGTGGGGAACTGGTGTCCGGCGCCGAATGCAAGCTGACCAATGACTACGGGTCCATCAATGTGAAGTCCGGCGACACGGCGCCAGTGCGCCGCTCGAGCAAGGACTTGGACATCGTCTGCAAGCACCCCACCAACCCGGAAGCCACGGCACGTGCCATTTCGCGCGCCAACGGCGGCATGTACGGCAACATCCTGCTGGGTGGCGGCATTGGCGCCTTGATCGACCACAACAAGGGCACCGCTTACACCTATCCGACTTGGGTTCAGCTGGTGTTCGGCAAGAGCACGGTCTTTGATCGCAGCGCCGAGAAGGAAGGTCAGCCGACTCCAGGCGTCGAAACCAACGGCCAGCCCTGAGGACTGAGGCGGCGCGCATCGGGCGTGCCGCTAGAGCGGCATGCGGCTACTTCACGCCAGCAGCAGCGTCTGCATGCCCACCCAGCTCTCGCCCGGCGCCAGCTGCACCGGCTGGCGGATCTGGGCCGCCTCGATGCACAGCATCTGCTGGTAGCCCTCGGCCGGCATATCGGCCAAGGCCGCGCACTTCTCGGCGCCCGGGTTCCAGACCACCGTGTCTTCGAAGCCTTGTTGGCGAATCAGCAGCTGGCGGTTGCGGTTGATCAGCTGTTCCTTGAGGGCCAGGTCTTGCTTGAGCCCGTGGTAGATGCGGTCCAGGTCACCGCCGGGCAACAGCAGCTCGACGCGCTGACGCTTGAGTTCGCCACCGGCGGCGCTGTCCTCGTACTGCAGGCCGCTCAGGCCCTCGACGCTGCTCGAGTCCAGATCGTTCAAGCGCAGATAGGTGTGCAGGGCGCTGGTGAAATCGAAGCTCGACTCGCCGGTGTTCTCGCAGGCCAACTCAATCTGCAGCTCACGGCCGCTGATGCGAACACTGAGCTCCAGCTCAAACGCGTGCGGCCAGAACATGCGGCTGGCGGCATCGTCGCTCAGGCATAGCACGGCCAGGGCATCGTCGGCGCCCTGCTCGGCCGAGACCAGCTGCCAGGGCTTGCTGCGGGCGAAGCCATGGCGCTTGAGCGGGCCGCGCGTGGCGAACTGCGGAAAGATCACAGGCACGCCGCCCCGGATCGCCTCACCGTTGGCATAGGCGGTCTTGGGCGAGACGTAGAGCTGCTCCTCGCCGCCGGCCGGCACCCAGGACAGAAGGTGAGCGCCATGCAGCAGGACGGTCGCACGGGCGCCGTCGGGCGACAGCAGTTCAATCGCATCGAGGCCCTGGTGGCGGGTGATGGCAATGGACTTGGGCGTGGCGGCGGTCATGGCGAGGCTCTCGGCGATGAAGGGGTTGTTCTTGAGGATTTCAAAAGGACAACGCCCGCCTGACTTGCGTCGGCGGGCGCTGGGTTCAGAGCCAGAAAAGCGGAGCTTCCCGACCCTGGAACTTGCGAATTACTTCTGACGGAACTTGCGCAGCGCCGCGATCTGAGCCGCCATGGCGGCGAACTCGCTTTGCGCGGCGGCAAAGTCGATATCGCTCTTGGCGTTCTTCATCGCTTCTTCGGCCAACTTCTTGGCTTCCGTGGCCTTGGCTTCGTCCAGGTCCTTGCCGCGGATGGCGGTGTCGGCCAGCACGGTCACCGTACCCGGCTGCACTTCCAGAATGCCACCGGCGACGAAGACGAACTCTTCGCTGCCGTCGGCCTTCTCGATGCGCACGGCACCCGGCTTGATGCGGGTGATCAGGGGCGTGTGCTTGGGCAAGATGCCCAGCTCGCCGCCTTCACCCGGCAGCGCGACGAACTTGGCTTCGCCGGAGAAGATCTGCTCTTCGGCGGAGACCACGTCAACATGAATGGTTGCCATGATTTGTATCGTCCTTAGCGTTGAAAAAGAGAGTTAGCAGGGAGCTTCCGCCGAAGGTTTGAGGCCCGCGGCGGCGAGATTCCATCAACCCAGCTTCTTCGCCTTTTCGAACGCTTCGTCGATGGTGCCAACCATGTAGAACGCTTGTTCCGGCAGGTGGTCGCATTCGCCAGCCACGATCATCTTGAAACCACGGATGGTTTCCTTCAGCGGCACGTACTTGCCGGGCGAGCCGGTGAACACTTCGGCCACGTGGAAAGGCTGCGACAGGAAACGCTGGATCTTGCGAGCGCGGGACACGGCCAGCTTGTCTTCAGGAGACAGCTCATCCATACCCAGAATCGCGATGATGTCGCGCAGTTCCTTGTAGCGCTGCAGCACTTGCTGAACGCCGCGGGCGGTCAGGTAATGCTCTTCGCCGACCACGTTCGGGTCCAGCTGACGCGAGGTCGAGTCCAGCGGGTCCACGGCGGGGTAGATACCCAGCGAAGCGATGTCACGCGACAGCACCACGGTGGAGTCCAAGTGGGCGAAGGTCGTGGCAGGCGACGGGTCGGTCAAGTCATCCGCAGGGACGTAAACGGCCTGGATGGAAGTGATCGAACCGATCTTGGTCGAGGTGATGCGCTCTTGCAGACGACCCATTTCCTCGGCCAGCGTCGGCTGGTAGCCCACGGCGGAAGGCATACGGCCCAGCAGCGCGGACACTTCGGTACCGGCCAGGGTGTAGCGGTAGATGTTGTCCACGAAGAACAGCACGTCCTTGCCTTCGTCACGGAAGGACTCGGCGATGGTCAGACCGGTCAGGGCCACGCGCAGACGATTGCCCGGAGGCTCGTTCATCTGACCGTAGACCATGGCGACCTTGGAGTCTTCGAGCTTCTCGAGGTTCACGACGCCCGAATCGGCCATCTCGTGATAGAAGTCGTTGCCCTCACGGGTACGCTCACCCACACCAGCGAACACCGACAGACCGCTGTGGGCCTTGGCGATGTTGTTGATGAGTTCCATCATGTTCACGGTCTTGCCCACACCGGCGCCACCGAACAGACCCACCTTGCCGCCCTTGGCGAACGGGCAGATCAAGTCAATCACCTTGATGCCGGTTTCCAGCAGCTCTTGCGAGGGGCTGAGTTCGTCGTAAGCAGGAGCTTGGCGGTGGATCGAAGCGACTTGCGCCTGATCAACCGGGCCACGCTCGTCGATGGGCGAGCCCAGCACGTCCATGATGCGACCCAGGGTGGCCTTGCCGACCGGCACCTGGATGTTTTCGCCGGTGTTGTACACCTGCGAACCGCGGCGCAGACCGTCGGAAGAGCCCAGAGCAATGGTACGCACCACGCCGTCGCCCAGCTGCTGCTGAACTTCCAGCGTCAGGGCGGAGCCCTCCATCTTCAGCGCGTCATAGATCTTCGGCATCTGGTTGCGCGGGAACTCCACGTCCACCACGGCGCCAATGCACTGAACGATCTTGCCAACCGCGTTGGTTTGAGTGTTCGACATATCGATTCCTTCAATCAGTATTCGTTGCGTATGGTTTGGCGAGCAGCGGGATTTATCAACCCACCGCGGCCGCGCCACTGACGATTTCGCTCAGTTCCTTGGTGATGGCGGCCTGGCGGGTCTTGTTGTAGACCAGCTTCAGCTCACCAATCAAGGTGCCGGCGTTGTCGGTTGCGGCCTTCATCGCCACCATGCGTGCCGATTGCTCGGACGCCATGTTTTCCGCCACAGCCTGATAAACCAGCGCTTCGGTGTAACGCACCAAGAGCTCGTCGATCACGGTCGCCGCGTCGGGTTCGTAGATGTAATCCCAGGCGTGCGAAGACTTGTCGGTGTTCGCGCTCTGCATACCTTCGGAGCTCAGGGGCAGCAGCTGCTGCACCACCGGCTCCTGCTTCATCGTGTTGATGAAGCGGGTGTAGCAGAGGTAGACGGCCGAGAGCTTGCCTTCCGCGTACGCGTCCAGCAAAACCTTGACCGGGCCGATGATCTTCTCGATATGCGGCTGGTCACCCATCTGCGTGACATGCGAGACCACCTTGGCGCCGATGCGGTTCATGAAGCCCAAGCCCTTGTTGCCGATGGCAACGACTTCAGCTTTTTGACCGCCCGCTTCCAAGTCTTTCAACTTGGCCGTGGCTGCGCGCAAGAGATTGGTGTTCAGACCACCGCACAGACCCTTGTCCGTCGTGACCACCACGAAACCGACCTGCTTGGCCGACTCATTGGTGACCATGAAGGGGTGCTGGTACTCGGGGTTGGCCTTGGCGAGGTTGGCGGCGATATTGCCGATCTTCTCGCTGTAAGGACGGGCCGAGCGCATCCGTTCCTGCGCCTTGCGCATTTTGGATGCAGCGACCATTTCCATGGCCTTGGTGATCTTCTTGGTGTTCTCGACCGACTTGATCTTGCCGCGAATTTCCTTGCTTGATGCCATGATTTCTCCTGTTCAGATGGGGCGGTTCAGCGCTTGGTGCTTGTTCCGCCCCGTCATGGGCATTAAGCGAAAGACTTCTTGAACGTGGTGATCGCAGCGTTCAGCTCGGCTTCCGCATCCTTGTCCATGGCCTTGTCGGCTTCCAGCTTGGCCAGCAGAGCGGCGTGGCTGGTCTTCAGGAACTGGTGCAGGCCGTGCTCGAAAGCCAGAACCTTCTTCACGTCCAGGCTGTCCATGAAACCCTTGTTGACCGCGTACAGCGTCGAAGCCATCAAGCTGATGGGCAGCGGCGAGTACTGAGCCTGCTTCAGCAGTTCGGTCACGCGGGCACCGCGGTCCAGCTGCTTGCGGGTGGACTCGTCCAAGTCGGAAGCGAACTGCGCGAAGGCAGCCAGTTCACGGTACTGGGCCAAGTCGGTACGGATACCACCGGACAGGTTCTTGATCAGCTTGGTCTGAGCAGCACCACCGACGCGCGACACCGAGATACCGGCGTTGATGGCGGGGCGGATACCGGCGTTGAACAGGCTGGTTTCCAAGAAGATCTGACCGTCAGTGATCGAGATCACGTTGGTCGGCACGAAGGCTGACACGTCACCGGCTTGGGTTTCGATGATGGGCAGCGCGGTCAGCGAACCGGTCTTGCCCTTCACTTCACCCTTGGTGAACGCTTCGACATAGTCGGCGTTCACGCGAGCGGCACGCTCCAGCAGACGGCTGTGGAGATAGAACACGTCGCCAGGGTAGGCTTCGCGGCCCGGCGGGCGACGCAGCAGCAGCGAAACTTGACGGTAAGCCACAGCTTGCTTGGACAGATCGTCATAGATGATCAGCGCGTCTTGACCGCGGTCGCGGAAGTACTCGCCCATCGTGCAGCCCGAGTAGGCCGAGACGTACTGCATGGCAGCCGATTCAGAGGCCGAAGCGGCCACGACGATGGTGTACTCCATCGCGCCGTTGGCTTCCAGAGCGCGCACCACGTTCTTGATCGACGAAGCCTTCTGGCCGATCGCAACGTAGATGCAGGTCATCTTCTGACCCTTCTGGCTGATGATGGCGTCGATGGCCACGGCGGTCTTGCCGGTCTGGCGGTCACCGATGATCAGCTCGCGCTGGCCACGGCCGACGGGCACCATGGAGTCGATGGACTTCAGGCCGGTTTGCATCGGCTGGTCCACAGACTTACGGGCGATCACGCCGGGAGCGACCTTTTCGATCACGTCGGTCAGCTTGGCGTTGATCGGGCCCTTGCCATCGATCGGCTCGCCCAGGGCGTTGACCACACGGCCGATCAGCTCGGGGCCGACGGGCACTTCCAGAATGCGACCCGTGCACTTGACGGTGTTGCCTTCGGAGATGTGCTCGTAAGCACCCAGAATCACGGCGCCAACGGAGTCGCGCTCGAGGTTCAGGGCCAGACCGTAGGTCGGCTTGCCATCGGCACCGGCCGGGAACTCCAGCATTTCGCCTTGCATCACGTCGGACAGACCGTGGATGCGGCAGATGCCGTCGGACACGGACACGACGGTGCCCTGGTTGCGGACGTCCGTCGATGCACCCAGACCCTCGATGCGGGACTTGATGACTTCGGAAATTTCAGCAGGATTCAAATTCATTGCTATGGCTCCCATCTGGACTAACGTCTGTTGCCAGAGCGGTAGACACAGGGATGAACGAAAGGGGGTGGCGTCGCGCTCAATCGCCTTGATCAGGCGGTGAGCGCCACTTTCATGCGCTCCAGGCGGGACTTGACCGAGGTGTCGAGCACCTCATCGCCAACCACCACCCGGATGCCGCCAATCAATGCCGGCTCCAGCGTGACATGGGCTTGCAGCTTGCGAGCGAAACGCTTCTCCAACGCCGCCACGACCTCGGCCAACTGGGCCGGCTCGATCGGGTAGGCGCTGAAAATGGTCGCATCGGCCACGCCTTGAGCGGCATTGGCCAGCGCATGGAACTGCGCTGCCACCGCGGGCAAGGCTGCCAGGCGACCATTGGCGATCACTTCACGCAGAAAACTCTGCATGCCTTCGGCCAAGGGCTGAGCAGCGGCCGCCGTCATGATGGCGAGCACTTGCTCAGGCTGGGCCTTGGGGCTGTCGGCAAACTGGCGCAGCTCGGCGTCTTGCGCCACCAGAGCCAGCGCAGAAATCTGCTGGCCCCAGGCCTTGACGTCAGCCTTCAGCGCGACTTGGTAGAGCGCTTCAGCGTAAGGACGGGCAATGGTTGCGAGCTCAGCCATGATTACAGCTCCGTCTTCAGACGGCCCAGCAACTCGGCGTGCACGCTGGCATTGACCTCGCGCTGCAGAATCTGCTCGGCACCCTTGACGGCCAGTGCGGCGACCTGCTCGCGCAGGGCCTCACGGGCACGCATGGCTTGCTGCTCGGCTTCAGCCTTGGCAGCGGCCACGATCTTGGCGCCTTCTTCTTCTGCACGCGTCTTGGCGGCGTCCACGATGGCGGCGGCACGCTTTTCAGCGTCGGCCAGCTGCTTGGTGGTTTCACCGCGCGCTTGGGCCAGTTGCTCGTCGACCTTCTTGTTGGCCGTGGCCAACTCGGACTTGGCCAGGTCAGCCGCCTTCAGACCGTCAGCGATCTTTTGGGCGCGCTCGTCCAGGGCCTTCATGACCGGAGGCCAGATGAAGCGCATGGTGAACCAGACAAGGATCGCAAAGACGATCGCCTGCAGGAACAGGGTTGCGTTGATATTCACAGCACGATCCTTTCAACCGTGAAAGGTTGGCCGTTCAATTAGATGGCGAAGGGCTTGGCGAATGCGAACAGCAGAGCGATAGCCACGCCGATCAGGAAAGCAGCGTCGATCAGACCAGCCAAGATGAACATCTTGGTTTGCAGTTCGTTCATCAGCTCAGGCTGGCGAGCCGAGGATTCCAGGAACTTGCCACCCATCAGAGCGATACCGATCGAAGCGCCCAGAGCGCCCAGACCAACGATGAGACCGCAAGCCAGCGCGACGAGACCGAGGATGTTTTCCATGATTAGCTCCAGAAGGGAAAGTAAAGAAAAAAGGAAAGGGACAAACGAACTTACAAACTTACAAACTCAACAGCAGGACAGCTGCAGCGATCAATGTTGATCGTGCGCCTGGCCGGTGTAGATCAAGGTCAGCATCATGAAGATGAAGGCCTGCAGGGTGATGATCAGGATGTGGAACAAGGTCCACACCGTGCCCGCCACCAAATGGCCCAGACCCAGCCAGAAGCCACCCGACAGGGGGTTCAACTCCCAGGCCCAGACGCCACCCATCAGCGCGATCAGCATGAACACCAGCTCACCCGCAAACATATTGCCGAACAACCGCATGCCATGAGACACGGTCTTGGCCGCGAACTCAATCATCTGCATCAGGAAGTTGATCGGGTACAGGAACCACTTGTCGCCGAAAGGCGCTGCCAGCAGCTCATGCGTCCAGCCGCCGATGCCCTTGATCTTGATGCTGTAGAAGAAGCACATGATCAGGACGCTGGTCGACAGACCCAGCGTGGTGGACAGGTCGGCGGTCGGCACCACACGCATATAAGCGTGGTGGGCGTCATGGCCCATGGCGGCATAGGCATGCGTCCATGCGGACGGCAGCAGATCGACCGGCAGCATGTCCATGAAGTTCATCAGGAAGATCCAGACAAACACGGTCAGCGCCAGGGGCGAGATCACCTTGCGGCTGGCGGCGTTGTGGATCACGCCCTTGGCCTGGTTCTCGACCATTTCAGCCAGGATTTCCACGGCAGCCTGGAAGCGGCCCGGCACACCCGAAGTGGCCTTGCGCGCAGCGCGCCACAGGAAGAAGCAGCCGATCACGCCCAGCAACACCGAATAAATCAGCGAGTCGAGGTTGAACAGGCTGAAATCCACAATGCTGGTCTGCTTGACCGCTTCACCGGCAAAGTTCACTTGCATGTGCTGCAAGTGATGCTGGATGTATTCGCCCGCGTTCGGCGCGTGTCCTTCGGCTGCCATTGTCAGTTTCCGTCCCGCTTGGCGTGGCTTGCGGCCACGCGATTTTTGCTGAAACGACCCTGCAGAAGCAGGGCCACCCAATTAACTTTCAAACACCCGATCAGCCCAACCAGCAGTGCTGGCCAGTACAGCCCGGGCATCCATTTCGCAGCCGCGGCCAACATCGCCACGGCCAACATGATCTTGATCAGCTCCCAGAACATGAAGCCCAGCACCGCAGCGCCAGGGATCCCTCTGAAGAGCCCGGTCATGCCCCATGCCATCAAGGCATTGGGCAGAACCACCGCCGCCACGCCACACAGGGCCGACCGCGCTTTTTCAAACCCACCCAGCACGCCGTCGCCGGCCAACCAGGCTCCCAACCACCACAGCACGATGATCAAACCACCGGCCACGGCCTGCGCCCCCACCACCCGCCAGGGTGACAAAGGCGGATGACGCGCCACCAAGGCTTGCGCTTCCTCCCGCGTGAGCGTCTTGAAAGCTGCCTCGTCGACCCCATCCTCTTCAGCATCACCGCGGCCGTCATCATCCCAATCGGCCGGACGGAACTTTCGCTCTGTCGCTGGCTTGGACTGCCCCCCTGGCGCACTTGCGGGCTTGGCAAGCTGTGAACCCCTGGAATCGCTCCGGTGTTCGCCCTCAAATTCACTCATGACTGGATGACGGCTGTCGGCAAAACCCAAAGATTATATGTGGAAACCCGTAGCCCTGGAAAGCCGGACTGTCGGGAGCACCCTCCAGACCCTCTGGCGCCGCCGGGCCATGGCTGCGCGCGCATGATCCGGTCGGTCCATGACTTTTGCCTGACAGCCCGGGCTCCCGCCGGGGCAATCGACGCGAAATTGCTAGGCCCGGAGCCGATGCGGAGGCAGGCCCGGCACGGCCACACGCAGTTGCAACACACAGCCGGCCCAGGGCTGGGCGGCCAACTCTTCGGCCGGGCGCTTCTCGCGCGCCGTCGTCAGGTAGAGCGTGCGCAGATCGGCCCCGCCGAAGGTCGGCATGGTCGGGCAGCGTACCGGCAGCTTGATTTCCATCAAGACCTGACCCTCGGGCGAAAGCCGCAGCAGACGCTGGCCCTCGAACATGGCGACCCAGTAGCAACCCTCGGCATCGACCGCCGCTCCATCGGGGCGGCCGCCATAGCTGTCCAGCGCCTGGCCGGCAGCGCGCGGCTCGAAGCGAGCGAACAACTCGCGCTCACCCAAGTGACCGGTGTCCGCGCTGAAAGGAAACCGATAGATCTCGTGCGCCTTGGTGTCGGACCAGTAGAGCAGGGTCTGATCCGGGCTCCAGGCCAAGCCATTGGAGGTGGTGATGCCCGCGGCCGCCTGACTGAAGTGACCTGACTCATAACGATACAGGGCAGCGTCAGGGGCGCGCGCGTCGTCGATGCCGCCTATCCAGAAGCGACCCAACACATCCGGCTTGCCGTCATTGAAGCGCTGGCGCTCCGGCGCATAGGGAGGCGGAGCCAACAAACTGCAGTCGCCACTGGCCAGATCAAGCCGGAACAGACCTTGGCGCTGCGCCACCGCCAGCCCGCCGCCTTCGATCAGGGCGATGCAACCGGGTTCACTGGCGACCGCCCAGCGGCGCAGCTCGCCGTTGGAGGGATCGAGGCGCAAGACCTGGCGCTCGGCGATGTCCACGTAGTAAAGCGCCTGCTCCTCAACGCACCAGAGCGGTGACTCCCCCAAAGTGGCGGCAGCCGGACCGGCCTGGGTGACAAGGTACAACGGGGCGGACTCGGAGCTCATACAGACCTGACGCAAGCGCAAAAGCGACATGCTACGGCCGTAACCCGATGAAACTGAGCGGGCCGGAGCTCAGTCCAGCTCGACGCGCAAATAGTGGGCGCCCGGGATGGGGTTGAAGTAGTAGGGCGGCACCGCCGCAAAACCCAGGCTCTCGTACAGACCGCGTGCCGCCTCCATATCGTCCAGCGTATCCAGCAACATGGATGAATAGCCGGCCTGGGAAGCCCGGTCGATCAGACCCTGAGCCAGCAGACGTCCCAAGCCGAAACGGCGGAAGGCGGGGCGGACGAACAGGCGCTTCATCTCGCAAGCATTGGGGTAGTCGACGTCCGGCAGGTTGCGAAAGCCTCCGCAGCCGGCCACCGCACCGTCCACCAAAGCCAGCAAGAGCAGACCGCCTGGCGCGGCGTATTGGCCGGGTAAGACGGCCAGCTCGGCCTCGAAGTCCTGGAAACAAAGATCCACCTGAAGGCTGGCGGCATAGTCACGCAGGATGTCGCGTGCAGCCGACCAGCTCGGGCCGTCGTCGGGCGTAATCAAGGTGATGTCGGGGCTTTCGTCCATGCAGCGCCGCAGTGTAGTGAATGAATGCTGGCGGGCTCAAACGACCGGGGCAGGCGTCACCAAGAGATAGACGCCGGCGGCGCAGGCCGCCAGCAGGGTCAGGGCAAACAAGCGGCTGGCCCAGGTGTCGCGAGCCGGCGGCACGGCCGCCTGCAAGCGCTTGTCACCCGAAAACATGGGGCCGATCAGATCCTTGCTCCGCCCGAGGCGGTAGTAGGCAATCGCGGCCACATGCAAGGCCACCAGGGCATAGAGGCCCCATTGCCCATAACTCTTGTGATAAGCGGTCCAGGCCAGGCTGATCTCCGAGCTCACCTGACTCACCAGAGGGCCGCTGAAGGCGATTTCGTCGTCGGCCACCAAGCCGGACGCCACCTGCAGCAGAAGCCAGGCCAACATGGCCAGCACCGAATACGCACCCAGCGGGTTGTGACCGACCTCGAAATGGTCATCCGCCAGGGGGCGGCCGCGCAGGTAGCGCAACAGCGCCGCCGGGCTGTAGAGAAAGCTGCGAAAGCGCGACCAGCGCCCGCCCACCATGCCCCAAAGCAGGCGAAAGCCCAGCAGCGCCAGCACGGCATAGCCCAGGCGCATATGCCAGACCATGGCATTGCCTCCGACCTTGGCACTGAGCACAGACCCCAGGACACAGAGCACCAGCGCCCAGTGAAACAAGCGGGTCGGCAGGTCCCAGATCCGCACCCGCGTCAACAAGCCCTCGGACATGTGCAGCCCTCCATTCAGCTGCGGCAACGATACCCCAGTCGCGCCCTGCCGACAGCTCGGAAAAACTGCCAGGTCTTCCGTACACTCAAGCCGGCCTTTGGCTGTATCGCCTGTTCAATCCACACCGAGGACGCAACGCATCATGACGACCCCGACCAAGCAACACCTGACCCTGGCCCTGCTCTGCCTGAGCGCATGGGCGACCAGCCTGCCGGCCCAGGCGCAATTCCAGAAACCGGAAGACGCCGTCAAGTACCGCAAGGCGGCCTTCACGCTGATGGGCAGCCATTTCGGGCGCATGGGCGCCATGGTGCAAGGGCGCGCGCCCTTTGATGCCGCCGCAGCGGCCAGCAATGCGGACATCGTCGCCAACCTCTCGCGCCTGCCTTTCCACGGCTTTGTCGAAGGCACGGCCAGCAAGGAAAAAGGCGGTGCCAAGGCCGAGATCTGGAGCGAGCGTGCCAAGTTCGACGAGGCCGCCAAGAAGATGCAGGACGAGGTCGCCAAGCTGGCTGCGGCCAAACCCGCGACCGTGGAACAGCTGAAAGCCAGCTTCGGCCCGGCCGCCAGCACCTGCAAGTCCTGCCACGACAGCTTCCGCAACGAGTAAGCCCTCGACGCGGCGCCGCCCTGCGGCTGAAGCTCAGGGCTGGCCGTTGGCGCCGTGGTTCCGGAAACCTGCGCGCTGCTCCAGGCGCGCCAAATAGGCAAGGGCGGCGGGCACATCCGGCCGCCTCTCATCCTCCAAGGGCGCCACGCGCCAGCGCTGCAGCGACAGACCCAGCACCACGTCGGCCAGGGTGAATTGCTCACCGCAGACGAAGTCGCCGGTCCGCGCCAGCTGCGCATCGAGGATTCGGACATGGCGATGCCAGGCCGCCACGCCCTGGGCCAAGAGCTGCGGGTCCTGATGGGCCGGGCTGTGCCGCACCAGGCTCATGAAGGCATAGCGCCAGGCGTTGTTGAACTCCCCGGCCTGCCAATCCATCCACTGCTCGACCTGCGCCCGAGCCTGCGGCGCCTGGGGCAGCAGGTCCAGGCGCTGCTCACGTGCCGCCAAATAGCGGCAGATGCTGTTGCTCTCCCAGAGCACGAAGTCGCCATCGATCAGCACCGGCACCATCGCGTTGGGATTGAGGCGAGTGAATTCGGGAGTGTCGGTCGCGGCAAAGCCCGAGCCCCAGTCTTCTCGGTCGTAAGCGAGACCCAACTCCTCCAGGGTCCAGAGGACTTTGCGAACGTTGATGGAGCTGGCTTTGCCCAGTAGTTTGAGTGTCATCGGAGTTTTGGAATGAGCGCCCAGTTGTCCGGGCGGAATCTGGCTCAGGGGAGCGCTGCGTGCACTGTCTGAGCGAAGCCCAGCACGACCCGTCGGGTCGAGGCCGACTTCTTTTCGATCTTGGTGATGGTCAGGCCACCAATCTCAGCGGTATTCCCGACATGGGTGCCGCCACAGGGCTGCAGATCGACGCCCTCGATACAGAGCACGCGCACACGACCGGTTCCGCGCGGAGGCTGCACGCTCATGCTGCGAACCAGGCTCGGATTGGCGTCCAGCTCTTCGTCCGTGATCCAGCTGTGGCTGACGGCATGGGCCTCGGTCACCAGTCGATTCAGGCCCTCGGTCAGCGCCTCTTTGTCAAACGGCGCATCGGTATGGAAGTCGAGCCGCGCATAGCTCTCGGTGATGGAGCAGCCATCAACCGGATAGGGCAGCAGCGCGCAGAGCAAATGCGTGGCCGTGTGGAAGCGCATCAAGGCATGGCGGCGTGCCCAATTGAGGCGAGCTTGTACCTGCATGCCCGGCAGCAAAGCCGCCAGCAGCTCCTCCTGGCCCGGGGCCGGCACATGGAGAATCCCCCCCTCCGCGCCCGGCTCCTTGCTTTTTCGGGTGTCCGCAATGGCCAGCATCCGGCCATCCGGCAGCAGCACCTCGCCCGCGTCACCGGCTTGCCCACCTCCCAGCGGGTAGAACACGGTGCGATCGAGCACCACTCCGCGTTCGTCGACGCGCAGCACAAGCGCCTGGCATTCCCGCAATGCCGAGTCCTCGCGGAACAAGGCATCGGTCGCCTGATTCATCATTCCCAACACTCCTGCGCGGCTTTGCGCCGCAAGCCTCCGCTTACAAGCTGACTTCGCCCGTGATCAGAGGCACGACATCACCGCCGATCCAGGTCCCATCCGCATCTCGCTGGACATGGATGCGCCCGGCTCGACCCAACTTGGCCCCTTGCGCGGCGACATAGCGATCGGGCGCCAGGCCCGCTTCGATCAACCACAAGGCCAGGCCGGCATTGAAGCTGCCGGTGACCGGGTCTTCCGGCACGCCGATATCCGGCACGAAGGCGCGCACCTCAAATTGCTGCGGCGAAGCTGCCGGGTAGGCCCCCACCACCCCGAGCTTCAAGCCTTTCATCGACCCAAAGTCGGGCTGCAAAGCCAGCACAGCCTCGGCCGAGCGCAGTCGGGCGGCGATCCAGCCCGGGCCGTTGTCCACCCAGACGGCATCCAGCACGGCTTCGGCCGGCAGTTGCAGCGCGCGCAGGACTTGCGCATGCAGCTCGGCCGAGACCGGCCCGGAACGCTTCAGCGGCGGCGCTGAAAAGGCCAGGCGCTCGCGTTTGCGATCGCCGCCACGCTGGATCGTCACCAGGCCGATCTCGCACTCCTGCACCACCCGGCCTTTTTGCTTGGGCACGCCGCCAGCGGCCAGCCAGCAATGGGCCGAGCCGAGCGTCGGATGGCCGGCAAAAGGCAGCTCGCCGCCGGGCGTGAAGATGCGCACGCGGTAGTCCGCGCCCGGCTGCGTGGGCGGCAGCAGAAAGGTGGTTTCGCTGAGGTTGGTCCAGCGGGCAAAGCTGGCCATGGCGGCATCGCTGAGCCCCTCGCCGTCGATGACGACGGCCAGGGCATTGCCCAGCAAGGGCATGGCGGTGAAGACGTCGACTTGGGCGAAGCGGCGCGTCTGCAAGCTCATGGGGTGGGCTGAGCGCCGTTGTCCAGCGCCTCGCGCAAGACCTTGCCCAGGATGGCCACACCTTCTTCGATCTGCGGCGGCGTCAGGGTCACAAAGGACAGACGCAGGGTGCGCGGATCAGGGTTCTGGGCGTAGAAGGCCGCGCCGGGCACGAAAGCGATGCCGGCATCGACCGCCTTGGGCAACAACTCCATGGCATTCATGCCTTCGGGCAGGCGGATCCAGAAGAACATACCGCCCTTGGGGCTTTGCCAGACGCAACCCGGCGGCAGGTGCTTTTCCAGGCCGGCGGCCATGGCATCACGGTTGGCCTTGTAGCGGGCCCGGATCTTGGGCACATGCTCATCGAGGAAGCCGTTCTTGACCACCTCATAGACCACACGCTGGTTGAAGCCGGGCGTGTGCAGGTCGGCTGCTTGCTTGGCCTGCAGCAGCTTGGGGTAGAGCTCGCTCGGGGCGATGATGAAGCCCAGGCGGAAGCCGGGCGTCAGCACCTTGGAGAAGCTGCCCAGGTAGATGGTGCCTTCGGGCCAGAAGGAGGCCAGGGCCGGCAGGGGCGGCTCGTCGAACCAGAGGTCGCCGTAGGGGTTGTCTTCGATTACCGGCACGCCGGCGGCCTTGGCGGCGGCCATCACGGCCTGGCGGCGTTCCAGGCTCATCACCCGGCCGGTGGGGTTCTGGTAGTTGGGCAGCAGGTAGGCAAAACGGGTGCCGGGCGCGTCATGCGGCAGGCGGGCGAACTCGGCCGGATCCACGCCTTGCTCGTCACTGGCCAGGCTCACGAAGTTGGGCTCGTAGGGCGTGAAGGCCTGCAGGGCACCGAGGTAGGTGGGCGTTTCCACGGCCACCGGCGCGCCGGCATCGCAGAGGATCTTGCCGACCAGGTCCAGGCCTTGCTGGGAACCGCTGGTGATCAACACCTGATCGGGGTTGACGGTCATGCCCAAGCTGGCCATGCGGGCCGCCACCCATTCGCGCAGCGGCGCAAAGCCCTCGCTGGCCGCGTACTGCAGGGCTTCCTTGGCGTTGTGGCTGAGCACCTGATCGCAGGCGGCTTTCAAGGCCTCGACCGGGAAGGTCTCAGCCGAGGGCAGGCCGCCGGCCATGGACAGGATGCCCGGTTTTTCGGTGACCTTGAGGATCTCGCGAATGATGGACGGGTTCATGCGCGCGGCGCGCCGTGCTTGGTTCCAGATGCTGCTCATGCTTCTTGTCTCCTGCTGATTCATTCAAGAAAGGCGATTCGTTCAATTCAAAAATTCTGGCCTGCCCGAGCCGGGCGCGGCGGCCTCACCCGGGCTTTTACCACCGAGCGGGGCCGAGTCGGCGCCGGCCAGCATCCAATCGACCGCCGCGCGTGCCTGCAGCACGGTCGAGTCGAAAAAAGGCAGGGGGCTCAAACGCTGCGCCTCGGCGTCGAGCAAGAGCCCGACTTCGGTGCATCCCAGGATCACGCCTTGGGCGCCCCGCGAGGCCATCTCCTCGACACAGGCCAGATAGTGCGCGCGCGATTGCGGCCGCAGCTGGCCCCGGCACAGCTCTTCATAGATCACGCGGTTCACTTCTTCGGCGGCAGTGGCCGGCGGCGTCAGCAATTCCAGACCATGCCCAGCCATGCGCTGGTGGTAGAAGGAGTCTGAGGCCATGGTGTAACGGGTGGCCAGAAGGCCGACCCGACGCAAGCCCTGGGCCTGCAGCGCGGCGGCCGTGGCGTCGACGATGTGCAGAAGAGGCAGGCCGGCCTGCGCCTGCACCTCATCGGCCACCTTGTGCATGGTGTTGGTCGCCAGCAGCAGCGCTTGGGCGCCGGCGGCCTTGAGCCCGGCAGCGGCTTCACCCAGCAGGCGGGCGGCCGCAGCCCAATCACCGCCTTGCTGCATCGCTTCGACCTCTGCAAAGTCCACGCTGTGCATCAGCAGACGCGCGCTGTGCAGGCCGCCCATGCGCGCCGCCACCTCGCGGTTGAGCAAGGCATACAGATGCCCGCTCGACTCCCAACTCATGCCACCCAAGATGCCTAGCAATTTCATGAGCCCAGTCTAGCCGCCACAACCAATACAGAACCAATACACTTAGCCATACGTTTTGAGAATCTGTATCGGTATGAGCACCAGCACAGCCCTGTCCCGCAGCGCCAGCCTTTCTCTGGCCCAGCAGTTGGCCCTGCGTTTTTCGGAACGCATCCAGCAACGCCTGATCCTGCCCGGCGCGCGCCTGCCTTCGGTGCGCGAATGCGCGCGCCACCATGGCGTCAGCCCCTACACCGTGGTGGCCGCCTACGACCAGCTGCTGGCGGCCGGCTTGCTGGAGGCTCGCAAGCAGCGCGGTTTTTTCGTTCGCGATATGCGCGATGCACGGGCACCCAAGGCCAAGGCGGCCCCGGTCCAGGCCGTGCAAGCTCCGCCGACACCGATCGACGCCAGTGCGCTGATCCGCGGCATGTTCCAGGCCGATGCACGCCACGCCCCCGGCCTGGGCACCTTGCCCGGCGAATGGCTGGACCTGCCCATGCTGCAAAGCGCCATGCGCCGCGTCGTCAGCCAGAGCGAGGAGCCGGACCAGCTGGCCTTGCAGTACGGCGAACCGGGCGGTGACCCGCGCCTGCGCAGCGCCTTGAGCCGGCGCCTGGAGGACATCGGCGTCCATGCAGCACCGGAGCAGATCATCAGCACCGTGGGCGCCACCCATGCCCTGGACCTGATCACACGCTGCCTGCTGACGCCGGGCGACGCGGTGCTGGTGGACGACCCGGGCTGGGCGATCGAGTACGCCCGCCTGTCCCAGGCCGGCATGCGCCTGCTGCCGGTGCCGCGCGGGCCACAGGGGCCGGACCTGGAGGTCATGGCCCGCCTGATCGCCGAGCACCGGCCGCGCATGTATGTGACCGTCTCGGTGCTGCACAACCCTACGGGCAACAGCCTCTCGCTGGCCAGCGCCCACCAGATCCTCAAGCTGGTCGAGGCGGCCGATATGTTGGTGGTCGAGGATGACACCTACGCCTTCTTGGCCCCCAACCATGCACCGCGGCTCTCGGCCCTGGACGGGCTCAAGCGCACAATTTATGTCTCCGGTTTTTCCAAGATCCTGACTCCGGCCTGGCGGGTCGGCTTTGTCGCCGCCAGCGCCCAGGTCGTGCACCAGCTGACCGAGCTGAAACTGTTGTCCACCCTGACCACCAGCCCGATGATGGACCGCGCCGTGGCCATCTGCCTGGAACAAGGACAGTTACGTCGCCATGCCGAGCGAGTGATCTCGCGCCTGGATGCCGCGCGGCAACGCGTCGTGCACCTGGCCGAAGAGGCGGGCTGCCAATTCGTGACGCCGCCGCAAGGCCTGTTCGGTTGGCTGGAGGTGGGCGTGGACACCGAACGTCTGGCCCAGCGCATGCTGGACGCCGGCTGGCTGATCGCGCCGGGCCTGTTGTTCAGTCCGACCCGGCGCGCCGGCACCCTGATGCGCATCAACTTCGCCACCTCGCAGGACGCACGCTTCTGGCGCCTGCTGCAAGAACTGCGCTGAGCCCTCGGCCTGCCTCAGGGCAGGCGGCGGAATTCCAGAGGCAGATCGCTGCGGTTCAGACGCACCCAGTGGGCGGGCGAGGTCATCACCTGTGTGCAGATCTGGCCCTCGGTCGGCGTGGTGGCGCGGTACTCCAGTTGCAGGCCGGTGGTCTCGATGCGCAGGGCCTGCACCGCAACGCCATGGCAGCCTGTCGTCCCGGACAGGCCGAGAAACACAGCGGCGACCATTTCCTTGTCGAAGTCGACCGCCGGCGCTTCGCCGGCATCGCCGCGATGCTCGGCCCACAAGCTCTGGAACGCCTTGCGGTCGCGAATCAGGACCTCTCGCGCATTCACGATGCGCGAATGAGCTTGCTGCTCGAGTGAGAGGAAGTCGGCAACTTGGATCGCTACACGAGCGGTCAGCGCTGGGAAATCATCTCTTTGCACCTGCACATGAAAGACGCCCGCGCGCCCCGGCGCTTGATAGCGACCACTGAAGGCATCGACCTTTCCGCCCTCGGGCTCCAAGACCTTCCAGCTGACCGGCTGAAGGATGTAGCGCACATTGGGCGGGTAGTTGATGTCCGCCATCAATTGACGGCTGGCACCGGTCAGCAGCTTGGCGTCATCGAGCTGAATGCTCAGGCGCGGGACAAACGGCGCGGTCGGGTCATCGGGCTTGCCTGCCGCCAGCAAGGCCAGCAGCTCCGCCTGTCCTTGCTTGCTGAGACGGCTGCCCAGCTGGTCGAGCAGTTGGTCTTGCGCATCACCCTGCTTGGGCGCGGTTGGCGTGGCCGCCTTCAAAGGCGTGGCCAACAAGTCCGCCAGAGGGCTGAGGTCAACGGTGCTGGCCAGCGCGCTGACCACATCGGCCTGCGCCGCCTTGATGCGGTCGACGCTCAAGCTTTGCGCGATGCTGCGATCGAATTGCTGAAAGAACTGCTCGGCGGGCGCCCGCGCCAAGCGCACCAGCACCATCTCTGTCAGCGGAGTCAGATTGCTCAGCGGCGCAGCGCTGCCTGCCAGCGCCAATGAATGCAGCTTCAAACCCTGCGCTTCAGCGTGCAGCTGCAAGACACAGGGCAGGCGGCCGTTCTCGATCTTCACAAGATAGCTGCCGTCGGCGGCGGTGGTCGCCATGCCCGCCCCCTGCTCGCACCGGGCCTGCACCTTGGCGGCCGGCAAAGCCAGGCCGACGGCTGCCGTGCCACTGAGCTGCAAGACCGAAGGCGCCTGCGTAGCCGGGGGCTCAGCCCCACCGCAGGCGGCCAGACTCACCGCCGCCACGGCCACAGCCAAGGCCGGCATCAGCAAGACCGCCGAAGTCAGCCGAGCCAAGGGCCAAGCGCTGTAGTTGCTGCTCTCCATGTTCTTCATCCCCCACTGTTTGCGGCAGTTCGCCTGCGTGGAATAATATCCCACGCAATTTCAAGACGTCAATCGCTGAACCGGCACAAGCGCCCCTGCTTGAAACGGGCAATGCGGAAATCGCACACAAGAAACAAAGCGCTGCACGCGCGCCGACATGCAGCGGCCTCAAACGGGGGCTACCATTGCGGTCTGCTGCCTGCATCAGCTCGGGCAGCTCCGAGACAGACCGCCCTTGCTTTGCTCATGAGTGCCCCCGCGAACGCTGAACTCCGCTTTCTTGTCGTCGATGCCTTGGCCGGCGTGCAAACCTTTGCACGCCAGTTGCTGGAGGGTTTCGGCTTTCCGGCTCATAGCATCCGCTGTGCCAGCGACACCGACTCGGCCCTGGCCTTGGGCCTCGAATTCAAACCGGACTTCCTGATCACGGACTGGTTTGCCAAGGCCGGCATGAATGGCATCGCCCTCTACCAACGCCTGAAGACTGCCAATCCGGGCTGTCGCCTGGCCTTGCTCAGCTTCGAGGTGACGCCCGCTCATGAAGCCGAAGCCCATGCCGCCGGCTCTCGCTTCCTCTTGCGCAAGCCCTTCACGGCCGACGATCTGAAGAGCACCATGCAGCGCTCGCTGGAGTTGCTGGCCACAGAGCGCCCCGAGTTGGCGCAACGCCTGAATGCCGTCATCAAGGCCCAGCAGGGCCCGGGCAAACTGCCGGTCAAGCTGGCCTTGCCACCTTTGCCGCCCCAGTTGCGGGCCGGCGACCGGGTCCAGTACGGCAACGCAACGGACACCGTGCAGTTCGTGGTGGTGCGCAGTGGCGAACTGGTGGTACAGCTCAAGGGCAAGCCCGAGCTGGTCCCTGCGCACAAATTGCAGCGCCTGTGAACCACGTGGATCTGGCCCAGGATCTGGCCGCCCAGCTGGCGCGCGCCTGGCTTGGTGAGGGCTTGCTCGATGCCCAAACTTGGCCTGTCGATGCGCCGGATGCGCAGTGCGCCGACCAGGCATTGACCGCCTTGGCCGAGCAACTGAACTGGCTGCCCGCTGCGTCGCCGCAGTTCTGGAAAAGCGGAGGCCCCTCTCGCCAGACCGCCTTGAGCCATGCGCCACTGGCGCCATCCGGCGTGCGTGCGGCCCCCGCCGACTTCAGTGAGCTGCGCCTGCAGCGCCCCGGTGTCGAGGCCGAGATTGCCCTGCGTCTCGGCCGAGGAGTCGATTCCGAATTGCTGGCCCGTCTGGAACCTCAGGATGCCGCGGAACTGATCGACGGCGTGTGCGTGGCCGCAGAATTGGTCAGCTCGCGCTGGCAGCAGGGCCAGGCCGCGCCGGCCTGGTTGCGCCAAGCCGATGCCTTGTCTCATGGGGCGCTCGCCCTGGGTGACTGGCATTCCCGCCAGAGCTGCGCGGCCATTGATTGGTCGCAGCAAGCCTGCAGCATCCAGCGTAACGGCGAAACGCCACGGTGTGCGCGTGGCAGCCACTCGCTCGGCGACCCTTTCTGGGGACTGTTGGAGTGGCTGCGCCACGCCAGCCGCGAGGGCCGCAGCCTGCCGGCCGGCTCGGTGGTGACGACCGGCGCTTGGCTGGTGCTCGGTGATCTGACGGCCGGAGATCAGATCTGCGTGCGTTTCGACGGTCTCGGTGAGCTCAAGCTGAGCGTCTGAGCCGTCAGCGCGGGAGCGCCTGCACTCAGTACCAGGCCAGCAGCGCCAGCAGAAGCGGGTAGGGCAAGGCCACGGTCGGCCGCAGGGCGGATTTCAGGTATTCCAGCAGCAGACCGAGGCTGCCTGGGCGCTGCTGCAGCCACTCGCTGTGCAACTGCATGGCCTCGCTCGATGCGACTTCGCTGCGACGCAAGGCCTGCTCCAGTCTCAGCAGACGGTCCGACAAACGCGCCTGAAAGGTCTTGAGCACCGCCTCCTGGAGCCAGGCCAAGATCAGCAAAGCCCAAAGCCAGGGAGCCCCCCAAGCGGCGGCACACAAGCCCATGGCGAACAGCTTGAGCGCCAGGGCGGCGAGCTCGTACTGTTCATGGGCCTTGAACAAAGCCAGCCATTCCTGGCGCCGCGCCTCGTCGGCCACCTCTAACCGCTCTGGCCCTGCCTCGACGCTCATTTCGCTTCCAGCTGTTCCCAGCGTTCCATCAAGACCAGCAGCTCTTCGTCGATCTGGCCGGCTCGGTCGGTCACCTCGGCGATGCGGGCTGCGCCCTGGCTGTACAACTCGGTTCCAGACAGCAAGGCATTGAGCTGCTTTTGCTCGGCTTCGAGCGCCGCCACCTTGCCCGGCAGCTCGTCGAACTCGCGCTGCTCCTTGTAACTGAGTTTTTTCTTGTTGGCGACCACAGGTGCCGGCGCTGGGGCCGGAGCAGGCGCGGCCGGCGTCGGCGCAGGCGTGGCCTTGGCCGCCAGGGCAGCCGCGCGCTTGGACTGGACCAACCAATCCTGCACGCCGCCTTCGTACTCGCGCCAACGGCCATCGAGCTCATTGACGATGGTGCTGGTGACGACGTTGTCCAGGAATCGTCGGTCATGGCTGACCAAGAAGACGGTGCCGTCGTAATCGGCGAGCAGTTCTTCAAGCAGCTCCAAAGTCTCGATGTCGAGGTCATTGGTCGGCTCGTCCAGCACCAGCACATTGGCCGGGCGTGCGAACAGGCGGGCCAAGAGCAAGCGGTTGCGCTCACCGCCGGACAGGCTGCGTACCGGTGAATTGGCACGCGCAGGCGAGAACAGGAAATCGCCCAGATAGCTCTTGACGTGCTTTTTCTGGTTGCCGATCTCGATCCACTCGCTGCCTGGGCTGATGGTGTCGGCCAGCGTGGCGTCGAGGTTCAGCGTGTCGCGCATCTGGTCGAAGTAGGCCACGGTCAAGCGCGAACCTTGGCGCACCTCGCCGCTGTCCGGGGCCAGCTCGCCGAGGATCATTTTCAGCAAGGTGGTCTTGCCGGCGCCATTCGAGCCCACCAGGCCGACTTTGTCACCCCGCAGAATGGTGGCGGTGAAGTCGCGCACGATGACGCGATCGCCATAGCTCTTGCAGACGTTCTCCAGCTCGGCCACGATCTTGCCGCTGGCGCCACCGGTGTCGATGTCCAGCTTGACCTTGCCCTGCACATCGCGCCGCGCCGCATGCGCCACGCGCATGGACTCCAGGCGCTGGATGCGCGCCACGCTGCGCGTTCGCCGCGCTTCCACGCCCTTGCGGATCCAGATCTCCTCCTGGGCCAGGATCTTGTCGAAGCGCGCATTGAACAGCGCCTCGTTCTCCAGCTCATAGGCCTTGGCCGCAGTGAAGGCGGCGAAGTTGCCTGGGTAGCCGCGCAGCTGGCCGCGGTCAAGTTCGACGATGCGATTGGCCACATTGTCGAGAAACGCCCGGTCGTGGGTGATCAGCAGCAGCGAGCCCTTGAAGTCGTTGAGCAGGCCTTCCAGCCAGGTGATGGCATCCAGGTCCAGATGGTTGGTCGGCTCGTCGAGCAAGAGCACGTCCGGCTGAGCCACCAGGGCCCGGCCCAGAGCCACACGCTTCTTCAGACCGCCCGACAGCGAGCCCACCAAACGCGAACCGTCGAGATTCAAACGGTGCAGGGTTTCCTCGACACGCTGCTCCCAATTCCAGGCACCGATGTGTTCGATGCGCTCGGCCACCCATTCCAGATCGTCCTCGGGATCGTGAATTTCATAGCGCGCCCGCAAGGCCTTGGCCTCGGCCACACCCTCGCTGACAGTGTCGAAGATGCTCGACTCGGCATTCATCACCGGCTCTTGCGGCACATAGACACTGGTCAGGCCTTGCTGCAATTGCAACAAACCGTCATCGAGTTTCTCGATTTGAGCGAGCACCTTGAGCAAGGAGGACTTGCCGGTGCCATTGCGGCCAATGAGGCCGACGCGCTCACCCGTTTCGAGTGAGAAGGAAGCGCCATCGAGCAGGGCCACGTGGCCGAATGCGAGATGGGCGTTGGAGATGGATAGGACTGCCATGGGGGCACATTGTCCTCGACCCGGAGGCTAGGCCCGAAACACGAAGCTACGAACCGGCAAGAAAGGCGCCACACAGCAGCGAAAGGGCAAACAATTGGCGTTTCCCCTCCCCCTCCATCCTCAGGGGGTACCAGGGATTTCATGGGTTCGTCATCAAAACGGAGGAGGTACAAGGAAGAACGTGTCGTCCTGCACAGGTTTCCGTAGCAGGACCTCCGAATTTTCCCCGGACCAGATGCCGGGCGCAATTTCTGACTTGTATTACAGGAGAAGAGCATGTCAACCGCTTCCGTTTTCGCCCGGGCCCTCATTCCCGCCCTGGTCACCGCCTTGGCCGCTGGCAGTGTCAACGCTGCCACGCTGGATGAAGGCTTCAACACGGTCCTGCCGGCCGGCTGGACCGCCAAGAACAACAGCGTGCCTCTCGGCACCAGCGGCTGGTTCCAGGGCAATGCCACGGTGTTCGCCTCGCAGTCGGGTGCCGCCAATTCCTACATCGGCGCCAACTTCAACAACACGGCCGGCGCCGGCGAGATCAGCAATTGGCTGATCACCCCGACCCTGAGCTTCAACAACGGCGACACCCTGAGCTTCTGGAGCCGCAGCATCACCGATTCGATGTACCCGGACCGCCTGGAAGTGCGCTTCAGCAATGTCGGTGGCACCGATGTCGGCAGCAGCGACACCAGCGTGGGTAGCTTCACCAACCTGCTGCTGAGCATCAACCCGAATCTGGAACAAGGCGGCTACCCCGGCGAGTGGACCCAGTACAGCGCCATCATCAGCGGCCTGAGCGGTGCCACCGACGGCGCCATCGCCTTCCGCTACACCGTCAACTCGGGCGGCCCGGCTGGTGACAACTCCGACTACATCGGCATCGACAGCGTCAGCATCACCGCCGCCGTGCCGGAACCCACCACTTGGGCCCTGATGGCTCTGGGCCTGGGCGCCATCGGCCTGCGCCGCCGCAAGCAGCTGCAGCAAGACCGCTGATCCCAGCCGGCTTTCGCGCTGACAGGAACCCGCGCTGGCAACAGAGCGGGTTTTTTTATGCGCGGGGAGGGCCGGCGCGCCGGGGTTCAGCCCTCAGAGCTGCAGCTCGACGCGGTTGCGGCCCTGGGTCTTGGCACGGTAGAGCGCTCGGTCAGCCCGACCAAACAAGCGGTCGGCATCATCGCCGCTCTGCCACACGGCCACGCCGAGGCTGGCGCTGCGTACCCCAGGCAAGGCGGACGCTGAAGAGCAGGAATTGGCGATGACGGCGCGCAGCTGCTCGGCCAAGGCCATGGCCTGCTCGGCGCCGATCTCGGGCAACAGAACCGTGAACTCCTCGCCGCCGTAACGGTAAGCCCGGCCGGACTTCAGTTCGGCTTGGAGGCACAGGGAGAACTGCCTCAGCGCAGCATCGCCGGCGCGGTGACCGTGCTGGTCGTTGAAGGCCTTGAAATGGTCGATGTCCAGCATCAGCACCGCGAAGGAATGCCCGGAGTGCTGGGCCAGACCCAAAGCACGGATCATGTCCTCATCCAGTGCACGGCGATTGGCCAGACCCGTCAAACCATCGCTCAGGGCCAGCTCGCGCACCTCTTGCTCGGCCCGCATCTTGCACATGAGCAAAAAACCTAGGCTGCAGACCACCAGGTAGACAAAGCTGAAAACGAAGACCGGCTCTTGCCAGCCTTTGGACATGTCCAGATAGTCGGGCTGATCAGCCCCCAGGGCCAGCAGCAGGGCACGCAGCGGCAGAACCAGGCCCATCAGCAGGTGCGCCAAGGCCACCAGCGCCTGTACCCGCAGCAGTCCATGCTGGCCCGGCAGGTGGCCAAGCGGCGACGCGGCCCTGCGGTCGCGCCAGAGCACCCAGGCATTGAGAAGTTGCAGCAGGCCGTAAGCAAAGCCATTGAAGATCGTGGCGCCGACATAGCGGCCGCCGAATGCGAGGCCCACCGCGGTGACCGCCAGGCCCATCAACAGCAGTGGCTGCCAGCGCCAGGCCAGGCCAAGAAACTGACGAATGGCCACGAACAAGAGGGCGACGCCGAGCGCCCCGAGAGCATTGGCCAAGCCGCCCGAGAGCAGCGCCGGCAGATGCCCGGCGCCGGCCAGCAAAGAATACGACAGGCCTTGGGCGGCGATCCCCCAGGTCCAGGTGCGCAAGCCATTGGCGTGGTCCGCCGAACTGCGGGCCAGCCAAAGTGTGACGGCGACGGTGACCAGCAAGGCGGTCTGGGCAAGAAACAGGGTTCGAAGATCCACGGCAGGATGGGGCAGCAATCACAAGAGGCGGCAGGAGCGAGGGCTCCGCCGCCATCCTAGCCGGCGACGATCACGACAGTTCGCCGAAACAAACCCGTTCACCCGTACAACCACGGTCTGCCAGCGCACGGTGGTGAGCCTGAGCGAGGCGCATGCTGCAGGCATTCTTTCACTGCAACGATGAGGTCAACGCCATGTCCAAAGGTCAACGCGGCAACAAGGAAGCCAAGAAGCCCAAGCAAGACAGCAGCGGTGCCAAATCCGGCGCGCCCCTGGCCCTGCCCTCGGCTCTGACCCCAATCACACCGTCCCGCGCCGAGCTGCCGCGCAAGAAATCCTGATCACTGCGACTCAGGCGCAGAGCTGCGTCGCGTGGTGGCGCAGGTGATCGTCGACAAAGCTGGCGATGAAGTAGTAGCCATGGTCATAGCCGGCGTGGCGACGCAGAGTCAGACCTTGCCCGGCGACGGCACAAGCCGCCTCGAAGGCTTCCGGAAAGAGCTGGGTGGCCAGAAAACCATCGGCCAGACCTTGGTCGATCAAGATACCGCCGGGGAACTGCGGCCGGCTGGCCTTGGCGTGCATGAGCATCAAGGCGCTTGCATCATGGACTGCCCAGTCTGCCGCGTGCCCCCCCAGATAGCCCTGAAACGCCTTTTGGCCCCAGGGGCACTGCATGGGTGCGGCAATCGGCGCGAAAGCGGAAAGCGAACGGAAAGCGCCGGGATGGCGCTGCGCCAACACCAGGGCACCATGGCCGCCCATGGAATGGCCGAACACACCGGTCCGCTCGGCCGCAAGCCCAAACTCACGCTGCACACCCGGCAGCAGCTCGTGCATGAGATAGCTTTCCATGCGCCAGTGCCGGGCCCAGGGCTGCTGCTTGGCATCCAGGTAGAAGCCGGCGCCGACACCGAAATCCCAATCCTTGGCTTCGTCGGGCACTTGAGCGCCGCGTGGGCTGGTGTCGGGCATCAGCAGAGCCAGGCCCAGCTCGGACGCCAGGCGCTGGGCACCGGCCTTCATGGTGAAAGTCTCTTCGGTGCAGGTCAGGCCGGCGAGAAAGACCAGCAGCCCTTTCGGCTGGGGCGGCAGGTACAGCGCAAAGCGCATGGGCAAGCCGATCTCGGCCGAGGCATGACGGTAGAAGCGCTGACGTCCTCCGAAACTGCCATGCTCCCCGAGCAGCTCCAGCGCTTGCAAAGCGCCCGCCACGCTCAGAACTCCACCACGGCGCGGATCGACTCGCCGCGCTTCATCAGATCGAAGCCTTCGTTGATCTGCTCCAGCTTGAGCTTGTGCGTGATCAGCGAATCGATATTGAGCTTGCCGTCCATATACCAGTCGACGATCTTGGGCACGTCGGTGCGGCCGCGGGCGCCGCCAAAGGCGCTGCCTTCCCATTTGCGGCCGGTCACCAGCTGGAAGGGCCGGGTGCTGATCTCGGCGCCTGCCTCGGCCACGCCAATGATGATGGAGCGGCCCCAACCCTTGTGCGTGCACTCCAGGGCATCGCGCATGACCTTGGTGTTGCCGATGCACTCGAAGGAGTAGTCGGCGCCACCATCGGTCAGCTGCACGATATGGTCGACCACATTGCCGACCTCCTTGGGGTTGATGAAGTGGGTCATGCCGAACTGGCGCGCCATGGCCTCGCGGCCCGGATTCAAGTCCACACCGATGATCTTGTCGGCGCCCACCATCTTGGCGCCCTGGATCACGTTCAGGCCGATGCCGCCGAGGCCGAACACCACCACATTGGCACCCGCCTCCACCTTGGCGGTGAACAGCACGGCACCGACGCCGGTGGTGACGCCGCAGCCGATGTAGCAGACCTTGTCAAAGGGCGCGTCCTCGCGGATCTTGGCCAGGGCGATGCCGGGCACGACGATGTGGTTGGAGAACGTGGAGGTGCCCATGTAGTGAAAGATGGGCTTGCCGTCGATGGAGAAGCGCGCGCTGCCGTCCGGCATCAGTCCCTTGCCCTGGGTGCTGCGGATGGCCTGGCAGAGGTTGGTTTTGCGCGAGAGGCAGAACTTGCACTGGCGGCATTCCGGCGTGTAGAGCGGGATCACATGGTCGCCCGGCTTGAGCCAGGTGACGCCCTCGCCCACTTCAAGCACCACGCCGGCGCCCTCATGGCCCAGGATGGCCGGAAAGATGCCTTCCGGGTCGGCGCCCGAGAGCGTGTAGTAGTCGGTGTGGCAGATACCGGTGGCCTTGATTTCGACCAGCACTTCGCCAGCGCGCGGGCCGTCCAGTTGCACCTCTTCGATGCTCAAAGGGGCGCCAGCTTTCCAGGCAACGGCGGCACGGGTCTTGATCATGAGCGGGACTCCAAAAACGTAAAGAAACTGAGGGGCACAGAAAGTTGCCGCAGCATAAACGTCCTGCCGCGACTCTGCATTCCGGTTCAGGCTTTGGCTCAAGTCTTGGGTCGGGCGGACACAAAAACAGGCAAGGGACACACCGATTCAAGGGGTCTCGACCCCGCCCATAGTGACTTTCATCACGAATCGCAAACCCACCCCCGCAAGCGCACGATAGAGCAGGCGCAGTGCCCTCCTTAGTATTCGGCCCGCAACATCAATACCACCCGAATACCAGGGATCTCCATGAACTTCCGTCTTCTTGCCGTCAGCGCCCTGTTCGCACTGAGCAGCGCCGCCAGCCAGGCCGCCCCCGTCACCACCGTGGACTTCAACGCCTTGAACGCCACCACGGCTCTGAAGGCGGTCGCCTCGGTGACCGAAGACGACTACATTGTCCGCAATGACTGCGCCGGCTTGAAACTGCTCGGCAAGCCCCTGAGCAACTGCCTGATGAGCAAGAGCAGCGGCAGCGGCAAGAACAAAAACACTGTCGCATACAACAACTTCGCCAACAGCCGCAGCAGCTTGGCACGTGTCGATGGCCATGCCTTCAACTTCGAAAGCATCGACCTCGACGACATGATCAACAACAACGGTCTGCTGGCCTCGGTGTTCAGCGACTACACGATCGACTTCAGCTTCAGCTACGTCGATGGCAGCAGCGCCAAGAAGACCGTCAATCTGGACCGCAAGAGTGGCCTGCAGACCTTCGCGCTGAACGAGCGCAATCTGCTGAGCGCCAGCTGGGTGTCGTCAAAAGGTCTGTACTTCGACAATCTGCAGACCAGCAATGTGCCCGAGCCGGCCTCCCTCGCCCTGACGCTGATGGCCCTCGCTGGCCTGGCCTACAGCCGCCGCAAGAGCAGCAACAGCCAGCGCGGCTGAGGTCCGGCGGCCGGCGCCGCCACCCCGCACTGCCAAGCACCGTCAGCGCCAGCTGCACGGTGCTTTTTTCATTGCATTCAGGCCTTGGCGAGCGCGCCCTCCAGCGCGTCGATGAACATGGCGGCCACGTCAAAGCCGGTCTGGTCGAAGATCTCCTGGAAGCAGGTCGGGCTGGTGACATTGACTTCGGTCAGGTGGTCGCCGATCACATCCAGGCCCACCAGCAGCAGGCCGCGTGCCGCAAGCAGCGGGCCGACAGCCTCGGCAATTTCACGGTCGCGCGCGCTGATGGGCTGGGCCACGCCCTTGCCGCCCGCAGCCAGATTGCCGCGCACCTCGCCACCTTGCGGAATGCGCGCCAAGCAGAAGGGCACGACCTTGCCGCCGATCACCAGCACGCGCTTGTCGCCGTCCTTGATGGCGGGCAGATAACGCTGCACCATGACGGTCTCGGCGCCGTCCTTGTTCAGGGTCTCGATGATGGCGCCGAGGTTGAGGCCATCGGCGCCGACGCGGAAGATGCCCATGCCCCCCATGCCGTCCAGCGGCTTGAGGATGATGTCGCCCTGCTCGGCATGGAAGGCACGAATGGCCGCCTCACTGCGCGTCACCAAGGTGGTCGGGCAGAACTGCGGAAATTCCATCAGCGCCAGCTTCTCAGGGTGGTCGCGCAGCGCGGCCGGTTTGTTAAAGACCCGCGCGCCCTCACGTTCGGCCTGGCCCAGCAGATGGGTGGCGTAGAAGAACTCGCTGTCGAATGGCGGGTCCTTGCGCATGACGATGGCGTCGGTCTCGGCCAGCACCAGCTCCTGGGTGGCCAGCACCTCAAACCAGGGCGCCGTCTGGCCGGTCAGCGCAATCGCGCGCGCCTGGCGCGCCACCACGCGGCCACCGCTGCGCCAGACCAGATCCTGCGGCTCGCAGGCCCAGATCTGGTGGCCACGACGCAAGGCCTCGCGCATCATCACAAAGGTCGTGTCCTTGTGGATCTTGAAGGACTCCAGGGGGTCGGCGACAAACAGCAGTTTCATGGCGGATTCACTCACGAGAAGAGCAGAAAAGAAAAAGGGTCAGGTCTTGCGCAGCTTCTGCACCGCCAGGGCAGCCGAGCCGGCCACCACGCCCCAGAAGGCGGCGCCAATGCCGAGCAGGCTCAGGCCCGAGAGGGTCACGAGAAAGGTCAGCATGGCCGCGTCACGGTGCTCAGGCTCGGCCAGGGCGCTGTTCAGGCCGCCAGCAATCGTGCCGAGCAAGGCCAGGCCGGCCACGGCTGCCACCAGCTCGCGCGGAAAGGCCACCAGCAGGCCCACCACCGCGCCGCCAGCCAAGCCCAGGGCGATGTAGAACAGGCCGGCCGCCATCGCCGCGGTGTAACGCCGGGCCGGGTCTTCATGGGCCTCGCGACCCATGCAGATGGCCGCGGTGATGGCCGCCAGATTGAAGGCATAGCCGCCGAAGGGTGCCAGCAACAGGCCGGCCGCACCGGTGACGCTCAGGCTGGCCGACACCGGCGTGCGGTAGCCCGCCGCGCGTTGCGCCGCGACGCCGGGCAGGTTCTGCGAGGCCATGGTGACCAGGAACAAGGGCAAGGCCACGCCGATCAGGGCCGGCAGGCTGAACTCGGGCGCGGTCCAGACCGGCGCCGCCCAGGCCCAGTCCACAGCCTCCAAGTGCAAGCGCCCTTGCAAGGCCGCCATCACCACGCCGGCCAGCAGCACGCCGGGCACCGCATAGCGGGCCCAAAAGCGCCGGCCCAGCAAATAGGCCGCTGCCATGACGAGCACCAAGCCGGGCGCGGTTCGGACCGTCAGCACCGCATCGAGCCCGAAACGTGCCAGCACCCCGGCCAACAAGGCCGAGGCCACGGCCAGCGGAATGCGGTCCATCAAGCGCTCAAACCAGCCGGTCACACCGAACAGCACGATCAAGCCGCTGCAGACCAGAAAAGCGCCCACGGCTTCCGGCATGCTCAGGCCAGAAGTGGCCGCAAGCAGGGCAGCGCCGGGCGTGGACCAGGCGGTCAGAATCGGTTGGCGTGTCCACCAGGACAAGCCCAAGCTGCTTGCCCCCATGCCCAGGCCCAGAGCCCACATCCAGGAGCTGGTTTGGGCCGGTGTAGCACCCAGGGCTTGCGCAGCCTGGAACACGATGGCCACCGAACTGGTGAAACCGACCAGCACGGCCACAAACCCGGCCACCGCGGTGGACAGGGAAAGTTCCCGGTACCAGGCATTTTTTTTCAGCATGCGCGCAGCATAGCGGGCCCGCTCCCGCCTTGTTGTGGCAAGCTCAAGCCAGGACTTTGCGAACCCACCATGTGCCGTTTTCTCGCCTATCTGGGTGACACGATCTTTCTCGATGAGCTGGTCTGCAAACCGCAGCATTCCCTGGTGCGGCAGTCCTTGCGCGCCGACCAGGCCAAGGCGGTGACCAATGGCGACGGCTTCGGCATCGGCTGGTACGGTGAACGCGAGACGCCGGGGGTGTACCGCGAGGTGATGCCGGCCTGGTCGGACGAGAACCTGCTGGCCCTGTGCGCCAATGTGCGCTCGCACTTGTTCTTCGCCCATGTGCGGGCCGCCACCGGCACCGGCATCGCGCGGCAGAACTGCCACCCGTTTCACTACGGCCCCTACCTCTTCATGCACAACGGCCAGATCGGCGGCTACGGCCAGATCCGCCGGGCCATGGAGGCACGCCTGCCGGATCACCTCTACGCGCGCCGCCTCGGCGCCACCGATTCAGAGCTGCTCTTCCTGCTCATCATTGCCCGCATGGAAATTGGCGAGAGCGTGGCCGATGCCGTCAGTCAGGTGCTGCGGGAAACCATGGCCATGATGCAGGTGCTGAACATCCACGAACCGCTGCGCTTCGCCGCAGCTCTCGCCGATGGCGAGCAGGTCTACGCCTTCCGCTTCGCCAGCGACAAGCGCGCGCCGACGCTCTATATGCGGGAGGAAGACGCGCGAGGCCTGGTCGTGGCCTCCGAGCCCCTCGCCGATGACCAGCAGGGCTGGGAGTTGATCCCGCAAGGCTCGGTGTTGCTGCTGAGCAGCCAGGGCTTTCGTCACGAAACCCTGGCCTGAGGCCGCTCAGCCCATCGGGCCTAAATCTCGACCTTGGAGCCCAGCTCGACGATGCGGTTGGTCGGCAGGTGCAAGAAGTCTGCCGCGGCGGCCGCGTTGCGGTGCATGCTTGCGAACAGCTTTTCGCGCCACAAGGCCATGCCGCTGCCAATCGTCGGGATGACGATGTCGCGCGACAGGAAGTAGCTGGTTTCCATCTCGTCGAGGTGAACCCCGTTCTGCTCCAGCATCTTCAGCGCATACGGCACATCGGGTTCGTTCTTGAAACCGAAGTGCAGGCTGACGGCCCAGCAGGCATTGCCCAGCGGCTCCACATGGACCCGCTTGTCGAAGCCGACCCAGGGCACCTCGTGGTGCTTGACCGTAACGAACAAATTCTGCGCATGCAGCACCTTGTTGTGCTTGAGGTTGTGCAGCAAGGCATTGGGCGTCACGCCGGCCTCGGCCGACAGGAACACCGCCGTGCCCTCGACGCGCTGCGGCGGGCTGACGAACACAGCTTCCAGAAAACTCTTGAGGTCGATCGCATCCTCGCGCAGCTTGCTGCTGAGCAAACGCCGGCCCTGCTTCCAGGTCAGCATCAAGGTAAACATGCCAATGCCAATCATCAGCGGGAACCAGCCGCCGGCGAACAGCTTGAGCAGATTGGAGCCGAGGAAGATCACATCGATGATGAAGAAGAAACCGGTGGCCAGCAGGCACAGCGGCAGCGGGTACTTCCAGCCATAACGGATGACGAAGAAGGTCATGACCGTGGTGATGGTCATGTCGATGGTCACTGCAATGCCGTAAGCCCCGGCAAGCTTGCTGGACGAACCGAACAGCACCACCGCCAGCACGATGAAGACGAACAGGCCCCAGTTGACGAAGGGCACATAGATCTGACCCGTGTCACGCACGGAGGTGTGCAGGATGCGCATGCGCGGCAGGATGCCCAGCTGCACCGCCTGCTTGGTGACGGAGAAGGCGGCCGTGATCAAGGCCTGCGAGGCCACCACGGCGGCGCAGGTCGCCAGGATGAAGAGCGGGATCTCGGCCCAGGCCGGCGCCAGATTGAAGAAAGGGTTGCTGACCGAGGTCGGCTCGTCCAGCAACATGGCGCCCTGGCCGAAGTAGTTGACCACCAGGGCTGGCATGACGATGCCGTACCAAGCGATGCGGATCGGCTTCTTGCCGAAATGGCCCAAGTCGGCGTACAGCGCCTCACCCCCGGTCACCACCAGCACCACGGCGCCCAAGGCGACAAAGGCCACCCATTTGTATTCCAGGCAGAAGGCCACGGCGTACATGGGGTTCACGGCCACCAGCACATGTGGGTTGGCAAGGATGTGCGGCAGGCCCAGCAGCGTCAAGGCTGCGAACCAGACCAGCATCACTGGACCGAAGGCCTTGCCGATGCCGCCCGTGCCGAAGCGCTGCACCGCGAACAAACCCGCCAGCACCAGCAAGGTCAGAGGCAGGATGGCGTCGTGCAGATGGGGCGCGTAGACATCGATGCCTTCAACAGCGCCCAGCACCGTCATGGCCGGTGTGATCACCGCGTCGCCGTAGAAGATGGCGGTGCCGAACAGTCCGACCAGCATCAAGGCCCGGCGCAGACGCGGGCTGCTGTTCACGGCATTGGTGGCCAAGGCCAGCATGGCGATCAGGCCGCCCTCGCCGTTGTTGTCAGCGCGCAGGATCAGCATCACGTACTTGAGCGAGACGATGATGGTCATCGTCCAGAACAGCAGCGAGAGCACGCCGAGGATGTTGTCCGGCGTGGTGGCGACATGGCCACCGTGAAAGACTTCTTTGAGCGCGTAGAGCGGGCTGGTGCCGATGTCGCCGTAGACGACGCCCAGGGCACCGAGGGTCAAGCCGGCCAGGGCTGAGGGCGAGCGGGCCGTGTTGGAAGAACTCACGTGATGTTGCAGCACGCTTGCGGCGCCGCCGAGCCAAAAGTGCTATTTTGCGCCTGCTTTGCTGCGCTGCGGCAAATCTGATGAAACATCGGCATCGGCCGCCACAGGCTCGGCATCGGGCGGCACGGCAGCCAGCGCCTGCTGCACAAAAGCCACGGTGGCGCTGAACAGGAAGTCGCGGTTCTCGGCCCGGCTGAAGCTGTGGCCCTCGTCTTCGGCCGTCAGAAACCACACCGGCGTGCCCGCCGCACGCACCGCCGCCACCATCTGCAAGGCCTCACCATAGGGCACGCGCGGGTCGTTGCGGCCATGGACGATGAACAGCGGCTTTCGCACCGCTGCGGCCCGGCTCAGGGGCGAAATGCCTTGCAAAAAGGCGCGCATCTCAGGGTCGCGCTCGTCGCCGTATTCGGCGCGGCGGTTGTCGCGCCGGTAGCTTTCGGTGTTCTCCAGAAAAGACACGAAGTTGGCAATGCCGACCCGGCAGATGCTGCCGGCAATGCGGGCCGACTCGTGCGTGGCCACCGCCAGCGACATATATCCGCCATAGCTGCCGCCGGAAACGATGACGCGGCGCGCGTCCATCTCGGGCCGGCTGGCGATCAAGTCCAGCAAGGCGCTGATGTCGCGCACCGCATCTTCGCGGCGGCGGCCGTTGTCCAGCTTGAGAAAGCGCTGGCCGAAACCCTCGGAGCCGCGCACATTGGGCAGGATCAGGTGCATGCCCAGGGTCTCGACCAGGTAGCGCAAGCTGCCCGACAGATGCGTGGGCCGGGCCTGCGCGCTGGGCCCGCCGTGGATGCTGATGAACACCGGGCGGGGCCCCTTGAAATGGGCCGGCGGCGCGATGTGCAGGCCGCTGATCTCCAGGCCGTCGAAACTCTTCCAGCGCAGGCTGGCGTAGTCCAAACCGGAAGTGGCGCCCTCCTCCCGCCCGGACCATGCCTGCAGGCCCGGCGCCTCGGGCGACCAAGTGACGATGCGCCCGGGGCTCTGTGCCGAGGCGTGGTTGAAGGCCAGCAGGGGCAGGCGCGGATGCCATTGCGGCCCCTGGATCACTCCGGCCGGCAAGTCCGCCGCCACGCGCTGCAAGGGCTGTTCGCTGCCCAGCCGAGCCAGGCGCAGCACCGACACGCCGGCCTCGTTGTGCACCAAGGCCAGGGGCATTGTGCTGCCGACCGGCGGCAGGGCCAGGGCCTCGAGATCGCCGGCCAGCTCGGGCAGGTTCACGGCGCGGCGCTGGCCCGTGGCGAGCTGCAACTGCACCAGCTGGCGGAAGTCGCCGTTCAAGGCCTGGCGCTGCAGCAGCAGCTCGTCGTCGCGCCCCTCGGCTTGGCTGCCGCCACCCAAGGCTTGGCCGCCCGGCGCGGCAGCCGGGTCCAGATCGAAGCGCAAGGTCTGGCTGCGCCCCTTGAGGGTGTGCAGGGCCAGCACCGTGCCGGCCGCGCTGATGCGCAAATCGGTGTAGCGCCCGCCGACTGTGTCGCCGAGCAGGCGCGCGCTCTCGGGTCGGGTCGGGTCCATCCAGAACAGCTGGCTACGTGAACTTCGCGTGCGGGGCGAGGGCGCCGCAGCAGCGTCTTCAGCATCGGCTTCCAATGCATCGCTGGGCGCTGGATTGCGGCTGCCGTCCAGCTCATCCAGTACATAGACCAGCCCCTCCTCCTGCGGCAAGAACTGAAAAGCGCTGACGCGCGCCCCCGCCGGCGTCAGGGGCTGCGGATCGGCCAAGCGGGCGGAGTTCGCCTCGGGCGGCTGCAGTCGGTAGAGCCGAAACGCCTCGTCACCGCCACGGTCACGGCTGAACACCAGGTACTCGCCGCGGCGCGGTTCCCACTGCGCGCTGTCCACACGCTCGCGCCCACCAGTCAGCGGCTGCGGGCGCGCGCCGGGCTCGGCCAAGCGGTGCAGCTGCAGGCTGCCGCCGGCGCTTGCCAGCACCAGCATTTCGCGCCGCTGTGGATGCCAACCGAGAAATCGCAGCACCGGGGCTTCGGCGCCAGCCGCCGCCACCCGCTGCAAGGCAGGCAGGCCATCAGCCTGTAGACCAGGCGGCGGCGACAAGGGCCGGGCCAGGGTCAGGGCCACCCATCCAGCCCCCAAGAGAAACAGGGCGCCCACGCGGCACCATGCTTTGAAATGCTGATTCATTGCGCAACACCAAAAAAACAGGGGCGACTGCCTTCGCAGCGCCCCTCAAACCGACGCGGCCGAGGCCGCGTTCGGGACTGTCCGCGTGTTTACTTGAAGGTGTAGCTCGCGCTCACCGAGAAGCGACGGCCCAGCTGACCGGCATTGCCCGCATCGTAATAAGTCCAGGGCGAGACCGGGCCGTTGGTATTGGGGTAGGTCCCTTCCAGATTCAGCACGCTGAAGGAGAGCACCAGGTCCTTGAAGCCCTTGTAGCTGCCGCCGATGTCCACGGTGTTGGTGGCCGAGACATAGCAGTAGTCATTGGCACGCAAGAAGCTGTTGTAGGCCGAGCTCGAGGTCTGGCAGGTGTCGGTGGTCGAGCTCTTGAGCTTGTCCACATGGTTCAAGCGCGCAAAGCTGCTCCAGTCACCCAGCTTCCAGTTCAGGCTGACCGTGGCCTTGGTCTTGGGGATGTCGTTGGTGGTGGTGCCGATCGAGTAGGTGGTGTCGCCATTGGCCAGGATCTTGTAATCGAAGCGGCCGGTGTAGGTGCCTTCGATCTTCAGCTTGAACTCACCGATAGATTCGGTGGGCATGCGCGCCGACAGTTCGTAGTCCAGACCCGAGGTCTTGGTCCAGTTGTAGTTGCCGTACTCGCGCACCAGCATCAAGATCGGGCCGCTGTTGGGCACGCCCGGCAGCCAGGTCGCAGGATTGGGATCACGGATGACCTGGCGGTTCGGCGTGGACGGCGACTTGTTGGCGTCTTCCATGATGTCCACCCCGCGCTGCGAGCGGATCTCGTTGTTGCGCTGGAAGTACCAGGCATCGAGGCTCAGGTCCACATACTTGGTCGGCGAAAGGATCACCCCCAAAGTAAAGGAGCGCGACTTCTCAGGCTTCAGATTGGGGTTGGCGCTGATGGTGGTGGCGATGCTGCCCGGGTTGGGCGTGCGCGAGCTGAAACCCAGCACATTGCAGTCGCGGTTGTTGGCCGGGTCGGCCTTGCTGACCGGCCGGTCCGGGTTGCTCAGGTCGCAGCGCAGATTGTCGGCCACCGCATAAGTTCCGAAGCTGTGGAAGGACGAGGCGTAGGAGTTGCCGATCTGCGAGATTGAGGGCGCGCGGAAGCCAGTGGCGGCCGTACCGCGCAGGGCCACGAAGGAAGGCATGGCGCTCCACTTGAAACCCAGCTTGCCGGTGTTGGCGCGGCCAAAGTCGCTGTACTTCTCGGCGCGCAAGGCGGCTTGCACTTCCAACGCCTTGTGCACCGGCAGGCTCAGCTCGCCGAAGGCCGCATAGGAATTGCGCGAACCTGAGGTTCCATTGGCCACCAAGCCGATGAAGTCCCCGCTGGTGTAGGCCTCGTTCGGGCTGGCCGACAGGGTCTCGCGGCGGAACTCGGCGCCCACGGCCACACCAGCCATGCCGCCAGCCAGGTTGAACAGTTCACGGCTGGCGCGCACATCGACGGACGCGATGGTGGCCTTGCCGTCGATCACCGCATCCGACGCGATGCTGGCGATGGCAGCGGCGTCGTTGGCCTTGCCGAAGTGATAGCTGTTGGAGGCGATCGCCTTCTTGAGCAGGGAGGAACGCAGCTCATTGCTGCGCACGCGACTCATGTCCTGGCGAGAGTAGAGCAGCGCGCTGTCGATGTCCCAGTCGCCGATGACGCCGCTGATGCCGGCGGTGAAGCGCGAGGCCTTGAGCTCCGTGGTGTCAAAGCGCGGCACATCGGCGAAGCGGTAGATCAGCTGCACGGCTTCCGGCTTGGCCTTGCCATTGGTCGGGTTGTCCGGGTGGCCAATGGGCAGGATGATGGTCGGGAAGGTCTGCAGCGAACCATCGAGCTTGGGCCAGGTCACGGCGGTGTTGGCCGTTGCGCTGCTGAAGATGCTGGTGGTCAGCGTGCGCGGTGCGACATAAGACTCGGTCGTGGTCTTGGACAGCATGACATCGGCATACGCAGTCAGCTCCGAGTTGATGGCGAAGGTGCCGCGCACGGTGGCGCCGATCTTGTCCTGCTTGGCGATTGCCTCGGTGGCGCTGTCCACGTCGTAGCGGCACATGCCATTGGGCATGTTGGCGGTGGTGGATGTGAAGCCGGGCAGGCGGTTGGGCAAGCCCTTGCCCACAGTCAGCTCATCGGGGCAGCCAGCCAGAGAGCCCAGGAAGAACTTGCCCGAGGTGCTGGAGTTGGCGACGCTGATGCCGTTGAGTGTGGTGCTGCCTGAGGTGCTGCTGGGCAGGCTGTAGTAATTGCCCCAAAAGGAGGCGACGCTGGAGGGCGTGAAGCGACTCAAGGAAGAGTTGAGATTCAAGGCCTGGTCATAGAGCTCGGGAGCACCGCGGTCGCGCAGGTCCGGGTACATCACGCGGTCGCGCTGAGAAACATCCACGCCACCGAAGACATTGAAACGGTCGCGGCTCAGATCGCCAAAACCGAAGCTGGCATTGGCACTCTTGGTGCCGCCCACGCCCTTGTCATTGGCGGTGTAGGTGACGCCGGCTTCGGCGCCCTGGTAGTCCTTGCGCAGCACATAGTTCACCACGCCGACCACGGCGTCCGAGCCGTAAATGGCCGAGGCACCGTCCTTGAGGATTTCGATACGGTCGATGGCGCCCTTGGGAATGGTGTTGACGCTGACCAGATTGCCACGGCCGAAGTTCACGTCGACCGCAGCAGCCGGCGCGATGCGGCGCCCGTTGATCAGGGTCAGCGTGCCTTGCGAGCCGAAGCCGCGCAGCGAGATGGTGGACAAGCCGCTGACGAAGCCCGAGGCTGCGCCGTCACCGACCGAGCTCAGGTCGACCGCGCCGGTCGAGCGCAACAACTCTTCGATGGTGCCGAACCCGGAGTTCTTGATGTCTTCGCGGCTGATGGTTTGCACCACCGACGGCGTTTCGCGGTCGGTGCGCTTGATCATGGAACCGGTGATGGTGACCCGCTCCAGCTCGGCCTTGGGTGCGCTGTCGGCGGCCTGCGCCTGAGCTTGGGTGGACGCAGCCAGGCTCAGGATGGCCAGGGCGATGAGGTGAGGACGCTGCTGTTGCACGAGGAATCTCCAACGGTTCTTTGATGAGAGGAGGCGGCCGGCGTCAGGGATACGGCTCCTGGCGTCAACGCTTGCGCAAACCATAAGAGCGCGTCACAAAATCGACATGAGTAAAGGTTTGTTAAAGTGAAAAAATGGTTATCTCCAGCGCTTCCCCAGCTCCATCGCTCGCTCCCGAAGCCGCTGAAACCTTCGTCGCCAAGCGCCTGAGCTTGCGTCATTTGCGGGTGCTGCAAGCTCTGGCTGACTCTGGCAGCCTCAGTGCGGCGGCCGATCTGCTGCATGTCACCCAGCCCGCCGTGAGCAAAGCCCTGGCCGAGATCGAACGCGGCCTAGGACAAACCCTGTTCATGCGCCGCGGCCGCAGCTTGCGCGCCACAGCGCTGGGCGAAAGGCTGGTGGAACTGGCCCGCAAACTCGAGATCGACCTGCAGCGCGGCGGCGGTGACATTGCCTCCATCGTCCGTGGCGCCTCCGGCGAGTTGCGCATCGGCGCCACCAATGCGGCCCTGCCGCAGATCCTGCCGGACGCCATGGCGGCCATGAAACAGGCCCATCCCAACATCACGTTGAGCGTGCGCACCCATGCGCTGACTGGCCTGATCGGCGAATTGCGCGAAGGCCGCCTGGACCTGGTGATCGCGCGCATCCGCCCGCACGAGGCGCCGGCCGATCTGGAGCCGCTGTGCCTGATTGCCCAGCCCGAGGTGGTGGCGATCAGCACCGTCCACCCCTTGGCCAAGGCCAGTGGCAAGTTGGGCTGGGAAACCCTCAATCAGCAGCCCTGGATCTGGCCCCTGCCCGGCACCCGTTCACGCAGCCTGCAGGACCGACTTTGGCAGGACATGGGCATGGCCCTGCCCACCAATCTGGTTGAGACCGGCGACGTCATGCTGACCCTGAGCCTGCTCAAGCGCATGCCCATGTTGACCCTGCTGCCCCAGCATGTGGCCAAGCTGGCGGCACAGAACGGCATCGCCAAGATCCTGCCCCTGGACGCCGACCTCGGCCTGGCCGACCTGACCCTCTGGCATCTGCGCGAACCTCAGACCGAGGTGGTGGAGCGCTTCAAGCAGTTGATGCTCGAAGCCAGCCAAAAACTGGGCTAGACCCGTTTATGCGTAGACCTCGGCTTCGGGGTCGGTAACTTCCAGCTCATAGCTCGCCGCCAGCATGGCCAAGCGGGCGATCACGCCGTACATATAGAAGCGGTTCGGGGCGCTGGCACCGGGCTTTTCGCCAGGGCGTGGCAGCTGCGAGCTCTGGGCGAAGGCCAGGGGCACAAAGCTGGAACCCGGGGCATTGAGGTTCTCTTCGCTGCCGCGTTCGGCATGGATGCGGTAGAAGCCGCCGACCACATAGCGGTCCATCATATAGACCACCGGCTCGGCCACGGCTTCATTGACACGCTCATGCGTGACCACGCCTTCCTGCACCAGCAGCTGGTGTGGCCCATGCCCGCTCTGGAACCAGTTCAGCGCCCCAGCGCCGCGCCGGCCCAGATCGGCCAGCTCCTTGGCATCGCGCAGCATCAGCGTGCCTTGGCTGTGGCCGCCGGCGTCCGGCTTGATCAGCACAAAAGGCTTTTCCTGGATGCCGTAATCCTTGTACTTCTTGCGCGTCTTGCTGAGCACCAGATCGACCTGAGTCTGCAGCGCTTCCAAGCCGTGACCGGCACTGAGATCCTCGCCGCTGACCGGCACCGACATCGGGTGGATCAGCCAGGGGTCCATGCCCAGCAGCTTGCTGAATTTTTTGGCCACTTCCTCATAGGACTTGAAGTGCTGGCTCTTGCGGCGCAGGGTCCAGCCCGCATGCAAGGGCGGCAACAGGTACTGCTCATGCAGATGCTCCAGAACCCGCGGCACGCCTTCCGAGAGCTCGTTGTTCAGCAAGATGGTGCAGGGGTCGAAATCCTTCAGACCCAGTCGACCGCGCTGGCGCAGCAGGGGCTCAACCGTCAGGCTGCTGCCGTCAGCCAGATTCAGCTCCGTGGGCTCGGTGATGGCCGGGTCCAGGCTGCCCAGCCGAACGTTCAGCCCGGCTTGCGTGAAGATGCGTTTGAGGGTGGCGAGGTTGCTGAGATAGAAGCTGCTGTGGGTCTGCTTGCCGGGGATCAGCAGCAGGTTCTTGGCCTCGGGACAGATCTTCTCGATTGCCGCCATGGCGGCCTGCACCGACAGCGGCAACATGTCCTGCGTCAGATTGTTGAAGCCACCCGGAAACAGATGAGTACCCACCGGCGCGAGCTTGAAGCCGGCATTGCGCAGATCAACTGAGGAATAGAAGGGCGGCGTGTGCTCCATCCATTCGAGACGAAACCATCGCTCAATGGCCGGCATGGACTCCAGAATGCGCTGCTCCAGCTCGTTGATGGGACCGGTCAATGCGGTGGTGAGATGGGGAACCATGGTCGGGGTGCTCGGGTCGGGCCGAAGGAGGGAAGGCAGTGCGGCGGGCTGCGTTCGATTCTAGGAGCACGCAGGTGGGGTCAGCCCCGGCTTTGCCAAGGCCACCACAATGAAAAAAGTTTTGCCGCAAGCGATATGCTTGCCCGCATGAACACGCGCAGTCCGGGCAATTCGCCATGAAGGCCAAGATCTTGATCGTCGAGGACCAGGCCGACATCCGTCGCCTGATCCGCTGGGCACTGGAGGACACCGGACATCAGCTTTACGAGGCGCCCAATGGCAATCTGGCCATGGACCTCGCTCGCACCATGCAGCCCGACCTGGTGTACCTGGATGTGATGATGCCGGGTGGCATCGATGGCATTGAAGTCTGCCGCCAGATGCGCGCCGACCCTCGGCTCGCCAAGGCCTTGATCGTCATGCTGACCGCCGACGCCAGCCAAGCCACCAAGACCCGCGCCCTCGCAACCGGCGCCAACTTCTTCCTCGCGAAACCATTCAGCCCGGCCAAGCTGCTGGAACTGACCGAAGTCTTGATCAAGAAACGCCAGGAAAGCGCAGCGCCCGATCACGGGCCATGATCGCGAAGGGCGGCAAGCGGTACGGAGCCGTCGTTCGCGCAATTCAAAACAAAAGCCGCCCGATCCGAAGACAGGGCGGCTTGTGGCTTGCTGAGGCTGCGCGGGGCGCAGCCGAGGGCGCTCAAATCACTTGTGGTACGCCGTCTCGCCGTGCGAGCTGATGTCCAGGCCTTGGCGTTCGTCTTCTTCGCTGACGCGCAGTCCGATCACCAGATCGACCAGCTTGTAGGCAACCAGGGAGACCACAGCAGACCAGATCACGGTCACGCCCACGGCCTTGGCTTGCGTCCAGACCTGACCGGCGATGGTGTAAGCATCGGCCGTCACCATGCTGGCCGTGACCCAGTCGCCGACCAGGCTGGGGCCACCCAGGGCGGGCGAGTTGAACACGCCAGTCAGCAGGGCACCAACGATGCCGCCAACGCCGTGCACACCGAAGACATCGAGCGAGTCGTCCGCGCCGAGCAGCTTCTTCAGACCCGACACGCCCCAGAGGCAGGCAAAGCCGGCGATCACGCCGATGATCAGCGCACCGCCGACGCCGACATTGCCGGCCGCCGGGGTGATAGCCACCAAGCCAGCCACCGCGCCGGACGCAGCTCCCAGCATCGAAGCCTTGCCCTTGTGCAGTGCTTCACCGATGGACCAGGACAGCACCGCTGCAGCCGTGGCCACCAGGGTGTTGATGAAGGCCAGGGCAGCGAAGCCGTTGGCTTCCAGCGCCGAACCGGCGTTGAAACCGAACCAGCCCACCCACAGCAGCGAGGCGCCGACCATGGTCAAGGTCAGGCTGTGCGGGGTGAAGGCTTCCTTGCCGTAACCGATGCGCTTGCCGACCATGAAGGCGCCGACCAGACCGGCCACGGCCGCATTGATGTGCACCACGGTGCCGCCGGCGAAGTCCAGCGCGCCCCATTGCCAGAGCAGACCGGCCTTGCCGTTCATTTCATCGACCACGCCCGCGGCGGTGTAGGCATCCGGGCCCATCCAGAACCAGACCATGTGGGCGATCGGCAGATAGCTGAAAGTGAACCACAGGGCCAGGAAGGCCAGGGCAGCGCTGAACTTGATGCGTTCGGCAAAGGCGCCAATGATCAGGCAAGCGGTGATGCCGGCGAAGGTGGCCTGGAAGGCCGCGAACACGATCTCGGGAATGACCACGCCCTTGCTGAAGGTGGCCGCGTTGGCGAAGGTGCCGGCCGCGTTGTCCCAGACGCCCTTGAGCATCAGCCGGTCGGTGCCGCCGATGAAGGCATTGCCCTCGGTGAAGGCGAAGCTGTAACCGTAGATGACCCACAGCACGATGATCATGGAGAAGGCGACCATCACCTGCATCAGCACCGACAGCATGTTCTTGCTGCGCACCAGGCCGCCGTAGAACAGGGCCAGGCCGGGCACGGTCATCAGAATGACCAGCAGGGTGGACAGCATCATCCAGGTGGTGTCGCCCTTGTTGGGCACCAACACCGGTGCGGCAACGGCAGCCTCGCTGGCAGCGGCAGCGGCCGGGGCGGGTGCTTCGGTGGGCGCCGCGACTGGAGCGGCGCTGGCCTCAGGTGCCGAGGCCATGGTTGTGGCCGCAGCCACCGGGGCCGAAGCCGCGCCATCTTGCGCCCAGGCGGCCGGTGCGAGCACCGCGGCGGCCAAGGCCAGAGTGGCGAGAAGTTTCTTGATGATCATTGCAGATCTCCTACGGATTTGGGGTGCCTTGCTGGCGTCTTGTTGAAGTGCGCTCGGGCGTGTTCAGAGCGCGTCCTGACCGGTTTCGCCGGTGCGGATGCGCACCACCTGGTCCAGCGGAGAGACAAAAATCTTGCCGTCACCGATCTTGCCGGTGCGTGCGGCGCCCTCGATGGCCTCGATCACCTGCTCCACCACGGCGTCGGCCACGGCGGCCTCGACCTTCACCTTGGGCAGAAAGTCCACCACGTACTCGGCGCCGCGGTAGAGCTCGGTGTGGCCTTTCTGGCGTCCGAAGCCCTTGACCTCGGTGACGGTCAGGCCCTGCACACCAATGGCGCTGAGGGCTTCACGCACTTCGTCGAGCTTGAAGGGTTTGATGATGGCGGTGATGAGTTTCATGAGGGTCTCCGGGGTCTTGGTTTCGATCAGACGAGCGATCGTTCAGTTCAGAAGGACTTCTTGGCCGAGAGCACAAAACCGCTCTTGCCGAGGTTCTTGGCCGAGGGGCCACCGACATAGGCGTCGGTGTTGGTGCCGACCAGCGCGGCGCCGAAGGCAATGCCCGCGTACTCCTTGCTCAGGGTGAGCGAGTAGTCGGTGTAGGACCCGGCAGAGTTGTGCTTGACATTCTGGCGGCCCAGATGCGGCACCAATGTGACGCCATCGCCCAGGTCCAGGGTGGCGCTCAGGTCGAGGTAGCCGCTGCCCTTGCTGTCGGCCGTGCCGAACAGATTGGTGGTGCTGTGCGAGTACTTGGCGGTGAAGACGCCGTAGCTCAGAGCGCCGTAGACCTCGGTGGTGTTGGCACTCGGATTGAGGTCATTGCTGGGGTAGATGTAGCCCAACACGCCGACGTCCAGCGTCAGGCCCGCGGCGATTTCGGTCTTGTAGCCGGCGTAGACATCCAGTTCCAGCGAAGCGCCGCCGTTGTAAGGCGCGTCCTTGATCCACTTGATGGTCGAAGCCCAGGTGCCGATGTAGAAACCGTTGGCTGCCGCATAGTCCGCACCGCCTTGCAGGGCCGGCTTGACGCGGCTCTGCGAGATACCGCGATAGCGGTAGTCCGTGGTCACGCTGGCATTGAAACTCAGCGGGCTGGCGGCTTCCTCGGCCTGAGCGGCCAGGGGCAGCAGAGCGCCCAGAGCGAGAGTGAGAGCAGCAGCTTTGGCGAACGATGTCTTCATGCGGAACTCCTGGATGTCAACAAAAGGTGAAAGAAGGAAAACGGAGAAATGCGAGCACTTGGCGGTATGCAGTGCAGCTTCCGTGCCAGCTTTGCGCAACAGCACATCGATCTCCTGACCTCCTCGCCTAGAGCGAAACCCGCAGTGGACGCACCAACTTGGCCTGCCCAGGCCGGGTGCCGCCCGAGTTCGATGCACCCAGTTGGTGCAAAGCACGCTTTGTGTGCCTGTTGGGCGCAGCGGCCGGGCACAATCGGCCCAGGGCCTGGCCTGCAGGGGAGCACAAGCGCACCATGTCTCTGGCAATCGTTCACAGCCGCGCGCTGGACGGCCTGGCGGCCGAGCCGGTCCGTGTCGAGGTGCATCTGGCCAATGGCCTGCCCTCCTTCACCCTGGTCGGACTGGCAGAGACGGAAGTCAAGGAGTCGCGCGAACGCGTGCGGGCTGCCCTGCAAAACAGCGGGCTTTCATTCCCACACAACAAAAGAATCACTGTGAACCTGGCGCCAGCCGAGCTGCCCAAGGAAGGCGGCCGCTTCGACTTGCCCATCGCCCTGGGCCTGCTGGCCGCCAGCGAACAGATCGACCCGCAGCAACTGCCCGAGCTGGAATGCGCCGGTGAGCTGTCCCTGGGCGGCGAGCTGCGCCCGGTGCGCGGTGCCCTGGCCATGAGCTTGGCGCTGCGCCGCGAGGCCAGCAGCCGGCGCCTGCTGCTGCCCGAGGCCAGCGCCGCCGAGGCCGCCTTGGTCGAGGGCGTGGCGGTCCATGCGGCAAGCCATCTGCTGGACCTGGTCGCCGCCTTGCAGCTGGGTAGCGACAACCCGCTGCCGCGCGCGCAGGCGCTACCAACCGCCGCGCCCGCCGGCGAGGAACTCGATCTGCGCGACATCAAGGGCCAGGCTGGCGCCAAACGGGCCCTGGAGATTGCCGCTGCCGGCGGCTTGAGTGTGCTGATGGTGGGCCCGCCGGGCACGGGCAAGTCCATGCTGGCCCAGCGCCTGCTCGGCCTGCTGCCGCCCCTGAGCGAGGACGAGGCGCTGGAATCGGCCGCCGTGCTCAGTCTGGCCGGCCAGTTCCAGCCCGGGCGCTGGCGCCAAAGGGTGATGCGCAATCCGCATCACAGCGCCTCGGCCGTGGCCCTGGTGGGCGGCGGCTCACCGCCGCGGCCGGGCGAGATCTCGCTGGCCCAGCACGGCCTGCTTTTTCTTGACGAACTGCCCGAGTTCAATCGCGCCGCGCTGGAGGCTCTGCGCGAACCCATGGAAACCGGCCGCATCCTGATTTCTCGCGCCGCCCGCCAGGCCGAGTTTCCGGCTCGCTTTCAGTTGGTCGCCGCCATGAACCCCTGCCCTTGCGGCAACCACGGCAGTGCGCTGCGCGCCTGTCGCTGCTCACCCGATCAGATTGCACGTTATCAATCTCGCCTCAGCGGTCCGTTTTTGGACCGCTTGGACTTGTTCGTCGAAGTTCCCGTGCAGGCGCCAGAGCTGCTACAGGCCGCCGCCGACGGCGAATCCAGCGCCGTGGTGGCCGAGCGCGTGGCCCGCGCGCGCCAGCTCGCCCTGGAGCGCCAGGGCTGCAGCAATGCCGGGCTCAGCGCCGCGCAACTGGACCAGCATGCCGGACTGGAACCCGCCGCCCAGGCCTTTCTGATCAAGGCTGCTCAGCGCCTGTCCTGGAGCGCCCGCAGCCACCACCGCGTGCTGCGCGTGGCGCGCAGCGTGGCCGACCTGGCCGGCAGCCCGCGCATCGAAGTGCCCCACCTCAGCGAGGCAATTCAGTACCGGCGCGGTTTGGCGCCTGCGTGAGCTCAAGCCATCAACGCAAGGCCGCCGAAGCCCCACGCCAAGCCGGATCGGCCCAGCGCTGGAAGGCGCCCAGGGCCGTGGCGTCGGGCGACTGGCGCAGCGGCGTCAGGCTCGTGAGGTCGAGCTGGATGAAGCGACGCGGGTTGTAGCGGCCCTCGGCGCGCGACTCACTGGCCAGCAGCAGCTCGCGGCCACCGGGCACCCAGCCGGCGAACTCGACGTAACCCAGGCCGGGCGCAGCCAAGCTCGGCGGCAGCACATCGAGCGTCCAGCCCTGCGGGCCGGCGCGCAGCAACCAGAGCTCGCGCCAGCCATCCAGCGGCTGTGCCGCCAGGGCAATCGCCCGGCCTTCGCGGCTCAGCGTGGCCGAGGCCAGAGGCAGGCGGGCGACGCTGCACTTGCTCAGCAGCAGCTGGCCCTGCTGGCGCAGCTGCAGGCATTGCTCGCCGGGGCTGCTGCCGGCCACCAGGCGCAGCTGCAGCTGGGCGGAGAGCTGGCGCTCCTGCAGGGCCGGCAGCGCCAGCCAGCGCACGGCATTGACGCGCATGGCAGCGTCATTGAATTCGCCCTGGTCGTCTTCGGCCAGCTCGGCCACCTCGACCTGGGCCAGTTCGGCCTGCGCCTCTGCGGCCAGGACCGGGGCTTGGCTGAGGAAAGCGCGGCTCGCGGCCACGGCAGCGCGGCGGCTGCGCAGGCGGTTGGCCTGGTACTGCGGCAGGCCTTGCAACGGCGCCTGCTGCAGGAGCGCAGCACGCGCCTCGTCGCTGGCCAGGCGCTGACTGCTGCTGAGGGTCGTGGGGCGGCAGTCCGGCTGCGTCAGCGCCAGCGCGGCGCGGGCCTTGGCTGTGGGCGTGGCTGCCGGCAGGTTCAAGAGGGCGCGGTAGGCATCACCGGCATCGCAGAGCTTGACGCTGCCGTCGCCCTGTTCGAAGGCCTCGAAGCGCAGGCCATAACGCGCCGCCACATCGAGCAGGCCGGCGCGGCGCACGCCGCTGCTGGCCGCGATGCGCTGGCCCAGCTGGCCGATCGCATCCAGCACCTCGGCACCGACCGCGCTGCTCAGCTCGGCCGCCGGGGCCGCTTGCACGAAAGCGCTGGCCAGGGCCAGGGCCAGGCCCTCCTGTCCCTCCTGCGGCAAAGCCAGTTGCAGCTGCGCCCGCAGCGTGGGCTGATCGCTCGGCAGCGGCAGCAGCTGGCTGCGCCGCACAAAGCCACCGCGTTCGCGCCGGTAGTCCCAGACCTGCAGCCAGTCCAGCCGTTCCCCGCGCAGCTCCACAGCCTCGCCTCGAATCAGGCGGGCCTGCTCGGGGCTGCCTTCCTTGGGCGCGATGCGCAGGGCCGCGCCGTCCTGCAGGACCAACATCGCTTGGCGCGACGGCGCTGCCCAGGCCTGCAGCGCACAGGCGGCCAGAGCTACAGCCACAGTCAGCGAGCAGAGCCAGGTGCCGCGCGAACGTCTGCGAACGTGCACGGGATGCAGCTGGCACCACAGCGGCCGCGCATGGAACAAGGGAGCGGGTTTGCGTTCACGCATGGCTCACTCCTGCACCTGGGTTTGAGCGACCACGGGCTGAGCGGCGTTGCCCAGCAGCCCCGAGCCGATGAAAGCACCGCTGGCCGAAGGCGGCGCGATGATGACCTGCACCTTGTCGGACAGCTTGTCGGCCATGGCCTTCTGTACCAGCAGCGGGTGCTGGCTCAGCAAGACACCTTCGCGCGCCATGCGCTCGGCATCGACCTTGCTCAGCTGGGCAATGCGGTAGGCCTCGGCATCGGCCATCTTCTCGCGCGCACGCGCTTCGGCCTCGGCCTCGATCTGGCGGGCGCGCGCATTGCCTTCGGCCATCTTGATGCGCTGCGCATTGTTGGCCTCGGCCTCCAGCGTGCGTTGCTCAATCTGCTTTTGCTTGAGCGGCAGGATGTGCTTCATCGCCTCCTCCTGGGCGCGCGCCGCGATCAGCTGCTCACGCTCGGCCGCCTCGGCGGCGATTTCGCGGCGAGACTTGTCGGCATGCGCCTCCAGCTCGGACTGCTTGACCTGCTGCGCCTTCAGTTGCAGCGTGAACTGCATCTTTTCGGCGGCCAGGCCTTCGGCCAGCAGGCCGTCCATGCCGGCGCGGTAGTCGGCCGGCAGGTCCACATGGCCGATCTGCAGGCTGCGCAGCTCCAGGCCCTGGCTGGCCAGCTGCTTGCTCAGGGTCTGGGCAATCGCCTGCTCGATCTCGCGTCGCTTGCTGGAGAAGATCTCGCGCACCGTGTGCTGAGCCACGACCGGATAGATCGCTGACTGCAGGGCCGGTTCGATCAGGTCGCGTTCGATCTGCTCGGGCAGGCGCGTGGCCAGGCCCGGCAACTGGCGCGTGTCGATGCGCCAGGCCAGGGTTAGATCCAGGCCCAGCGACAGGCCTTCCAACGATTGCAGCGCGCCGGCACCATTGGCCGCCGCCATGCGGCTGGCGTGGTATGTCTGGTCGCGCAGCGGCAAGGCACGCACCTCGTGCACGCCGGGCAAGCGCAGCAGCCGGCCTTCGTTGGCGCTGCTGAGGCTGCCGGTGAACAGATTGGTGCGCACTGCCACCTCACCGCGAGCCACCGTGTAGAAGGGCGGCACCATCAGCAGGCCGACACCCGCCGCAGCGAGGCCACTGAGCAGCAGCAAGGCCGGCAAGCGGCGCTGCAGGCCACCGCCGAGGCGGGCGGGCAGGTGGCGCAGCGATTCGGGCAGATGCAAGGAGGGGAGCTTCATGGTGGTGGCCTCCTGGGCCGTGGGTTGGGGGGTGAAGCCACTGTCGCTTCTGAGGCCGCGAACACGCCATGCCGGCCACGGGCGGCTTTGCTCCGTAGCGCGGAAGAAAGCTTCCGAGGCAGCACCGTCCGCGCCTCACATAATCCCGCCATGACTCGCATTGCCGTGATCGAAGACGACCGCCCGACCAGCGACCAGTTGGTCGGCTGGATCCGCAGCACCCGACCCGAGCTGCAGATCGACACCTGGTTCGACCGCGACAGCGCCGAAAGCGCGCTGAGCCGCGAGCGTTACGACCTGGTGCTGCTGGACATCGAGCTGGGCCGCGAGCGCCATGCCGGCGTGGCCCTGATCAATGCCATCAACAAGCTGCACCAGGGCACGCCGGTGCTGGTGATCTCGGCCATGCCGGCGGCCATCTACCGCGGCATCATGAAGGCGCTGGACGCCTGGGACTATCTGCAGAAGACCACCTTCAGCGAGGCCGAATTCGTCGACACCTTTCTGGACATGCTGCGCGCCGCGCGCAGCCGCCAGACCGCGCCCGAAGCGGTGCAAGGCCTGGTGCTGGACCCGCTGTGGCAGCGCTCGGCCATGTGGCGCGGCCAGCGCATCAACCTGCCGCTGACGGCACAGCGCATCCTCGCCACCCTGGTGCAGCAGCGCGGTGAGGTGGTCAGTTATGAGTCCTTGTTCGACGTGGTCAAGAGCGGGCGCAGCAAGGACAATGTCCGCAAGCATGTGGCGGCCATCCGTGAAGCCTTCCGCGAGGTTGATGCGGCGTTCGACGGCATCGAGAACGTGCCCATGCGCGGCTTCCGCTGGACGGCCCGGTGAGCCTGCTGCGCCGCCTGCCCCGGGTGGCAGACATGCCCCGCCTGCCGCTGCTGGCCTTCCGGAACCGCATCGTCTTCCACGGCGTCTTCCTGCTGCTGGCCCTGGCCACGCTGCTGCTCGCGGTGACGCTGCTGCGCGAAGAGAAAGAGCGCGCCTACCAGCGCTATGCGCAAGGCTTTGAGCACCAGCTGCAAGCGCTGGCGGCGCGGCTGCGCCACCCCAGCGGCCAGTTGGCGCTGCTGAACCCGCAGGCCGAGGCCGAGGATGGCCAGACGCCGCTGCTGCTGCCCTTCTCGACCATCGATTTCGACGACCCCGCCAAGACACGCAGCGCCGTCGAGATGTCCGGCTGCGCACGCGACCAGGGCGAGGGCCGCAGCCTCTGCCTGGCGCTGGGCAGCAATGCCTTTGCCGGCGGTTTTGTCTACGCCATCGGCTCGCTGCCGGCCGGCCCGCTGCAGGGCCGCCAGCCGGGTCAGCTGCTGCTGGATGAGGTGCATCGGGTGCGCATCGGCGTGCAGTGGCGCGGCCAGAACCAGCAATGGCTGGCGCCCTTCGAGGCGCAGAGTGGCGGGCGCTTCCAGCAGCGCGGCCGGCTGACCGGCTTTGAAGTGCCGCCCGGCGAGACCCAGCTGCGCCCGGCCCGCCCGGACCGCGATTTCCGCGGCTGGTTGTGGCGTGAAGGCCCTTGCCTCGCCGATGCCGCACCCTCCAACGCCGACGACTGCCCGCGTCAGACCCTGTTCTCTCTACGCGTACCGGTCGCGGAATTGCAGCAAGCCCTGGCCGCGCCGCGCGAGCTGGTCTGGCCACCGGCCGATCTGAGCCAGCTGCGCCTGCACATCGAGCTGCTGGGCCCGCAGGGCGCTGAGCTGTTCGACAACCAGGCCGGCCCGGCCCATTCGCCGCTGACCCTGGGTGGCCTGGGCCGTGAACTGCAACGGGGCGAGCTGCTGCGCATCAGCCAGCAAGGCCGCAGCGTGGCCGAGCTGCGCGGCGCCGCGTCCGAGCCACTGGACACCCTGCCCTCGCCTTGGCTGACCCGCCTGATCCGCCGCCTGCCGCTGAGCCAGACACCACCGCCCCCGCTGGCCGAGGCCGAAGTGCTGACACCGTTGGGCCGCTACCAGCTTCGCCTCAGCGGCGACTGGCGCAGCGTCGACCAAGCGCTCAGCGCGGTGGCGACGCGGGTGTCTTGGCTGGTGGGCGCCATGCTGGGCGCAATCTTCCTGGCCTGGGCCATCATCACACTGGGCCTGATGCGCCGCATCGCCCGGCTCACGAAGCGCGCCGCGGCCGTGTCCTACAACATGCAGCCGGCCCGCATCGACGAGCGCATCGGCGAGCTCGATGTGGCCGATCTGCGCGGCCGCGACGAGCTGGGCATTCTGGCCGGCACGCTGGCCGATCTGCTCTCACGCGCCAAGCTGGCACTGCGGCGCGAGCAGCTGCGCGCCGAACATGAGCACGACATGTGGCATGCGGTCGGGCATGAAATCATGTCGCCGCTGCAATCGCTGCTGGCCCTGCATCCGCGCGAAGACGACCCCAAGCGCCGTTATCTGCTGCGCATGCAGCAGGCGGTGCGCGTGCTCTACGGCACCGCCAGCCCCAGCGAAGCGCTGGCCGCCGCCGCCCTGAACCCGCAGGCCCTCGATCTGGCCGCCTTTGTGCAGCTGATTGCCGAGAACGCGGCCGATGCGGGCATCGCTGCGGTGCAGCTGACGCCCTGGCAGGCGGGCGCGCTGCCGGTCGATGCCGACGAACATGCGCTGGAGGATGTCATCGCCCATCTGCTGCGCAATGCCGACCGGCACCGCCACCCCGGCACCGCCATCCGGATGACGCTGGAGCAGGCCAATGGCATGGCACAGCTGCATGTGGACAACCAGGGCGAGGCCATCCCGGCCGCCCTGTTCGATCGCATCTTCGACTACGGCGTCAGCAGCGCCACCGAGGGCGCCGAGCACCGCGGCCAAGGCCTGTTCGTCGCGCGCAGCTACCTGGCCCGCATGGACGGCCGCATCGTCGCCAGCCACTTGCCAGACGGCGTGCGTTTCTCGATCAGCCTGCCGCTGCGAACCGTCACTTGAAGCGGCGGCGACCGTCGCCGCGTGATTTCAGGCTTGGTGTTGCCACTGGCCATTGCGGACCCGCAGCACATCGCCGACCTGGAACTGCGGATCGCTCTCGCGCACAAAGCTCTGCACGCGGCCGTCGTCAAGCTTGACGCGCACCACCCAGACCCGATGCGCCTTCTGGCGCTTCTCGATCTCATTGCCGGCCATGCCGCCGGCGACTGCCCCACCGACGGTGGCGATCTTCTTACCATTGCCGCCGCCGATCTGGTTGCCCAACAGGCCGCCGATCACCGCGCCACCCACCGCGCCCAGGCCGCTGGCCTTGCCTTCGCGGCTTTCCTCATGGACTGAGAGCACACGAGCGCAGTCTGAACACAAAACCGACGACTCGGTCTTGCCGGGTGCTGGCTCGCGCTCGGCCTTGCTCGGCAGTGCCGCTGCTGTCGCCACGGGCGCAGGCACGGCTTCGGCCGGCCCTTGTGAACGACCGACGGCATAGGCGCCGCCCAAAAGAACCACAGCGCCGAGGACGCTGGCCATGATTTGACTGGAAGAAAAGTGCAAAGGGGCTTTCATCAAGAGACTCCGCGCCCGCCAAAAGGAGTCAAAAACAGCGGGCAGGGTTCGAGGTTCCCACGCGCCGGAGCATTTCGCGACTTTCTGCACGAATCAGTTGTAAGCGAGCGTAGGCACGCGCTGGCTGCTGCCGCTCAGAGCAGCGGTGCCAGCGCCCGCTCGGCCGCTTCCTTGCTCAGCGCCATGCGCTGCGCCCAGTCGGACACCTGGTCTTCACCGATGCGGCCGACATTGAAGTAGGCCGCGTCCGGGTGCGCAAAGTAGAAGCCCGAGACGCTGGCAGCCGGCGTCATGGCCATGCTGTCAGTCAGGCCCATGCCGATCTCCTCCGGCGTCAGGGTCTGGAACAGCGCGCGTTTGACCAGATGGTCGGGGCAGGCCGGATAGCCCGGAGCCGGGCGGATGCCACGGTACTGCTCCTGGATCAGCGCCTCGTTGCTCAGCGCCTCGTCCGCGGCATAGCCCCAGAACTCGGTACGCACACGCTGGTGCAGGCGCTCGGCGAAAGCTTCGGCCAGGCGGTCAGCCAAAGCCTTGAACATGATGGCGGAGTAGTCGTCGTGGTCGGCCAGGAACTGGGCTTCCTTCTTCTCCACGCCCAGGCCGGCGGTGACCGCAAACAAGCCGATGTAATCCGACACCACGCCCTTGGGCGCGATGAAATCGGACAGGCAGCGGTTCGGGCGCTTGACCCCATCCACCACCGGCCGCTCGCTCTGCATGCGCAGGCCATGCCAAGTCATCAAGACCTCGCTGCGGCTCTCATCGCTGTAAATCTCGATGTCGTCGTCGTTCACCTGGGCGGCGGGGTAGAGGCCGAATACGCCATTGGCCTGCAGCCAGCGGCCCTTGATTAGGCGTTCCAGCATGCGTTTGCCATCGCTGAAGACACGCTGCGCCTCGCTGCCGACGATCTCGTCCTTGAGGATGGCCGGGAAGGGGCCGGCCAGATCCCAGGTCTGGAAGAACGGGCCCCAGTCGATGGCTTCGGCCAGGTCGGCCAGGTCGTAGTTGCGGATCACGCGGCGGCCGATGAACTGGGGCACCGGCGGCTGATAACTAGCCCAGTCCACGGCATGCTTGTTGGCGCGTGCCTCGGCCAGACTGACCATGGGCGTCTGCTTTTTATTGGCATGCAGATGGCGGACCTGCTCGTAATCGCTGCGCAGGTCGGCGATGAATTTGGCGGCGCGCTCGTCCGAGAGCAGATCGCTGCAGACGCCGACGCTGCGCGAGGCATCAGGCACATAGACCACCGGGCCTTCGTAATGCGGCGAGATCTTGACGGCGGTGTGCACGCGGCTGCAGGTGGCGCCGCCGATCAAGAGCGGCGTGCCGCGCGAGCGGAAATGCTCGTCGCGCTGCATCTCGGCGGCCACATGCTGCATCTCCTCCAGGCTGGGCGTGATCAGGCCAGACAGGCCGATGATGTCCGCACCTTCCTCCTTGGCCTTGGCCAGGATGTCCTGGCAGGGCACCATCACGCCCATGTTCACGACTTCGAAGTTGTTGCACTGCAAGACCACGGTGACAATGTTCTTGCCGATGTCGTGCACATCGCCCTTGACGGTGGCGATGACGATCTTGCCCTTGGGTTTGGCCTCGCCGCCGGCGTCGATCAAGGCCTTCTTCTCGGCCTCGATGTACGGCAGCAAATGCGCCACCGCCTGCTTCATCACGCGGGCCGACTTGACCACCTGGGGCAGGAACATCTTGCCGGCGCCGAAGAGATCGCCGACCACATTCATGCCGGCCATCAGCGAGCCTTCGATCACATGCAGGGGCCGGCCGCCGCTGGCCTGAATGGCTTGCCAGGCTTCCTCGGTGTCGGCGTCGATGAAATCGGTGATGCCATGCACCAGGGCATGGCTGAGGCGCTGGTTCACATCACCGGCGCGCCAGGCCAGCCGGGCCGTGTCGTCGATGGCCATGCCCTTGGCGCGCTCGGCCACCTCGATCAGGCGCTCGCCAGAATCTGGGCGGCGGTTCAGCACCACGTCTTCGACACGCTCGCGCAGTTCGGCATCGAGGTCGTCGTAGACGCCCACCATGCCGGCGTTGACGATGCCCATGTCCATGCCCGCCTGGATGGCGTGGTACAGGAAGACCGTGTGGATGGCCTCGCGCACCGGGTCGTTGCCGCGGAAGCTGAAGGAGACATTGGAAACACCACCCGAGACCTTGGCGCCGGGCAGGTTCTGCTTGATCCAGCGCGTAGCTTCGATGAAGTCGACCGCGTAGTTGTTGTGCTCTTCGATGCCGGTGGCGATGGCGAAGATGTTCGGGTCGAAGATGATGTCCTCGGCCGGAAAACCGACCTCGTTCACCAGGATTTTGTAGGCGCGCTCGCAGATTTCGATCTTGCGGGCGAAGGTGTCGGCCTGGCCCTGCTCGTCAAAGGCCATGACCACGGCCGCGGCGCCGTAGCGGCGCACCAGCTTGGCCTGGCGGCGGAACTCGGCCTCGCCTTCCTTCATCGAAATGGAATTGACGATGCCCTTGCCCTGAATGCATTTGAGGCCGGCCTCGATCACGCTCCATTTGGAGCTGTCGATCATGATGGGCACGCGGGCGATCTCGGGCTCGCCGGCGATCAGATTCAGAAAGCGCACCATGGCCGCTTGGCTGTCCAGCATGGCCTCGTCCATGTTCACATCGATGACCTGGGCGCCGTTCTCCACCTGCTGGCGTGCCACCGCCAGGGCCTGCTCGAACTGGCCGTTGAGGATCATGCGGGCGAAGGCCTTGGAGCCGGTCACATTGGTGCGCTCGCCGACATTGACGAACAGCGTGCCGGCGCCGATCTGCACGGGCTCCAGGCCCGAGAGCTTCATGGCGGGCGGAATCGATGCGGCAGCGGGGGAGGTGGTGTGGGTCATGGCGGCCTTTGTCGCAAAGGCGGAGCCGCGTACTCACCGCAGCCCCGCACGTGCTCAATCAAGAAAACACAGAGGAATCGGTGAGCGTCGTTGCCGGGCGCCGGCCCTGCGGTTTCCCCGGGCTGCACCTGTCCGAGCCTGGCGGCACACTTGGCTGAGTGTGTGAACCCGTCGCAACGCTCCTCGGACAGCTGCATTTTACGCACCCCACTGTGTCCGAACTCAAGCAAAGCCGGGCAAATGCCGACAATCTACCGTGAACCCTGAACGACCATCTTGGACCTGATCCAACTCCCCCCCAACAGCCTGCGCATCGGCCAGGTGCTCAGTTTCGCCCTGCGCGACGCCGAGGGCAATCTGCTCTTCGCCGCCGGACAGCCCCTGCCCAACACGCCCCAGGTGCAAGCCCTGATCGCCCGCGGTGCCTGGGTCCAGGCCCATGAAACCAAGGAGTACCAACGCGCCCTGGCGCACAAGATGGACACTTTGATGCACCAGGGCGCGGTGCTCGCTGACATCGTCAAAGTGCAGGCCGACTTCCGCCAGGAAAAGGCGCAGAAGGTCGAGCTCGGCGAACAGGCCGCTTGGGCCGATCTGCAGATGCATGCCCGCAGCCTGCTGCGTGAGCCGAAAGCCGAGGACTTCAAGCCGCGCTTCCAGCAACTGCACAACGATGCCCTGGCGCGCTTGAATGCCAAGCCCGATGCCGTCCTGATGCTGCTGATCCTCGAGGCCAGCCTGGATTTCCAGAGCTACAGCGACCGCCACGCCCTGCTCAGCCTGGTGCTGGCGGAACTCTGCGCACGCCAGCTGGGCTGGCCCGAAGACTGGCGCCTGGCACTCACGCAAGCAGCGCTCAGCATGAACCTGAGCATCACCGTCCAGCAGGATCGCCTGGCCTCCCAGGAGGACGGACCCAGCCATGCCCAGCAGCAAGCCTTGGTCTCGCATGGCGACCGCAGCGCCGAGCTGCTCGGCAGCCTGGGGGTCAAGTCTGAACTCTGGCTGAAGACTGTCTGCCTGCATCACGACGCCGGCCCCGGCCCGCTGGCCGGCCGCGCTCCGGCCGAACAGCTGGCGCGTGTGCTGCGCCGCATCGACATCTTTGGTGCCCGGCTGAGCCCACGGCGTTCACGCCAGGCTATGGCTGGCGCCTCGGCCGCGCGCGCCGTCTTCCTGGATGAGCTGAAGCAACCCGACGAAGCCGGTGCGGCCTTGATCAAGACCACTGGCCTTTACCCGCCCGGCAGCTTGGTGCGTCTGGCCAATGGCGAGGTTGGCATGGTCATCAAGCGCGGCCACAGTGCCACCGAGCCCCTGGTGGCCTCCCTGCTCGGCAAGAGCGGCAACCCCTTGAGCGAGCCGGTGCCGCGCGACACCCGACTGGCCAGCCAAGCCATCGCGGCCAGCCTGGCGCCGCATGAGCTGAAGCTGCGCGTCAACGTCGACAAGCTGCTCAAGCTGGCCGGGGCCAGCTGAAGTCAGACTTGGGTTTTCAGGCAGCTTGTTCGCTCAGCTGGCTCAGGAACTTGGAGCCTGAGGGCCGTGGCTGGTAGGCCGACACACCCTTGGCGATCGCCGCGATGTGATCGGGCGTGGTGCCGCAGCAGCCGCCGGCGATATTGAGAAAACCGCTGCGCGCGAACTCGCTCATCAACCGGCCGGTGACATCGGGCGTCTCGTCAAAGCCGGTGTCGCTCATGGGGTTGGGCAGTCCGGCATTGGGATAGCAGCTGACCGCCACCGCACCGGCCGCCTTGGCCAGCTCTTCGATGTATGGGCGCATCAGCGTGGCGCCCAGCGCGCAGTTCAGGCCAATGGCCAGGGGCTTGGCGTGGCGCACCGAATGCCAGAAGGCGGTCACGGTCTGGCCCGAGAGAATGCGACCTGAGGCGTCGGTCACCGTGCCCGAGATGATGATGGGTAGGCGCTCACCGGTGTCCTCCATCAGCTCATCCAAGGCAAAGATGGCCGCCTTGGCATTGAGCGTGTCGAAGATGGTCTCCACCAAGAACAGATCAACCCCGCCCTCCAGCAAACCCTTGGCCTGCTCGTAGTAGGCGGCGCGCAAGGTGTCAAAATCGACATTGCGAGCACCAGGGTCGTTGACATCGGGGCTGATGCTGGCGGTGCGCGGCGTCGGGCCGAGGGCGCCGGCGGCGAAGCGCGGTTTGTCTGGCGTGCTGTATTTGTCGCAGGCGGCACGGGCTAGGCGGGCCGCGGCCACATTCATTTCATAGGCATGAGCCTGCAGGCCATAGTCTTCCTGCGCCACGGTGGTGGTGCCGAAGGTGTTGGTTTCGATGATGTCGGAACCGGCGGCCAGGTACTGCTCGTGGATCTGGCTGATGACATCGGGCCGGGTCAGCACCAGCAGGTCGTTGTTGCCCTTGAGATCGGTCGCGTGCTCGGCAAAGCGGGCGCCACGGAAATCGGCCTCGCTCAGCTTGTAGCGCTGGATCATGGTGCCCATGGCGCCATCGAGGATGGCAATGCGCGTTTGCATGATCTCGGCCAGGCGGCCGCCGCGGGTGTAGGTGCTGGCTGAGGTGTTCATGGCGACATTGTAGGAACGCTCGACTGTGCCAGGCTGAAGCACGGTTGACTCCAACACCCTCCGGACGAAAAAAAGGCCTGCAGAGCAGGCCTTTTGGCGATCTGCGCAGCGCGCAGCTCAGATCACTGGGCTTGGCGGCGGCGACGTGCCACACCGGCCACGGCCAGACCACCGGCCAGCATCAGCAAATAGCTGGACGGCTCCGGCACGGCAGCAGCGATGGTGCCGTTGACGCCGAAGGGCAGTTCCACCGTCAGGGTGGAGCCGGCATCGATCAGCTGATTGAAGCTGCCGTTAGAGGTGGTGGATGCCTGAGCCGCATTGCCTTCTCGTGCATCGGACGTCGGCGGCGCCCAGGGGCCCGAAGCCAGGGAGCCGGTAAGGCTCCAGCGCAGCCAGTAGCTGCCAGCCGCCAGTTGGAAGTCGCTGACGTCAGCGTTGGCCTTGTAGATGCCGCGCTGAGTGTTGGTCAGCGTGGTTTCGGTGACGCGGTAGCCTTGCAGACCGCCGTTGGTCACGGCGCCACTGCCTGAGGCCACCACGGTGCCGGTGTTCACGTCGCCGGAAACGATGCTCCAGGTGGCGCCAGTGAAGGTGAAGCCGGTGGAACCAGTTTGGTAGCCGAAGAAGTCCAGGCTTTGCACATTCCACACAGTGCCAGCGGCAACCGTGAAGTCGTCGGCCACGGCCAGACCTGCGGTCGTGTTGGCACCAAAGCCAAAAGTCGTGGCCGGCAAGGTCAGCACGGACAAGCCATTGCCGCCCACCACCGGGCCATTGCTGTAGATCACGTCAGCATGTGCGGCGCCTGCGGCAGCCAACAAGCTCAAGAGAATCAGTTTTTTCATTTCCACTCCGTCATTGAATTGCGTTACCCGCAGCCCAGGGCGTCCAAACCCCGGATCTGCATCCCTCGTTTGGCGCACAACTCCCGTCCGCCATCGAGCACACAAGTTAACAGCGACACAAATACTTCACATCCAAGGAACTACGCTCAGGTAATCCGCAGCTTGACAAGCAAAACGGCCTGCTACAAGCAGGCCGTTGGCGAATGGATGTCGGCTCTTGGCTTCAGCTGCTTCAGCGGCCGCCGGCAGGCCTGCCTTTGCCCGGGCCGCCGGGTCCGCGCGCACCGCGCGGGCCTGCGCCATCGCGGCGGCCGGCCGGGCGTGTATCGCCGCGGCCTTCTCCGCCAGCCTGGCCACGCGGGCCGCGCGGCGCTTGGCGTGGATCCCGCATTTCACGGGATTCACGGGTTTCGCGCGGCGGCTCTTCTGCGCGCTCCGCGCGTGCGATGTCCAGCAGCCCCGGCAACTCCTCGGCCGACACGCCCTTGAGCACGCAGAAATTCGGCAATGTCAGCGTGGTGCGCTCAAAGTCATAGAGCAGGCCGGCACGGTTGCGGCGCTGGGTCTGGGCCAGGTCACGCTCGGCCTGTTCGCTGGCGACACGCTCCTGTTGGAGGTTACGCCGGCGGGTCAGCTCTTCGCGTGCCGCTGCACGGTGTTCGTCACTGAGTTCGCCGGCCGGCTGGCCGTCCAGGTCGAAGCGCTGCGTGGCCTTGCTCAAGGCGATCAGGTAGCCGGTGTTGCCGGTGAAGCGGCGCAGAAAGGCAGACAGCTGGGCCTTGCTGAACTGACCCGGAGCCCGCTCTTGGATATCGGCCTGCACCCGCAGCTTCAAGGGCTTGAAGGCACCGCCGCCGAACAGGGCCGGAAACAAGGCCTTGAGCTGGGCCGCACAGGCTGCCGGGCTCATCTCCTTTGCCGCGGCAGCAGCAGGCACGGCAGCCTCAGCAGGCGCAACCGTCTCCGGCGCCTGGGGCGGCGTGAGCTCGGCGTCAGCGGCCACGTTGGCGGCCACAACAGCGGCTTCGGCCTGGGCTTCCACCGGCGCGATGGGAGTGGGCTGGGTCGAATCGGGAATGTCGTTCATGAGGGCAAGTGCGGCAGGACTGCGAAAGGAATCGAGCGCGTATTGTCCACCCAGCGGCCCAGGCGCCCGTAAACACGCTGTTCGGCCACTTGCGCAGCGCGCACCGACGCTCGAGCCAGCCCTAGTTAAGGCCACCAAATACCTTCTTGAGCAAGGCACTGCCCGTGCCCAAGGGATCCTGGCGGATCTTGCGCTCTTCCTCGCCAATGATCTGGAACAGGCCTTCGATGGCCCGGCCGGTCACGTACTGCTGGATGTTGGCATCCTCGGCGCGCAGCAGGCCGAGCCCGGCGGCCTTGCCGGCTACGGCGTTGTACTTGTCGGCCAGGGCCAACTTCTGGGTGGCCTGGCTGACGATGGGCAGGAACTTTTTGATCAAGGGCACACGCGTCTTGCTGGCAAAGAACTGCGTCACGGCGTCGTCACCGCCCTTGAGCAGCTTCAGGCCGTCTTCCACGCTCATGCCTTTGACGGCGGCTATGAGCAAGGGACGGGCCGCAGGCACGGCCGCTTCGGCAGCGCGGTTCATGGTCGTGAGCAGCTCATCGACCTTGCGACCCTGCCCCAGGTTCTTGAGCAGCTTCGCGGCATCCTTGAGATGACCGGGCAGCTCGATGCGCACGGCCGGGTTGGCCAGAAAGCCATCGGCGCGGCCGAGCTGGGCCACCGCCGCGGTACAGCCACGCTCCAGCGCCGCGCGAATGCCGGCGGCGGCGTCACCCTCGCTCAGGCCCGCACGGGCCCAGGGGCTGCACAAACTCAGCAGCGGCAACAAGATCAAGGGGCGGCGTTCCATCATCGCGTCTCCTGCGTCGGCGGGGAAAAGGGGTCAGGGAAAATCACTCGGCGGACTCATCCAGGGACAGCAGGTCCTGGTCGATGGCGCCGAACAGACTCAGGCCGTCACGGCCCTTCATCTCGATGCGGATGCTGTCACCGAACTTCATGTACTCGGTCTTGGCGGCGCCGCTGTCCAGCGTTTCGATGGCGCGCTTCTCGGCAATGCTGCTGTAGCCGTGGCTGCCATCCTGCTTGCTGACCGCGCCAGAGCCAACGATGCTGCCGGCGCGCAGGCGTCGGGTCTTGGCCGCCTGGGCGATCAGCTGGCCGAAGTGAAAACTCATCTCGGCGCCGGCTTCGCAATGACCGACCTTGCGGCCGTTCCACATGGTCTGCAGGCTCAGGTCGACCCGCCCCTCGCGCCAAGAGGCCCCCAGCTCATCGGGCGTCACCGCCACCGGGCTGAAGGAGGCAGACGGCTTGCTGTGCAAGCTGCCACCACCCCGGGCCTGCTCGGCCGGAGCCAGCTGACGCAAGCACCAGCCATTGGCCAGCATCAAGAGCCGCACGCCCTCAAGCGCTTCGCCGGCGCTCGCGCCACGCTCGACATCGCCGGTCACCACGGCCAGCTCGGCCACGAAATCAATGCCCATGGCTTCGGAGGCAAAACGCGCCGGCTCGCAAGCACCAAGGAAGTCGTCGCTGCCGCCTTGTGACAGGCAGGGCTCGCTGAGGAAACCGTCGGGCAGCTCGGCCCCGCGGGCCTGGCGCAGCAGGGCCTCATGGCTCAGATAAGCCGAGGCTTCGAGCCACTGGTAGGCGCGCGGCAGCGGCGCCAGGCAGCGCTTGGGCTCGAAATTGAAGGCATGGCGCAAGCGGCCATGGTTGAGGTCGGTGTAGAGCGTTTCCAGCTGCGGCGACAGAAAACCCCAGTCGTCCAGCACCTGCTGCAGCCGGGTGGCGATGCCGCTGGCGTAATGGGCCTGGCTCAAGTCGCGCGAGACCAGCACGAGCTGGCCGTCGCGGGACCCATCCTGGTAGGTGGCAAGTTTCATCGATGGTGACAATACAGCGCTGCGATGACGGCATTGTCCAATGCGAAACGATGCACCTCGAATTCTTCACCACTCAGCGCTGGCTCCTGGCCCGCCCCTGGCTGCTCGCCCTGGCCGCGAGCCTGGCCGCGCACGCCTGGCTGATGCAGGCCGGCAGCAGCCCGCCGACAGCCAGCACGGAGCGCGCGACGCCCGGCCTCACCACGGTGCGGGTGATGAATCAAAAAATCTCTGCGCCGGTCGCATCCGACATGACAGCAGAGCCGGCCGCGACGCTCAGGCCAGACCGCCCGCGTCGACCAGGGTCCGCCGTGCCTGCCGAAACGCCGGCTGCCCAAGCTGAATCCAGGCCAGATAGCGCACCCGATTCCGCAAACGGGCCGGCGCCCGTGCAGGCCCCACCGGCCAGCGTCCGCCTGGCAGCGCCCGGCGAATGGCATTACATCCTGCTGCAGAACGGCCAGTACGGCCGTGCCCGCCTCAACTGGCAACCGGGAGAACGCGACTACAGCTTGCTGCTGGAACGCGAGCTGGAAGGGCGGCCGCTGCCGGCTTGGAAAAGCCAGGGGCAGCTCGACGCGCAAGGCTTGAGCCCGGACCGCTACGTCCAGCAGCGCCGCGGCCGCGACATGGTCGCCACCAACTTTCGCCGCGAGGAAGGCTTGATCAGCTTTTCCGCCAGCAGCGAGGAGGTGCCCTTGCCGCCCGGCGTGCAAGACCGGCTCAGCTGGTGGATACAGCTCGCGGCCATGATCGAAGCCGCACCCGAGCGCTACCCGCCGGGCAGCGAGCTGCGCCTGCCCGTGGTCGCGCTGCGTGGCGAGGCGCGCGAATGGCACTTCGAGGTGCTGGACCAGCAAACCCTGGAGTTGCCCGGCGCCAGCATTGCCCGCGCCCTGCATCTGCGTCGGGCCGCGCTCGGGCCCTACAGCGGCGACATCGAGGTCTGGCTGGACCCGGCGCGCGGCCATATCCCGGTTCAGTTGATCATGGACCTGCCCGATGATCGTGGTTGGCAGATGCAGCTCAGCGCGCCAGCAGAGAAACCCTGAGGACCCCGCATCCACGTGTGTTTTTTGACGCTTCCAACATGAAATTTCTGCAGCGAAGCGCCGAACAGGCCTGCAATCTGACACTATTTACTCACGGCCAGGTGCACGGGGCTGCCGATAAGCCTTGAAAGACGGCACGCTGGCCGCAGTTGACGCTGAAAGGAGCCGACCATGCACATGCTTTACAACTCCCCCAGTTTCAGTGTCGTCAAGTTCGACGTGCAAGTCACCGAACCGGTCCCCGGGGAATTCCTGCAAGCCAACCCCGAGCTGCAGCTGCACCGCGGCGGCTATGAGATCGTCGACAAATTCTCGCGCCGCGAGATCTTCATCGAGGGCGCCCTGGCCCAGCAGTTCCAGGACGGCGTCGAGGCCTTGATTGAACAAGACCCGAGCGAGGAAGACCTAGATGACTTCATCGAAGGCTATGCCAGCATGGGCCATCAACCGGTGGTGATGCACTGAACTGCCGCTAAAAAACACCGCGCCAGGCCCTTGTCCTCGGCGCGCGGCTGCGCCAAGATGGGGCAGCGTCGGCTCTGAGCCGGCGCGCTTTCAGCAAGGGATGCAGCCCATGGTCAAGCGAACAGCGAGCCCCCGGCCCGCCAAAGCCAAGGCCCCCGCCAGCGGGGGCCCTGTTGTTCTTGGCAAGCCCGCCAGCGCCGCAACGCAGGCCGAGGTGCGCAGCGCGGTGCGCCTGCTGCCCTCGCCCGGCCTCAAGGACGCACCGGTGCTGGACCGCATGTGTTCCCAGTTCGTGCTGACCTTGACGGTCAAGCATGCCGGCCGCTTCAACCTGCGCCGTGATTTCAATGGCCTGCTCTCCTTCACCGGCCGCCATCTGGTCTGGCCGCTGCGCGTGCTGGGCCGCCTGCGGGATTACCTGGCCCTGCGCTGCCAGGGTAATGAGCTTTGGCGCGGCCATGAGCAGCTCAGCGACGAGGCTTTTTTGCTGCGCCACGGGGTCTGGAACGGCCCGTTCTCGGAATCCACCCTGTTCTTTTATCTCGACGAATACGTCAAGGACGCGCCCAAAGACATGCTGGCCTTGCTGGCCACCACCAGCGAGTGGCTGGACCGCCAGCTCAAGCGCGAATCCACCCTGGTCGAGAAGAACATCGACGCACTTGGCACCCTGCTGCAACTGAACCCGGCCGAACGTGCCCTGTTGCTCTACGGCACGCTGGCGCGCTACCAGCGCGAGCTGCGCGGCGCCCTGGTCGAGTTCAAGGTCAACACCGCCCAAGAGGCCTTCGCCGCGATTGCAGCGGTGGCCGGCGTCAATGAACAGGAAGTCGCCGAAGCGCTGCGGGCCGGCTCACGCCTGGAGCGCATCGGCATGGTGGAGAACCTGATCTCCGAGCACAACATCACCGACCTGGCCGACCTGATGAAGGTCAGCGACCAGCTGCCGCCGGTGCTGATGCGCGAGTACCCCGGACCACACGACCTGATGGCCGTGTTCACCCGACCGGCCACGCGCAGCCAGCTCTGTGCCGACGATTTCGAATTCGTGGCCGAAGACCTGGCCCTGCTCAACACCTTGCTGCGCCAGGCCGTGGCGCGGCGCGAGCCCGGCGTCAATGTGCTGCTCTACGGCCCACCCGGCACCGGCAAGACCGAGCTGGCCAAGGTGGCGGCGCAGGCAGCGGGCCTGGATCTGTACGAAGTGGAATATGCCGACCGGGACGGCAACAGCTTGTCAGGCCGTGACCGCTACCGCTCGCTGCAGATCAGCCAGGTCTTCCTCAAGGCCAGCGCCCATGTCGCCCTGCTGTTCGACGAGGTCGAGGATGTCTTCCCGCCCCTGTCCACCGACACGGCCCAGTTGATTGCACGGCTCGATTCGGCCGCCGAGGCGCCGACCTCGGGTTCAGTGTCCGGCAAGGCCTGGGTCAACCAGATCCTGGAGACCAACCCGGTGCCGGTGATCTGGATCACCAACCGCATCGAGCAAATCGATCCGGCTTTCCGGCGCCGTTTCCAGTACCACCTGGAGCTCAAGTCGCCGCCGCCCGGCGCGCGCCAGGGCCTGGTCAACAAGGCCCTGGCCGATGTCCAGGTCAGCGCCGAGTTCGCGGGGCGCCTGGCTGAGCGACGCGGCCTGACGCCGGCGCAAATCCGCACCGCGGTGCGCTTTGCCCAGCTGGCCGGCGACCGCGACAACTGCGAGCAGATGATCGAGCGCCAGCTCGCCAATGCCGACAAGGCCTTGGGCCAGCGAGCCCAGGGCCGAGCCATCAGGCCCACGGTGACGCAATACGCGCTCGAGCTCTTGAATTGCGAGTCGCGCTTCGAGCTGCCACGCATCGTCGCCGCCCTGCAGCGGCGCGGCGTCGGCAACCTCTGCTTCTACGGCCCGCCGGGCAGCGGCAAGACCGCCCTGGCCGAGCACATCGCGCAGACCCTGCAGCGGCCGCTGATGGTGCGCCAGGCCAGCGACCTGGCCAGCAAGTTCGTGGGCGAGACCGAGCAGAACATGGCCCGCATGTTCGAAGCCGCCGAGTCGGAAGGCGCCGTACTGCTGCTGGACGAGGCCGACAGCTTTCTGCGCAGCCGCCGCATGGCCGAGCGCAATTACGAAGTCTCCGAGGTCAACGAGATGCTGGCCGGCATGGAACGCTTTGCCGGCATCTTCATCTGCACCACCAACCTCTTTGAAGAGCTGGACGAAGCCGCGCTGCGGCGTTTTTCCTTCAAGATCGGTTTCAAGCCCCTGCGCGTCGAGCAGCGCCAGCGCATGTTTGCCCGCGAGGCCTGCGGCGACGAGGCGGCCGCGCTGGACACCGATCAGATCAGCCGTTTGGCAGCCCTGGATCAGCTGACCCCCGGCGACTTCGCGGCCGTGCGCCAGCAGGTGGAAACCCTGGGCGAGGCCCTGAGCCCCGATGAGTTCCTTTCGCAGCTGGAGGCCGAGCACCGAGTCAAACCCGGCGTGCGGGCGCGCCGCAGCATCGGCTTCAAGCACTGAAGTTCCGGCGCAGCGCCGCCAAGGTGTGGCATCGTCACGGCATGAACCACCCGCTTCTTGCCCGCCTGCTGATCCTGCTCACCCTGATGCTCGGCGCCGCGCCAGCGCGTGCCAAGCCGCCCGCCTGCCCACCCAGCGCCACCGCCCCGAGCGCGGAACAAGCCCAAACCTTGGCCGCCCAAGCACCCGACCGCGGCCTGCTCTACCGCCTGCGTCGCGACGGCATCAACTCCTACCTCTACGGCACCCTGCACATCGGCCGCATGGAGTGGCTATTTCCCGGGCCGCAGCTGCGCATGGCCATGGCCCAGACGCAGCTGCTCGCCCTGGAGCTGGACCTGCAGGACCCGGCCACGCTGAAGGTGCTCAGCCAGCCACCACGTCAACGCGAAACCCTGCGCCTGAGCGAGGCCGAGCACCAGCGACTGGCCGCCCAAGCGCGCACCGCCTGCCTGCCCGAAGGCGCCCTGGCAGGCCTGCATCCGCTGCTGCAACTGAGCAGCTACACGGTGCTGCAGGCCCGCTGGGACGGCCTCGACCCCGGCTTCGGCCAGGAGCAGATGCTCGGCAGCTGGGCGCGCCAGCAAGGCCGCAGCGTCCATGCCCTGGAATCGGCCGAGCTGCAACTGCTGGCTTTGATCCCGCAACAGACCCAACAGGCGCGCCAGCTGCTGCTCAAAGGCCTGACCCAGCTCGAACGCGGCCAAGTGAGGCCGGCGCTGCGGCGCCTGGCCGAGGCCTGGGCCGCGGGCGACCTGGCGACCTTACACGACTACGAGCGCTGGTGCGATTGCATCCACGACGCCCAGGACCGGGCCGAGCTGCAGCGGCTCAACGATGGGCGCAATCCCGCGCTGGCGCGTGGCATCGCCGCCCTGCATGCGCAAGGCCGGCCGGTGCTGGCCGCCGTGGGTGCCCTGCATCTGAGCGGCGAGCAATCCCTGCCCCTGCTGCTGACCCAGCTGGGCTTCGAAGTCGAACGCCTGGTGCCGCCGTCAGACGTACGCTAGGGAATCTCTGCATGAATCCGGGCGAGACCATGCAGTGCGGATCGGGATGGGCTGCAAGGCGCAGTTTGAAGCCAATAGCTGTAGCTATTGGCGAGAAGTGCAACGCCGCAGACCGCCCGAGGCCGCGCTAGCAGGGGCCGGGTTGATTCATGCAGAGCTTCCCTAGTTTGACGTCGTACCATGCAGGCCAGCCACCCAACCTAGGAGCACTCATGGCCGACACCAACAGCTTCAGCAAATTTGTCCCGGGTTTCGACTTCCTGCAAGGCCTGGTCAAGAACGCCGGCGCGGCCCTGCCCGGCATTGGCCAGTGGGTGGCGCCGACCCTGAACCCCGAGGAGCTGGGCAAGCGCATCGAGGAATTGCGCACCGTGCAGTTCTGGCTGGAACAGAACGCGCGCATGCTGGGCGCCACCATCCAGGCTCTGGAAGTACAGCGCATGACCTTGTCGACCCTCAAGTCCATGAATGTGCCCCTGGCCCAGCTCAGCGAGGCGCTCAAGGTGCCGACAGCAGAGCCCACGGGCCTGAGCAGCTGGCCGGGCGTGCCACCGGAAATTCTCGCAGCGGCCAGTCAAGCGACCGCTGCGCCAGCGGCCAAGCCGAAGAAGGCGGCCGAAGCGCCGGCGCCCAGCATGCCCGTGGTCGACCCCATGCAATGGTGGGGCGCCCTGAGCCAGCAGTTCACCCAGCTGGCGGCCACGGCCATGAAGGACAGCGCCACCGATGCGGCCAAGAACCTGGCCGGCAGCATCGTCAAGCAGTCCTTCGACGCCGCCGGTGAAACCCTGCGCAAGGCGGCCACCGTGCCCGGCGCCATGGCCGGCAGTGCGGTCGGCCTGGTGGCCAAGAGCCTGACACCCAAAGCACCCGCTGCGGCCGCCCGCAAGACCGCAGCCAAGGCGGCGCCGGCCCGCAAGCGCAAACTCTGAGCGGGCCGATGCAGCCGAGCGTCGACCCGTCGCAACGCAGCCACGCCCAGGCTCGCCTGGTCGCGGCCCTGTCGGCCGAGCTGCCGGCGCACGCCCTGCTCTGGCATGGCGAAGACACGGCGCCCTATGAATGCGATGGCCTGACGGCCTACCGGCAACGCCCGCTCGCCGTGGCCTTGCCGGAGACCGAGGCGCAAGTCGGCGCCGTGCTGCGCATCTGCCAGCGCCTGCTGGTTCCGGTGGTGGCGCGGGGCGCCGGCACCGGCTTGTCCGGCGGGGCCATGCCGCATGCCCAAGGGCTGACCCTGGGTCTGGCCAAGTTCAAGCAGATTCTCGAAGTGAACCCGGTGGCGCGCACCGCCCGTGTGCAATGCGGCGTGCGCAATCTCGCCATCTCGGAAGCAGCCGCCGTGCACGGCCTCTATTACGCACCCGATCCGAGCAGCCAGATCGCCTGCACCATAGGTGGCAATGTGGCGGAAAACTCGGGCGGCGTGCATTGCCTGAAATACGGCCTGACCTTGCATAACGTGCTTCGTGTGCGGGGCTTCACCATGGCCGGCGACGCCGTGGAGTTCGGCTCGGAAGCGCTCGATGCGCCAGGCCTGGACTTGCTCAGCCTGGTGCTGGGCAGCGAGGGCATGCTGGCCGTCATCACCGAGGTCACTGTCAAGCTGACGCCCAAGCCCCAGCTGGCGCGCTGCATCATGGCGAGCTTCGCCGATGTGGGTCAGGCGGGCGCGGCCGTGGCGGCCATCATTGCCGCCGGCATCATCCCGGCCGGGCTGGAGATGATGGACAAACCCATGACGGCGGCAGTGGAGGATTTCGTCCATGCCGGCTACGACCTGGAGGCCGCGGCCATCTTGCTCTGCGAGAGCGACGGCACACCCGAAGAGGTGGCCGAGGAGATCGAGCGCATGCAGGCCGTGCTGCTGGCTCACGGTGCGACACAGTGCCAGGTCAGCGCCGATGAGGCGCAGCGTTTGAAGTTCTGGAGCGGGCGCAAGAACGCCTTTCCCGCCTCGGGCCGCATCAGCCCTGATTACATGTGCATGGACTCCACCATCCCGCGCAAGCGCCTGGCCGACATCCTGCTGGCCATCCAGCAGATGGAGCAGAAGTACCAGCTGCGCTGCGCCAATGTCTTCCATGCTGGCGACGGCAATCTGCACCCGCTGATCCTGTTCGACGCGCGCGACCCCGACCAGCTGCGTCGCTGCGAAGCTTTTGGCGCCGAGATCCTGGAGACCAGCGTCGCCCTGGGCGGCACGGTGACCGGCGAGCATGGCGTCGGCGTGGAGAAGCTCAACTCCATGTGCGTGCAGTTTTCGCCGGCCGAGCGCGAGCAGATGTTCGCGGTCAAGCGGGCTTTCGACCCGGCCGAGCTGCTCAACCCGGGCAAGGTCATTCCCACCTTGCATCGCTGTGCCGAGTACGGCCGCATGCATGTGCAAGGCGGGCTGCTGGGCCACCCCGAACTGGAGAGGTTCTGAGTCATGCTGGGCGAGTTCCAGGAACGCATACGCAGCGCCGCCGCACAAGGCAGTGCGCTGCAGATCCAAGGCCAGGGCAGCAAAACCTTTTATGGTGAGCTGCCAAAGGGCGAGCTGCTGGACGTCTCGGGCTTTGCCGGCGTCAGCAGTTATGAGCCCAGCGAGCTCGTGATCACGGCCAAGGCGGGCACGCCTGTACGCGAGCTCGAAGCCTTGTTGGCCGAGCAAGGCCAACATCTGGCCTTTGAGCCTCCCCGATTCGGTGGCCGGGGCACGGTGGGCGGCATGGTGGCCAGCGGCCTCAGCGGCCCGACGCGCGCCAGCCAGGGTGCGCTGCGCGAGCATGTGCTGGGTCTGAGCCTGCTGAACGGCCGGGCCGAGCTGCTGAACTTCGGCGGCACGGTGATGAAGAACGTGGCCGGCTACGACGTCTCGCGCCTGATGGCCGGCTCGCTCGGCGTGCTGGGCCTGATCCTCGAGGTTTCGCTCAAGGTCATGCCGCAGCCGCTGGCGCGCGCCACCGTGCGCTTCGAGCTGGGCCAGAGTCAGGCGCTCAACCAGCTCAACCGCTGGGGCGGCAAGCCTTTGCCCATACAGGCCAGCGCCTGGTGGGACGGCGCCCTGCTGCTGCGCCTGGCCGGCGCCGCCGCTGCGGTGCGTGCGGCCCAACAAGAGCTAGGCGGCGAGCCCATCCCCGAGGCCTTGGCGCAACCGTTCTGGGACGGCCTGCGCGACCACAGCGACGAGTTTTTCGCCGGCGCCGCGCGTGCGGTGGCCGGTGGCGCCAAGCTCTGGCGGCTGAGCCTGCCGCAGACCGCGCCGGCCCTGCAGCTGCCCGGCGAACAACTGATTGAATGGGGCGGCGGGCAGCGCTGGGTCACCACACCCCTGCCGGCTGCGCAGATGCGCGAGGCGGCGTTGGCAGTGGGCGGCCATGCCAGCATCTTCCTGTGCCGCGACGCACAGAGGCACGGCGTTTTTGCCCCGCCCAGCGAAGCGCTCCTGCGCATCCAGCGCGGGCTGAAGCAATCCTTCGACCCCGACCGGGTGTTCAATCCCGGTCGGCTCTACCCCGAACTCTGAGCCGGCACCCACCGCATGCAGACCACGCTTTCCGCCGAATTTGAGGGCACGCCCGAGGGCCGGGCTGCGGTCGACATCCTCAGCCACTGCGTGCATTGCGGCTTTTGCACCGCCACCTGCCCGACCTACCAATTGCTCGGCGATGAACTCGATGGCCCTCGTGGCCGCATCTATCTGATCAAGCAGGTGTTGGAAGGCGCGCCCCCCACGGCCGCCACCCAGCTGCATCTGGACCGCTGCCTCAGCTGCCGCAGCTGCGAGAGCACCTGCCCCTCGGGCGTGCAATACGCACAGCTGCTGGAGATCGGGCGCGACATCGTCGAAGCCAAGGTGGCCCGGCCGCGTACCCAGCAAGCGGTGCGCTGGCTGCTCAAGGAAGGACTGACTTCGCCCGCCTTCGGCCCGGCCTTGAAGCTGGGACAGGCGCTGCGGCCGCTGCTGCCGGCCGTGCTGAAGGACAAGATGCCGGGCCCCGCGCCGGCTGCGGCCCATGACTGGCCGACCCGCACCCATGCGCGCAAGATGGCCCTGCTGCTGGGCTGCGTGCAGCCGGCCATGGCACCCAATATCAACAGCGCCACCGCCCGGGTGCTGGACGCAGCCGGCATCCAGACGCTGGTGGCCGACAGCGCCGGCTGCTGCGGTGCGATACGCAGCCATCTCGGTGATCATGCCGGCGGCCTGGACGATATGCGCCGCAATATCGACGCCTGGTGGCCGCTGGTGCAAGGCCTGACCGAAGCCGGGCCGATCGAGGCCCTGGTGATGAATGCTTCGGGCTGCGGCGTCACGGTGAAAGACTACGGCCGGGCCCTAGCGCACGACCCGGCCTATGCCGACAAGGCGGCCCGTGTGAGCGCCGTGACCAAGGACCTGAGCGAACTGCTGCCCGGGCTGCTGCACTTGCTCAAACTACGCCTCAAAGCTCGGCCTCGAACGGACGGCGGCGCCGCGCGTGCCAAATTGGCCTACCACCCGCCCTGCACGCTTCAGCATGGTCAGCAGCTGCGCGGGGAGGTCGAGGCTGGCCTGCGCGAGCTGGGCTTTGAGGTCCAGCTGCCCAGTTGCGACGCCCACCTCTGCTGCGGCTCGGCCGGCACCTACTCGGTCTTGCAGCCGGCCATGTCCAAACAGCTGCGCGATCAGAAACTGCAGACACTGGCGCCACTGCATGCCGACACCATCGTCTCGGCCAATATCGGCTGCATCCAGCATCTGCAGAGCGGGACGCGCACACCGGTGCGGCATTGGATCGAAGTGCTGGATCAAGCGCTGGCATGACAGCCCCCCGGCGGGCTCTTGCTGCGCGCGAGATGTGCGCAGAACGCGCAAACTCGGGCAAATACCGAGACCACTGCCGAACCAGTTTTTTCACAATCGGCTCCTCTATGCAGGAGGGTGGAGCCTTTGTACCAACCGAGCTCCCAGCCAGCCAGCCCGGCCACAAGCGAGTGCAGCCAAGCACTTTGACACAGCGCTCCAAATATTTCTGCCGAGCCAGCCAGCCACAAGCGAACAGACCGGGTATCCCAGGGGGATCCCGGTCTTTTCTTTTTGATCGCCCCCCTACCGAAGGCCCGCCGCAGGGCCGCTGAAAGCCGAGTCATCATGTGGACTGGATTGCTGTTTGCCCTCGGCGCCGGACTGATGTGGGGCCTGGTCTTTGTGGCGCCGCTGCTGATGGCGGACTACCCGCCCGCCCTGTTGGTGGCCGGTCGCTACTTGGCCTTTGGCGTGATCGCCCTGCCCCTGGCCCTGATCGACCGGCGCAGCCTGAAGGGGCTGGCGCGCGCAGACTGGCTGGAGGCCTGCAAGCTCAGCGCAATCGGCAATTTTCTCTACTACCTGTGCCTGGCGGCTGCCATCCAGCGCGCCGGAGCGGCGCTGCCGACCGTCATCATCGGCACGCTGCCGGTGGTGATCGCCATCAGCTCCAATCTGCGCGACCACCGACGCGACGGCCGCCTGCCCTGGCTGCAGCTGAGCCCGGCCCTGGCCCTGATCGCCGGAGGCATTGCCTGCGTCAACCATGCCGAACTGCAGCGGCTGGCCCTCGGCCTGGAAGCCGGTCCCGAAGCCCTGCAGCGCTACGCCCAAGGTGCGGCGCTGGCGGTGGTGGCCGTCGCTTGCTGGACCTGGTATCCCATCCGCAATGCCGACTGGTTGCGCGCCCACCAGGAGCGCAGCCCGCGTGTTTGGGCCACGGCTCAGGGCCTGGTCACCCTGCCCATGGCCTTGCTGTGCTTTGCGCTGCTGGGGCTGCTGCCGCGCGATCTGGGTCTGCTGCCCGCTGACTTCGAGCTGCCGCTGGGGCCGCGCCCCATGGCCTATCTGAGTTTGATGGCAGCCATCGGCCTGTTTTCATCGTGGATCGGCACCTTGTGCTGGAACGAGGCCAGCCAACGCCTGCCGACCAGCCTGGTCGGGCAGCTGATCGTCTTCGAAACCCTGGCGGCCCTGGCCTATGCCTTTGTGCTGGCCGGGCGCTGGCCCTCGGCGTGGACCTTGAGCGGCATCGCCTTGCTGATCGCCGGCGTGATCCTGGCGCTGCGCATCAAGCCGCAGCCCAGTGCGGCCTGATACCTGGCCTCGACCTCAGAGTTTGGGAATACGGATGCGGCTCACCATCAGCGAGCCCGACACGGCATAGAGCAGCACCAGAGGGTGCAGGTAGAAGCCACCCAACTCCAGGCGGCCCAGCCACAGCTGATCACCGATCGCGCCCTGCGCTGCGGCGGCAGCCAGCACCATCACCAGGACCAGGGAGGTGGGGATGGGCGTGCCTTCGAAATACTTGACCTTGTCGCCACCTTCGCTGAGCGCCTCGGCCGTGATGTTGAAACGCGCCAGGCGCGACACGCCGCAGGCCACGAAGAACACCAGCACGATGCGGTCATAGAGACCCTGCATGCCGCAGCCGTAGGCAATGGCTGCGGGCGCCACGCCGAAGGAGATGATGTCCGCCAGGGAGTCCAGCTCGCGGCCCATGGCCGATGTCTGCTGGCGCCAACGCGCAACGCGGCCGTCCAGCACGTCAAAGACCAGGGCCACCGGGATCAGGGCGCAGGCATAAAAGATGTGCACGACCGAGCCGGTCTGCAAATAGCTCATGACCGCGAACAAGGCACCCATGCCGGCAAAGGCATTGGCCAGAGTGAACCAGTCGGCGAGATGGAACTCGCGGATCATGGCAAAAGGTTTGGGTCGATTCATGGGCGAAAGCATAAGGGAAGGCGCAGGGCCTCGAGCTCAGCCCATACGCCACTTAGCGTGGATCGTTTTCCAAGGCGGCGGCCGAGATGGTGGTCGGCCCCACCCAAGCTTTGCGGGCCAGGTGGACGAACAAAAGATGGGGCGGCATGCGCAGCCAGTGGCCACGAATGTAGAGCAGCTTACGGCACAGCGGCGTGGCCCAGTCACGGGTGCTGCTGTGCTGGGGCCGCAGGGTGCGGCTGTAGATCCAGTCCAAGGTGTGCTCGGCGACGTCATGGCTTCGATCGGCCTTCAGAGCCTGCAAGGCCGACCCAGGCACGGGGCAGGCCAGCACCTGGACCAGATAGCGCAGGGCCAGGCGCAGAGGCATCTGCAAATCCATGGCAGCCGCACGCGCGACCAGCTGAGGCCAGAAACTCGGCTCCCTAGAGAAATGGCGCAAGAGCAGATCGAGGTCGCTGAGGTCACGCAGCAAGTTCTCCGACTCGCCGTCGTGGAACAGATGGCAGGCGCTGTGCAAGACCATGTCGGTGGGCTGGAGCGTACGCATACCGGGCGAGCCGGGGATCTCCACGCTGTCGCGGATCAAGGCTTGCGCATCCGGCTTGAGTCGAGCCGTGGGCGGCAGGATGGTGTGGTGCACATCGAGCGCAGTGCCGCGGTGCATCTGCCGCATGGCTGGCAGCTCATGCATCCACTGCCGGTAGTAGCGCTGGTCGTAGGCATCGAGTGGTTCGCCGATCCACCCGGTCATGATCAGGGCAGACTCGACCTCGGGCAGCCGCTCGCGCGGCAGCAGGATGTCCATGTCGGCGAACACGCGACCGCTGGCCGCCGGTAGATCGCCGACCACATAGGCCGCGCCCTTGAGCAGGATCAAGGGCAAGCCCAAGCCAGCCAAGGTGTCCCGCAAGAAGCGGCTTTCATAGCGAACCAGCATGTGCTGGCGATCTGCCATGACGGCAGCGGACTCCATGTGATGGAGCGGACGCTCGGGGACCTGAGCCAGAAGATCGGCCGCTTGCAAGCGGCGGTAGAGGCGGCCAAGCAGATTGGCATGACGGGCCTGGCGCACGAGCAAATCCCACTCGACCGCGCTCAAGGCGGCGATGCGGTGACTGTCCAGCAGGACCTGCCGCAGCACATTCATGGCAGGCTCAAACGATGTTTGCATCGGCAGTCGACAAGGCCAGTTGGTCAAACACCTGCATGGCTTCGTCCAGATCGCTGTACTCGAAACTGAAGTGTTGGCAGCGATCCACCAGATCGCCGACGGCACGGAAGCCTTCGGCCGCCAAGATATGGTAATTCATGGCATTGTCGGCAATTTTCATGAACGCTTCCCCGCGCGGCATGGGCGTGAGCGCGGTGCTCGCACCGGCGCGGTAGCGCGGCAACACCATCCAAGCCGGCCAAGCGGGCTCATCGACAGCTTCGACGCTGGCCTGAGGGGCGGCCATCATGGCCACCGTGCCCTTGGTCGTGTCATGAACCGGTCGGGTGAACAAGGCCTGGGGCGCAAAGCGCTGAATGACGCCGATCGACGCATTCTTCAGGTTCACCGGCCTGGCCAAACCCAGCATGGCGCCGGTGTCCAGTCGAATGATGCTGAGCTCGTCCGACAACAAGCGCCAACCGCGATTCACCAAGGCCGCACACAGAGTGCTTTTCCCGGAGCCGGGCGGCGCCGGCAGGATCAAAGTACGTCCATTGCGCGCCACGGCTGCGGCATGAAGAATCAGCACATGGTTGCTGTAGGCCGTGATGCACCAATTCAAGCCCCACTCGATCATGGGCAGGGCTTGATCTCGAGGCAGCGGCGTGAAGGGTTCAACACCGTCGACCGAGAACAGGGCCTGCGGCCGGACCCAGCGGCGCAAGCCGCGGCTGGAATTCACCGCGACATGAAAGTCGATGAACTCCTCGGGGCCAAGCAGACGGTGGTGGGCATAGTTCTGCGCCAACTCAGGGGCGACCGCAGGGATGTCCGACCGCAAGAGGCAGTTGAACGGGCCGGTCGCAACCCGCAACCCAGCTCCGGTCAGCGCGGCCTGAACTTGGGGCAAAGACAACTGATCAACCCGCACAGGCCGCAGTCCGCAATAAACCTGCACCGAGCAAGTTTTCTAAGGCTTCGCCGACTTCATCGCGGCAGGTCTGCATGTCCACGTCAGGCTCTTCGGCATGGACCAAATCGACCAATACGGACACCGTCAGACCAGACGGTGATGCGCCAAGCAAAACCATCAAAAACCGGGCGAGCGGAGAAACCAATTTAGTTTCCCCACTATCCATGTCAAAGAAAAGACTCCCGTCTTCGCAAGACTTCCAAATCAGACGTCGAGGTCCAACAAAGAACCGAGACCCCGATCCGCTTGCTTCCTCCAAGGCCACGCTCAACAGCGAAAGCTCAAGCCGTGGCCAAGCCGGTCAGATACTTGAAATACACCACCACTTCGGCCCGGGACCAAGTCAAGACCGGCGCTGTCAGCACGGTATAGCGGCCAGCACCCTCGGTCGATGTCCACATTTGTTTGACCATGTTCACGGACGGGAAATTCGCGCCAGCGTTTGCGACTGATTGCAAATAAACCGCCACGGCAAGGGCTCGGCTGTCACTGTTGGCATTACTCAAGCAGAGTAAATTCCAGAAAGTTGTCGTGGTGTCGGTTCCACCAAAGACGCTGAAAAACGTCGTGCCTTTGGAAACGTTGGTCGGAAAGTACTTGTTGTTCACATCGACAGTCGACTTCCATCCTGTGGGCGTCTTGCCGGGCGCTGTACAACTGTAGCTACCCGTTTGGCTGAAATTTCCAGACGCCGAGAACCCAGAAGGCAGCTTGCAATTGCAAGCCAGCACAGGCGTCGTGGTCAGCGCCAACAAGGTCGGAGCCGCAACAAGACCACCCTGCAGAAGCCGACGACGGCGTCCAGAGGACAGCACGCCCGAAACAGGGCTGACCTCCTGGGAGGCGGAGCTCGATGGCTGGTTGTCTTTGAAGTTGTTCACGTTCTTGCCTCTGTTTCAGTGCGGTGCTCGCGGAATACTCGCCGGCCAGCAGTCAGACCTGCCGCCCCGTCCGTCGCGCGAGACCTGGAGTGTCGCAGACGGCTTGCCCGATAGACCTGCAGCCAAGTCCATCAAAGCAAGCGTATGGTAGAGGACTCTGCGAGTACCCCAAATGACATGTGAGCCCTCAATCCGGGGGGGTAGCGGCTACTTTTGGGCACAAAATCGCGAGATCGTGAAAAGTTCCTTTCAGTGAAACTCTGCAGATCATGCCCAATAGAAGTTTGGGGCACCTAGATGACATATCGTGCCCCTTCGCAGCTAGAGCCTGAGAGGCGGAACTTGATGAGTGGCACTCGTACGTTCTTCCAGTTTTTGATCTGTATCGCGCTGATCTCGTCCGCCACCGGGTGGGCGCAGCCGCCTGCCTCGGTGGCGGCTGCCGAGCCTCTGACCGTTCTGCTCGAGCCGGTCCCGCCTTTTTCCTACGAGGACCCTTCGGGGCAGCCGGCGGGCTACGCCGTGGAATTGATGCAGGAATTGCTCAAGCGCACGGGCCATGGCTACAAGGCCGAGTTCAACTCCTGGGCTCGCATTTACCAGCGTGCCCAATCCACGCCGCGCGTCCTGGTGGTCAGCATGGCACGTTTGTCCGAGCGTGAGTCGGCGTTTTTCTGGATTGGCCCGACCGCCGCCCGCCGGGTGTTTCTGTACCGGCTCAAGTCACGACCCGAGGTACAACCGACCACGCTGGAGGCCGCGAAAGCCTACAAGATCGCCGTGGTCCGGGAGGATGCTGCGGAGCGCGACCTGGTCGCCCAGGGGTTTGAACTGGGCAAGCAACTCGATCGCAGCCCCGACCACGCGGCCATGCTGCGCAAGCTCTTCATTCAACGCGATGATCTGGTCGCCTTGAACAGCACCGTGGCAGCGGCCGTGACCGGCCAGTTCGGCTACGACTACAAGCAGATCGAGCCGATTCTCAAGCTGTCCGAAAACTCGCTGTTCATGGCCCTGAGTCGCAGCAGTGGCGAAGGCTTGCACCACCAACTGCTACGCGCTTGGGACAGCATGAAGCGAGACGGCACCGTGGCGGCCATCGCAGCACGCCACCCATTCGTGATGCTGGACTGAGCTCAGCTCAGAGCGCGGCTGCCCTGAAGGTGTCGCAAGCCGTCAGATCGCCACTCTCCAGCCCGCGCTTGAACCAGCGCACCCGCTGCTCGCTGCTGCCATGGGTGAAACTTTCGGGAACCACCGTACCCTGGGCGCGCCGCTGCAAGGTGTCGTCGCCGATCTGCGCCGCTGCATTCAAAGCCTCTTCGATATCGCCCCGCTCCAACCAGCCCTTGCTGCGTTGAGAGTGGAAGGCCCAGACCCCTGAATAGCAATCCGCCTGCAGCTCCAGGCGCACACTCAGAGCACGGTAATCCCGCTCGCTGACCCGCTGACGGGCACGCTCCAGCTTGACCGTCGTGCCCTGCAGATTCTGCAGGTGGTGGCCCACCTCGTGGGCAATCACATAGGCCTGGGCAAAATCGCCCGGCGCGCCTAAGCGCTCGCGCAAGGTGTCGTAGAAGCTGAGATCGATATAGACCTTGCGGTCCGCAGGGCAGTAGAACGGGCCCATGGCGGCCTCGCCCATGCCGCAACCGGTGTCGGACCGGCCCGAGAACAGCACCAGATGCGGGCGCTCGTACGGCTGCTGGTTGCGCGCGAAATAGGCCGTCCAGACATCTTCGGTGTCAGCCAAAACGGTGCGCACAAAGCGTGCGCCAACATCCTGAGCCGGCGGCCCATTGCGCTGCAGGGCCGGTGCTGTAGTCGGCAGCTCGCCGCCGCCCTGCAGGAGCCCCAACACGGTCAGCGGATTGACGCCCAGCGCCCAGGACACCAGCAGCGCCAGCACGATACCGCCGAGGCCCAGCCCACGCCCTCCGGGCATGCGCCCACCGAGGCCACTCAGGCCCGCGCCGGCGCTGGCACCGTCGGCCCGGCGGTCCTCCACGTTCTCGCTTTCGCGCTGGCCTTCCCATTTCATGGCGCACTCCCGCTGCCCCGCCCGGCCCCGCGCCGGACGTCAGCTTGCATCCTAGCCTGTGCCTCTTGCAGTCTGTCGCATAAACCTTGGTCGCCTGCCGGACCCTGCCGACACTGGTCACCAAGCCCACGCATCCTACGGAGACAGCCCATGCGCCTGAATCGCCACACCCCACTGCTGACACTAATCGGCATGACCCTGGCCTGCGGCACTGCCCTGGCCGGCCACGGCCAGGATGAGCAGGACTGGAACCTGCGCCTCAAGAAGGAAGGGAACGGCTGGAGTCTCAACTTCAGCAGCACCCAGGACTACGGCAGCGGCAGCTCGCGACTCAAAGGTTCGGGAACCTGGGTCGAGAAACAGCGCAGCGTCGCCGCCTTCAGCAAGCTGCGCTTGGAGGGTCCCCTCGATGTGCGCCTGAGCCAGGCCAGCGGTGACAGCATCAAGGTGGGCGCCGATGACAATATTGAGCCCTTGATCGAAACACGGATCGAAGGCGACACCTTGGTCGTGCGCATTCAGAAGGATGCAGGTTTCCGCACCCGCCATGCCCCTGTCATACGGATCGAGAGCAAGAACCTGCAAGCCGTGGCGCTCGAGGGCTCGGGGGATTTGCAGCTGGACCGCTTCAAGGGCGAGCGCCTGAGCCTCAGTCTCAATGGCTCCGGCGATGTACGGGTCGGCCAGCTCGATGTACAGGAGTTGACGGCCAGCCTGATCGGTTCGGGCGACTTGCAGGTGGCCGGCCGCGCCGACACCCAAAGCTGGACACTGAATGGCTCGGGTGATGTCGATGCCCGTGCGTTGAGCGGCCGCAAGGTCAAGGCGGAACTGAGCGGTTCGGGCGATTTGGCCCTGGGCGTGTCCGAAACCTTGGACGCCAGCTTGCGCGGCTCCGGGGATCTCAGCTACGGCGGACGCCCCCAGTTGCGCCAATCCATCAGCGGATCGGGCGAAATCAGCCGACGCTGAAACGCTTTACCCGCCCGGGCCGGCAGATGCAGCAGAATGCTCGCATCCGCCGGAGTTGCCCACTGATGACCACTGCCCCCGCGCCCCTGCCCCCGGGTCTGGCCGAAACCCTGCTCGAACTGCAGGAGCAGAGCCCTCTGCTGGTGGCCCTGTTCGACGCGCGCGATGTGCTCTGCCACGCCAACACGGCCTTCCGCGAAGCCTATTGCGTCGAACCTGACGGCTTGCTCACCTGGGCCGACATGATGCGTGACAACCATGCGCAAGGCCATGGCGCCCTGATCGAAACCGGCGACATCGATAACTGGCTGGCCTCGGTCAGCAGCCGGCGCGGCAAGCTGCCCTACCGCGCCTTTGAAGTGGACCTCTGCGACGGCCGCTGGCTCTGGGTCACGGAGACCACGCAAGCGCAAGGCTGGATGTTGCTGGTGGCCAGTGACATCACCAGCCTTCGCCAGGACAAGCGCAGCCTGCGCCTGGCCCATGTGCGCGCACTGGCGGCGGCCCACACCGACCCTTTGACAGGGCTGAGCAACCGACGCCATGGCATGCAGATGCTGCAAGACGTGCTCACCCGCAGCGAGCCCTGGCCCTTGTGCGTCGCGCTGCTGGATCTGGACCTTTTCAAGGCTATCAACGACGGTTTTGGCCATGCGGCCGGCGACCGCGTGATCTGCGACTTCGGCCGCCAGCTGCAAGCCAGCATTCGCCGTGAGGACGGTTGCGCCCGCATCGGCGGAGACGAGTTTCTCTTGATCCTGCCGGCCACCGGTCTGCCTCAGGCCCAGGCCATCATGGAACGCTTGCAAGACCGGGTGCGCAAGGCCCGACCGCTGGACGAAAGTGCCAGCCAGGGATCACGCGGCTACACCTGCTCGATCGGCCTGGCTCAGGCCGTCTGGGGCGAGAGCGCGACCAGCCTGCTGGGTCGAGCCGACGCCGCCCTCTACCAGGCCAAGGCCGCGGGGCGTGACCGGATCTGCCTGGCCGACTGAAAAGCGCGTCGCGCGGCACAGCGGGCCGACAAAGCGGTCAGAATCCAGACCATGCAACACCAGCGCCGATCTGACTTGCGGGCCCTGCTGGCAGCGGGCTTGCTGCCGCTGTTGCCCTTGATACCGCAGGTCGCGCAGTGCAGCGAGCCGGGCCGACTGACCGTGCTGCTGCAGGAGTTGCCGCCCTATTCGCAGCGCGACGCCGAGGGCCGGCCGCAAGGCTATTCGGTCGAGCTGGTGCAGCAGCTTTGCGCCCGTGCCCGCCTGGACTGCAGCTATGAGTTCAGTTCCTGGCAGCGCATCCTGGTGCGCGCCAAGGCCGAGGCCCATCTGCTGATTCCAGCCATCGTGCGCCTGCCCGAGCGCGAGCGCGACTACCGCTGGATCGGCCAGATCACGGTGCGCTATGGCGCCTTATACCGGCTGAAAAGCCGCAGCGATGTGCGCCTCAGTGCCCTGCAGCAACTGGGCGCTTACCGCATCGCCGTGGTCAAAGACGATGTTTCCGAGCGCGAGCTGCTGGCTCTGGGGCCCAAGGTGAACGTGCAGCTGGACCGCAGCGCCGACTACGGCACCATGCTGCGCCGATTCTTTGCCGGCCGCACCGAGCTGGTGGCCTTGAACCAAAGCATGGCACCGGGCATGTTGCGGCAGTTCGGCTACGAGCCGGACGAAGTCGAGCTGCTGCTGCGCTTCTCCGAATCGCGCCCGTCCATCGCGCTCAGCCTGGCCAGCGAGCCGGCCCTGCTGTTGCGATTGCAGCAAAGCTGGGGAGCCATGCGGCGCGACGGCACGGTGGCGGCCATCGCGGCACGCCATCCGGTGATCGCACCCGACTGAATGCGTTCGCGCTACAAAGCCGGGTTCAGCGCGCCAGGGCCTCAGTCCGATTCGCCCAAAAACCCACCGCTCTGGTGTGCCCACAGCCGGGCATACAGCCCGCCTTGAGCCAGCAGACTGGCGTGGTCACCCTGCTCGACGATCTCGCCGCCGTCCATCACGATCAGACGGTCCATGGCCGCGATGGTGGACAGGCGGTGGGCGATCGCCACCACCGTCTTGCCTTCCATCAGGCGGTAGAGGCTGGTCTGGATCGCCGCCTCGACTTCCGAATCCAGCGCGCTGGTCGCCTCGTCCAGCAACAGGATGGGTGCGTCCTTCAGCATCACCCGGGCGATGGCAATGCGTTGGCGCTGGCCGCCGCTGAGCTTGACGCCGCGTTCGCCGACATGGGCATCAAAACCGCTGCGGCCTTTCGGATCGCTGAGGCCGGCGATGAAGGCCATGGCCTCGGCCCGTTCGGCCGCCTGCACCATCTGTGCTTCGTCGGCGTCGGGCCGGCCGTAGAGCAGGTTGTCGCGTACCGAGCGATGCAGCAGCGAGGTGTCCTGGGTGACCATGCCGATCTGAGCGCGCAGGCTGTCCTGGGTCACGCCGGCGATGTCCTGGGCATCAATCAAGATGCGGCCCTGCTCCAGGTCATGGAAACGCAGCAACAGATTGACCAGGGTGGACTTGCCGGCGCCTGAGCGGCCGACCAGGCCGATCTTCTCGCCGGCGCGTATCTGCAGGTCCAGGGCCTTCAGCACCGGCTTCGTGCCGCCATAGGCAAAGCTGACCTGCTCGAAGCGGATCTCGCCGCGGCTGACCTGCAGCGGCTGGGCGCCGTCCGCGTCGCGCACCGTCACGCCGCGCGCCAGGGTGCTGATGCCATCCTGCACCGTGCCGATGTGCTCGAACAGGCTGGACATCTCCCACATGATCCAGTGGGCGATGCCGTTCAGACGCAGGGCCATGGCCGTGGCCGCCGCCACGGCGCCGACGCCGACCTCGCCGCGCGTCCACAGCCACAGCGTCATGCCGGCGGTGCTGGCGATCAGGCCCATGGACAGCACATGGTTGACCACCTCGAAACCGCTGACCAGGCGCATCTGCCGGTAAGCCGTGCCCAGGAACTCCTGCATCGCGCCGCGCGCGAACTGCGCCTCGCGCTGGCTGTGCGAGAACAGCTTGACGGTGCTGATATTGGTGTACGCGTCGGTGATGCGGCCGGTCATCAGGCTGCGCGCATCGGCCTGCGCACTGGCCGCTTGGCCCAGGCGCGGCACAAAGTGATACAGCGCCAGGCCGTAGCAAAGCAACCAGCCCAGGAAGGGCAGCACCAGGATCAGATCGAAACTGCTCACCACGCCCAGCATGGTGATGAAGTAGATGGTGATGAAGACCAGGATGTCGGTGACGATGAGCACGCAGTCGCGCACCGCCAGCGCGGTCTGCATCAGCTTGGCCGAGACCCGGCCGGCAAACTCATCGGCAAAGAAGCTCATGCTCTGGCCGAGCAGATGACGGTGGAAGTTCCAGCGCAGGCGCATCGGGAAATTGGCCGACAGACCCTGATACTTGCTCAGCGCCTGCAAGGCGATGAGCAGCGGGCTGAGCAGCAGGATGCCGGCCAGCAAGGCCAGGCGGCCCTTCTCCTGTGCCCACAATCGGTCGGCCGGCACCTGGCTGAGGAAGTCCACCACCGAGCCGAGCATGGCGAACAGCAGGGCCTCGAAAGCGCCGATGCCGGCCGTCAGCACCGTCATGGCCAGGATCAGACCACGCATGCCGCGCGTGGCCGACCAGACAAAGGGGAAGAAGCCCAGCGGCGGCTGTGGCGGGGGTCCGGCCGGAAAGGGTTCGACCCGGCGCTCGAACCAGGAAAACAGCATCAGCGGGCCAACGCTGCGGGCGATGCGCCCGGCAGCGGCAGGGGGCGCCCCTGCGACTGCGCCGGTGCCGGCACCTGCAGGATTTCAGCCAGGGTCGGCGCAATGTCCACCACCTCCACCGGCGTCTTCACCTCTCCGCGGCCCAGCCAGGCAGGACCCCAGCCCAGGATGGGCACATGCTGGTCATAGCGGTGCGGCGTGCCATGAGAGCTGCCACCGGCGCGCGAGCTGAACAGCCAGTTGGGCTTGATGACAAACTGCACCGGCGCCGACACCTCAGGGTGCCAGGCCTTGCGCATGGCGTCCAGGAAGGGCGTGGCCGTGTCGGCACTGTCCAGCTGCGCGGGTGTGAAGGCGGCGACGATGCCGTTCATGCCGCGCAACAGTCGGGCAGCTTCTTCATGAACATCAGCAGGCGCCAAGCCACGGGCCGCGATCAGCTGGTGGTCGAAGAGCACGCCGGCGGCCGAAAACTTGACAGCCCAACGGCCCTCGCCGAACTTCTGCACCAGGCCGGCATTGAGCGCCGTCATGACCACGCTCGGATTGAGCAGCTCGGCGTCGCGGCCCTGGGTCTTGGCCCAGTCCGGCGAATCCGCGAAGCCGTGGTCAGCCGTCAGCAGCACCAGGTAGTTGGCACGGCCGACCCGTTGGTCCAGGTACTGAAAGAACCCCTGCAAATAACGGTCCAGGTGCAGGAAATGGTCGTGCGACAGACGCGACTCGGGACCGAAGGCATGGTTGACATAGTCATGGCTGGACAGGCTGACCGAGAGGATGTCGGTCTGCGCATCGGCGCCCAGCTGTTCGCCTTCAATGGCGGCGCGAGCAAAGGCCAGGGTCAGCTCATCGCCATAGGGCGAGGGCAGGATGTTGCTGTAGTACAGCGGGCCCGGCTTTTCGTGCTTGGCGCCCAGCACCGCCGGCAAGCGGTTGCCATTGCCGCCATTGAACTGCCAGGGCTGTCCGTCGGGCACCGAACCGGCGTAGGCCGATTCGGGCAAAAGCGGCGCCCAGGCCTTGCCGAAGAAGGCATCGGCCGGCTTGGCCGCATTGAAATCGCGCACCCACTGCGGGTGGCTGCTCATGTAGTAGGTGCTGGAGGCGAACTGGCCGTCCTCGCTCATATACATATACGCCGTGCCCTTGTGGCCGGCCGGCAGGATGGCGCCCCGATCCTTGCCCGAGATGCCGATCACCTTGGACGCCGGCTGGCGCGTGCGCAGCACATCACCCACGGTTTCGGCGCGCAGATTGCGCGGGCTGGTGCCGGCCAGCGGGTCGGTCTTGTGATCGATGTATTGATAGGCGGTGTCGCCGGTGTTGTAGACCGGTGCAAAGGTCTGAGCGTCGTTCCACTCATTGCTGATGATGCCCGTGCGCTGCGGGTAGGCACCGGTCAGCATGGTGGCGTGACCGGCGGCCGTGACCGTGTGGCCATGGGCATAACGGGCATCGGAGAACCAGGCGCCCTGGTCGAGGAAACGCTTGAAGCCGTCGGCCTGCAGCTGCTCACGGTAGGCCAGCACCTGACGCATGGGCAAGCCGTCCACCACCAGGAACACGACCAGCTTGGGTGGCGCCTTTGCCGCGGCGGCCGGAGCGGCGGACGCGCCGGCGGACTCAGCCAAAGGCGCGCTCGAACAAGCGGCCAGGGCCAAGGTGATGCTCAGGGCCAGGGCCGCGAGAGGAAGTCTGGGCAAAGGTGAATGCATGGTGGAAGCGTGGTGAAACAGACAAGCACGAGGGCGTGGAGGCGCAAGCTTAGTCGATCATGGCGACAGCGCCGGCCCGCGCGGCGCCACGCGCGGCAGGACGATCTCGAATTGCGCCCCCTCGCCCGGAGCACTGCGCACGGCGATGCTGCCGCCCAGGGTGGCGGTGACGATGTTGTAGCTGATGTGCAAGCCCAGGCCGCTGCCGCCCTGACCCAGTCGGGTGGTAAAGAAGGGGTCGAAGATGCGGCCGATGTTCTCGGCACTGATGCCGCGGCCGTTGTCGCTGAAGAGCAGGCGCAGGCGATCGCCGTCCAGGGCCTCGGCCTGCAACTGCAGCAAGCCACCCTTGCGGCCGTCGAGCCCGTGAACCACGGCATTGATGATGAGGTTGGTCAGCACCTGGCCCAGCGGCCCCGGGAAGCTGTCCAGGGTCAGGCCTTCGGGCACGTCCAGACGCAGATCATGCTCATCGCGGCGCAGGCGGTTGCCCAGGGTCAGAGCCACCTCGCGGCAGAGCGTGGCCAGGTCGAAGACGCGGCGTTGGTCCGAGGTCTGGTCCACGGCGATCTGCTTGAAGCTGGTCACCAGGCTGGCCGCCTGCCCCAGGCTGCGCACCAGCAGCTGGCTTGATTCTTCGGCCGTCTGGCAAAAGCGCTCCAGTTCCGAACGCCGCAGCGCGCCCGACTGCACCTGCTGCAAAAAGCGCTTGCTGCTGTCGCTCAAGGTGCTGGCCATCAAGAGGCTGTTGCCGATCGGCGTGTTGAGCTCATGGGCCACACCGGCCACCAGCGAGCCCAAGGCCGCCAGCTTTTCCTGCTCGACCAGCTGGTTCTGGGTGATCTGCAGGCGCCGGTAAGCCTCGGCATTGTCTAGGGCGACCGCGGCATAGGCGCCCAGGGTGCGAAGAATGTCCAGGTCTGCGGCGCCAAAGGCGCGCAGCCTGGGGCTCAAGGCGCTGATCACGCCCAAAACCGCGCCCTTGAGCATCATGGGCACATAGAGACCCGAATGCGCCTCGTCCGGCTCCGCGCCACTCTGCAGCTGAGCGCGCAGCGGTGCCTCGCCCTCGGGCTGCAAGTCCCGGTTGTCCTGCCCCAGGTCGGCCAGGTTGAGCTCGCGCGCCTGCAGCGCGCATTGGGCCGCCGGGCCGGGCCCATCCAGCGCGCGCTGATAGGGTTTGAAGGCCTGGCCGCGCTGCATGACGAAGTCGAAATTGATCTGGCGCGCCTGCCAGTCCACCAAGCCGACGCCGAACACGCTGCAATCGACCAACTCGTTGACATGGCGGTAGAGCGTCTGCTGGATCGCGGCCACATCGAGCGAGGCGGTGATCTGCCGGCCGATCTCACTGAGCAGGCCGATGTCGCGGCGCGCCTTCTCCGCCACCTCGCGCTGCGCATCGGCGGCCTGCTTCTCGCGCGCCAGCTGCTGCTGCTGCTCCTGCAACTGCTCGGTGCGCTGCTCGACCAGCTCGCTCAAGCGCTGGCGACTCTGCTGCAGCACGCGCACGCGCAATCGGTACGCCAAAGCCATGCCCAGCAAGAACAGCCCCACCATGCCCGCACGCCACCACCAGCTGCGCCAGAACGGCGGCTGCACCGCGAGGTCCAGCAACACGCGGCTCTCGCTCCAAAGGCCGTCTGGATTGGCGGCCTTGGCATGCAGGCGGTAGTGGCCGGGGTCGAGATTGGTGTAGGTGGCCAGGCCCAGGTCACCGATGCCGTAGATCCAGTCGCGGTCAAAGCCCTCCAGCTTCCAGGCATAGCGCAGCAGCTGCCTCTGGTTGAAATGCAAGGCCGCCAGCTCGAAGCTGACCATGGTCTCGTGATGCGAGAGCTGCAGGCTTTCGGTCAGATGCAAAGGGCCGTCCAGCCCTTTCACGGTGGGGGCCCGATCCGGCGTCGTCGCGGCGCCACTGGCCGCAGCACCAAGGACTGGGTCAACGGTGCGCACCGAGCGGTTCAGGATCAACACATCGCTGAGCACCAGCTGCGGCGGCGTCGGGTTGTCGCGCAGGGCCTCGGGTTGGAAACGCAGCAGCCCGGGCCCGCCAAAATAAAGGCTGCCGTCCGGCCCGCGCGCCGCCGAGCCGAACGCAAAGCCGCCGCCGAAACGGCTGCGCCCGGGGTAGAAGCGGGCTTGCCGGCGATCCGGCTGCACCCGCGTCAGACCCTGCTCATTGCTGAGCCAAATCTCACCATTCAAGGCGTCCTGAATGGCGCTGAACTCCCCCTTGGGCATGCCGGGCAGATCGCGCCAGGACTTGATCTCCCAGGCCTCGCCACGCGCCAGCAGCTGGTACAGGCCCATCTCGGTGGCCAGCCAGATCCGGCCCTGCGCATCCTGGCGCATGCCGAAGATCGGCAGCTTGCCGGGGGTCGTCATGTCGATGCTGGGCAGCACAGGCTGGCTGAACTGCTGCTTCTCGGCATCCCAGAGCTGCAAGCCGCCTTTGCTGCCGACCCAGAGCCGGCCTTCGCGGTCCTCCAACAAGCAGTCCACCACGTCATGACTCAAACTGCCGGCCTGCCCAGGCTGACCGCGAAACACGCTGAGGCGGCGCTCGCGGTCCAGGCGGTAGAGCCCGCCGGCGCTGCCAGCCCAGACCTGGCCCTGGCGGTCACGCAGCAGCGAGCTGATGGACGCGCCACCCGGCGTTCGATTGCCCAGCTCCACGGCCTGGCTGCGGCCGCGCCGCGGGTCGTAAAGCAACAGGCCGCCATCGCCGCCCAGCCACAGGCGCCCATCCGGCTCGGCCAGCATGGCCTTGATGCGCTTCAAGGGCACCGCCGAGGCGTCGATGCGCTCGGTGTCACCGCTGGGCAGGTGCACCCGGTTCAGCCCGCCGCCATAGGTGCCCAGCCAGGCATGCTCGGGGCCATCGAGCAGGGTCGCCATGACCGCCTCGTTGGACAGGCTGCGCGGATCGCCCGGCACCTCCAAATAGCTGCTGAAACCGCGCGCGGCCAAGTCCGTCAGGCTGATGCCGCGGCCCCAGGTACCGACCCAGAGCGTGCCGCTGCGGTCCTGCATCAAGGAAGCCACGCTGTCGCCGGCCAGGCTGCTGCTGACGCCAGGCAGGTGCACATAGGACTCGCTGTGGCTTTGCCCGGCGCGCCAGCGGTGCAGTGCGGGCGAGGCGCCCACGCCAATCCACATGGCGCCGTCCTGATCGAGCAACAAGCTGTGGACCACGGCACGCGGCAAGCGCAGGTGTTCGGGCAAGGCCTCGGGCTGCGGCGCCGAGCGGCCATCGGCGGGAATGCGCCAGAGCTGCAGGCCAGCAGCCAGGCCAACCCAGAGCCGGCCTTCGCGGTCAAAAGCCAGGCGGCGCGCCAGCAGCTCGACCGGGCTGAACTGTCCGGCCGAGCTGCCTTGCAAGGTGTTGAGCTGCTGCTGCAAACGCCCTTGGGCGTCGATGTGCACGACCCGATGGCCTTGCGCCAGCCAGATCCCGCCCTGGCCGTCCGCCAGCAGGCTGCGCACACGCTGTTCTTCCTGCGGCTGCGCCCAACCCTCGGCCTGCCAGCGTTCGAAGCGGCCGCTCGCTGGGTCGAGCAGGAACAGGCCCATGGGGGTGGCCACCCACAGCCGCTGCGGCCCGGCCGGCGCCAGACCCAGCACAGGCTGGTCCTGCAAGGCAAGCTCCTTGGGCATGGCGATGCGGCGCAAGCTGTCATCGCGCAGATCGATGCGGTCCAGGCCGGTGCGCGTGCCCACCCAGAGCGCCTGGCCGGCGCGGTCCTCCATCAGGCTGTGCACCAGACCATGGCTGAGCTTTCCGGGCTGCTCGGGATCAGGCTCCCAAACCTTGAAATGGCGGCCGTCATAGCGGGCCAGGCCATTGCCGGTGCCGACCCACACCAGGCCCCGGCTGTCCTGCAGCATGGTCACCACGCCAGAGCCGGGCAGGCCGTCGTCGCTGCCCAGCTGATTGAAGCGCAAGCCGTGCAAGGCGGCCGCCTGGGCAAGACCTGGCCCCAGGACGAGCAAGCCGGCCAACAGCAGACGCAGCAGCGCTGCCTGCAAACGGCGGTACGGGGCTCGGGCGTGCATCGGCAAGACGGTCTCTCCCACGGGGCCGTGCAAGCCTAACCCGGAGGCCGGCAAAAAGACATCGGGGCAAATCGCTGCCAGGGCATATCGCGGCCGGCGCAACAGCCCGCCCTTCACGTCTCCAACTGGATGCCGTGTTGCCCTGTGCTCAGCTCGGCTCCGCCCGGCAGCCGCGCGGCTCGGCCTGCCAGCTCATGAGCTCGCCCCAGCTGGAGTCGGGCGCCGCCCGCTCCATGGCCGACTCGGCGGCCTGGCTCAGCTCCAGTCCGCTGGCACGCGGGCCGGTGGCAGCGGCGGCGCCGACGCGCAGACTGGCGAACAGCAGTTCATCCTGCAGCTCATACGGCCCGCTCAAGGCACGCTGCAAACGCGCCTGGATCTGCGCCAGCGGCGCCCGCTCCATGTTCTGCAGAACCACGGCAAAGCGCAAGGTGCCGATGCGCGCGACCACATCGTGGCCGCGCACCCGGCAGCGCAGGCGGGCCCCCACGGCCTGCAACAAGCCTTGCTGCTGCAGCGCTGAAAGCGCCTGGCCGCTGCGCTCGGCGCGCGCTTCGACCTGCATCAGCAACAAGGCCGGCCGGGTGCCGACCCGGCGCCCCTGGCCCAACTCCCGGTTCATCAACGCGGCCAGGCCCAGCATGTCTTGCAACAGCTCCAGCGCCGGCAGCTCGCCGGCGCGGCGGCGCGGTCGCTCCAGGCTGGCCGGCAAAGGCATTGGCATGGTGTTCCCTCGGTCCCAAACGGCAGTGATCTTGTTCACGGTCGCAGATTCTTTTTTTGATGGTTGGCAGCCCCGGCGCCAGCGGCGCCGATGACAGCCGGCCCCTGACACCCGCGCTGCGGGTGAAGGCACGACACCCTTCGACAGCCCCTTGTGTGGCCTCCCTGGAATCGACAAGCTGTCGTGCCTTCCCTTGTTAAAACGCAGCCCGCAGCGCAAACCCGACATGGCCGATGAAAAAAATTGAGGTCGCGGCCGGCTGCTAGAGTGCCTGCCCAATGAGCGACATCACCCAACTGCTGCGCGCCGCCCAAGACGGCGACCGCCAGGCCACCGATCAGGTGATGGCCTTGCTCTACGCCGACCTCCAGCGCCTGGCCCGACGCCGCCTGCAGCAGGCTGGCCACCTGACCCTGCTCGACCCCACCGGCCTGGTGCACGAAAGCTATCTGCGCCTGCAGGCCAGCGGCCAACTCGCCTTCCCCGACCGCAAACATTTCCTCGCCTACGCCGCCAAGGTGATGCACAGCATCGTCATCGACCTGGTGCGCAGCCGCCAGGCCGAGCGCCACGGCGGCGGCCTGGAGCAGCTGACCCTGAACACGGCCGTGGCCAATCTGCCGCCGCAAGGCGACGAGCAAATCCTGCGCGTGCACGAGGCGCTGGAGGAGCTGGCCGCCCTGGAGCCACGCCTGGCCCAGGTGGTGGAGATGCGCTACTTCGGCGGCCTGCTGGAGAGCGAGATCGCCGAAAGCCTGGGCGTGACCGAGCGCACCGTGCAGCGTGATTGGCAGAAAGCCCGGCTGTTCCTGTCCATGTCCCTGAGCTGAACGGATGGCCGAGATCGACAAAGCCCGCTGGGCCCGCCTGAGCCCCCTGCTCGATGAACTGCTGGACCTGGTGCCCGAGCAGCGCCCCGCCCGCCTGCAAGCCCTGCGCGATCAGGCCGAGCTGGGCCCCGAGCTGAGCCCAGACTTGATCGAGGACCTGGCCGAGTTGCTGCGCCGGCAAGAGGCGCTGGAGGCCGAGGACTTTCTCGCCAGCCCCGCTCTCAGCGTGGCCGAGGCCGCCAGCGCCCACAACCAGGCCGGCCAGACCGTGGGCGCCTACACCCTGGAGCGCGAGATCGGCCAGGGCGGCATGGGCACGGTCTGGCTGGCCCGCCGCACCGACGGTCGCTTCGAAGGCCAGGTGGCGATCAAGTTCCTGAACACCGGACTGCTGGGCCGCGGCGACGCCGGCCGCTTCGCCCGCGAAGGCCAGATCCTGGCCCGGCTGACCCATCCGCACATTGCCCGCCTGATCGATGCCGGCGTGGCGCCCGAACACCAGCAGCCCTATCTGGTGCTGGAATACATCGACGGCCTGCCCCTGGACCGTTTTTGCGTCGAGCGTGGTCTCGACTGCGAAGCCCGGGTGCGCCTGTTCCTCGACGTGCTGGCCGCTGTGGCTCATGCCCACACCCGCCTGATCCTCCACCGAGACCTCAAACCCTCCAACATCCTGGTGACGGCGGCTGGCGAGGTGAAGCTGCTGGACTTCGGCATCGCCAAGCTGCTGAACCGCGCCGCCGACGATGACACCACGCCCCCCGGCGCTGCCACCGAGCTGACCCGGGTGGCTGGACGCGCTTACACCCCGCGTTATGCCGCGCCCGAGCAGGTGCAGGGTGGCGAGGTGACCACGGCCACCGATGTCTATGCCCTGGGCGTGCTGCTCTACCTCTTGCTCAGCGGCCAGCACCCGACCGAGGGCCGCGACGAGGCGCAGACCACCCCGCTGGAGCGCCTGCGCACCCTGGTCGAGGTGGAGCCGAAGAAAGTGTCAGAGCGCGTGCCCAGCGGCGTGGCCCGCCAGCTGCGCGGCGACCTGGACACCATCGTCGCCAAGGCGCTCAAAAAGGCGCCGGCCGAGCGCTATGCCAATGCCGCAGCCTTGGCCGAAGACCTGCGGCGCTGGCTGGGCCATGAACCCATCCTGGCGCGGCCGGACCGCCCGGGCTATATCTTGCGCAAGTTCTTGCGCCGGCATCGCGTCTGGGTGGCAGCGGGCAGCGCGGCCGTGCTGGGCCTGTCATCCCTGACCGCGCTGAGCCTGAGCCAGGCCCGACGGGCCGAGCAGGCCGAACATGTCGCACGCCAGCGCAGCAGCGAATCGGATGAGTTGCTCAGCTATCTCCTGGGCGAATTCGCCGACAAGCTGCGCCCGGTCGGCCGACTGGACCTGCTGGACAGCGTCGGAGCCAAGGCCCTGGCCCATCTGGGCGCAGCCCGTGGCGCCAATGCGGCGCCGCCCAGCCCGCAGGCGCGGCTGCAACAAGCCAAGGCCTTGACCGTGCTGGGAGAAGTCCAGGTGTCCAAGCTGCAGCTCGACGCCGCCGTGGCGCCGCTGCAGTCGGCCCAGGCCTTGCTTGCACAAGCACAGCCAGAGCCTGAGCTGGCGGGGCCTTGGTACCGGGCACAAGGTGCTGCCGCGTTCTGGCTGGGCCATGTGCACTACACGCAGCGGCACTTTGCAGAAGCGCGCCAGCAATTCGAGGCCTATCGCGACTTCAGCCAAGCCTGGCTGGACGCAGCACCGGGCGAGCTGGACGCCATGGTCGAGCTCTCCTATGCGCTCAACAGCCTGGGCAGCCTGCAACTGGACAGCGGTGATTTACCCGGAGCCACCCGGTTGTTCCAGGCGTCCATTGCGCTGAAACAGCGCGCTCTGAGCCAGGACCCGCAGCAGCTGGGCCTCAAGGCGGAGCTGGCCGACAGCCTGACCTGGCTGGGAACCGCCTTGCTTTGGCAAGGTGAGCTGCAACAAGCCCGGACCTTGTTCATCGAGGCCTTGCGCGATGTCGAAGCCAATCGAGCCCTGGCGCCAGCCGACCTCGATTGGACGGCCCGCGCTGCCACCGTGCGCGACTGGATCGCCCAGGCCGAGGCCGCACTGAAGCACACGGAGCTCGCGCAAGAGCAATACCGGGCAGCCGCCGAGTTGATGCGCAAGCTGCTGCGCCAGGACCCCAATGAGCGCGGCTGGCAACAGCAGTTGCAGCGGATCGAAGCCGGTCAGCTGGCCCTGCGCAGCCACACGAGAGCCGCTCAATTGGCGCAAGCGAAAGCCTTGGACCAGGCATTGCGCGAGCAGGCACAGAAGGCCTCAGCGGCGGCAGGCCTGCGCCGTCTGCCGCTGCGCGTCAAGGTCGGCCTGGAGTTGGCGGCGGCACTGGAGGCGGCGGGGCAAGCTCAAGCCGCCGGCGAGGCCCTCGCCCAATGGGTCGATGCGCTGCAGGACGGGCTGAAACGCAGCCCCACCGACCTGCCTCTGTTGGACGCCTTTGCCCAGCAGCAGCTGGCCTTGGCGGCCTGGCGCAGCCAGCACGAGAGCGCGGCGGCCGGGGCAGCGCTCTGTCAGGCACTGGTGACCCAATTGGACAAACAAAGGCCCTTGCTGCGCGTTCATCACGGCATCACCCGCAGCTGGGTGCGGGCACATTCCTGCCTGAACCGGGAGGCCGAGGTCAAAGAAGAACGGGACTGGCTGGAACAGCGGCGCTGAGCTCAGCGCCGGCTGCGAGTGCTGGCATATGAAACAAGCTCACCGGCTCATTGGCATGAATCAAGCAACGGACCGGCACATTCCGGAGAGGGTTTCGTATGAGCAACACCACCAGCATCTACTACGTCAAAGCATCGCCCACGGGCAGCCGCAGCTCACCCATGAATGCGAGCTGCAGCTATTTCGCTGACCCCGCCTGCCAGCAGCCGATCTCCGGCACCCTAGTCTACGGCCAGGGCATCACAAATTGCCAGATCGCCCAGGCCAGCGGGTCCGGCCTGCAGCTCAAGAGCGCCACCTACGACACGCTGAACCAGCCGGCGGCCAGCTCGACCAGCAATTTCGTCACCGCTGTGAACGGCGTGGTCACCATCCCCATGCCGGCCGACGGCAGCAGCACCAAGGGCGTGATCCTGGTCTTCTCGGATGCGAACACGAGCGCGCTCTATCCGAGCTACGACCCACAGATCCGCAACAACGGCAACTGAGGCCGCGCTCAGTCCGGTGTCTGCGGCGGCGGTGAAGGCTGGCCCTCAGACACCGGCGGCAGGCGCCGCTGCGCGCGCAGGTCCAACACCACCGTGTGCGCCGTCTTGTCCTGCAGCCCCTGCCGGTTCGGGTCCCAGAGGATCTGCAGCAGGCCGATGCCACCGGTGACGGTGGCCGCGGCATAACCGCCAAAACGCCTGAAGCCCAGCATCAGAGTCATGGGCTTGCCGCTGAGTTCCTGCACACGCAGGCCCACCAGACGCTTGCCCAGAGTCTGGCCCGGCCAGAGCAGGGGCAGCAGGCAGAAATACAGCGCCGGCGTCACATAGTGGCGCAGCAGCTCATCGATCCAGCGCTGGGCGGCCTTGAGCCAACGCATGGCCTGGGGCTGGCCGGCCAGCACCACTTCTTCACGCAGCTGATCCAGCTGCTTTTCCTGCGCTCGGAGCACACCGTGCAAAGCTTGGTGGTGCGACTCATGGGCCGCGGCTCGCACTGCGGCTGATGCCGCGGCATCTACGGCATCGACGCTTTCATCGGGCTCTTCCTCCGCCCGCTGACGCAACTCGCGCAACTCGGCCTTGCTGAATGTGCCGCTCGCTTGGCTGGCGGTCTCTACCGCCGACTCGGCATCAGCCTCCGGGTCGCCCTGAAACAGCGTCACCACGCCCTGGTAGCTGAACCAGGCCACCAGCAGCCAGGCCAACCAGCGCCGCTGCGGCCGCAGCATCGGGGGCGGTGACGCCGCCAGTTCGGCGCCGGCCTCGCCGCGCTGCCGCCGACGCCAGCGCAGGCGAGCGAACACCTCGGGTCGGAACTGGCGAAGCCAGGTGTAGAGCCCCAGGGCCGCAGCCATCATCAGCCAGTTGTTGGCCAGCTGGCTCACCAAGGCCAGCACCGCTACATCGATGCCCATGGCCAGGGCCCGCTGGCGCGGCGTGGCCAGGGGCTGGCCGAGCAGCTCGGGCGCGACATTGAAGTCCTCAGGCGTGACGGTGGCGCGCGGATCTTGGGGCATGGGAGGGCAGGCAGTGGCGGGGCAGGGATAGCAAGGCGGTCGTGGCCGTCGGCTGCACTCTAAGCGATGCCAGCTGTGAGTCACACGCCATGACAGACAATCGCCGCCGCCGGCTCGGAGGAGCCTAAGAACTTATCCGTAAATAGTCGGGGTCGGCTGGCGGCCGCTTTGAACGCATTGCCATCCTCTGACCCGCCTTATTGCGGACAAGTTCTAAGTCCAACAATTCGACCAGACGCGCGCACTCGCGGGTCTGAAGATCGGAGAAAGGTCCCAGCGACGATGCAAAGCCCTGTTCCCCATCAGCTCCGCCGCACAGCCAACCCCGGGCTGCGCAGCCTGACGCTGTGCTTTTTCACCCTGTTCGCGGCAAGCACGCTGGCGCCGGCCGCGCCCGCCGGCGGCCCGCCGGAAGCCGGCCGGCCACGCGTCGGCCTGGTGCTGTCGGGCGGCGGTGCACGCGGCCTGGCCCATATCGGTGTGCTCAAGGCCTTGCAGCAGCTGCAAGTGCCGGTGGACCTGGTCGTGGGCACCAGCATGGGGGCGGTGGTCGGCGGCGCCTATGCGGCCGGACGCAGCGTCGAAGAACTCGAGCAGCTGGTGCGCACGGCCGACTGGACCCGCATCCTGGCCGACCGACCCGCGCGCCCGGACCTGAGCTTCCGGCGCCGCGAGGAAGACCGGCTGCTGGCCTCCCGCATCGAGCTGGGCCTGGACCGGGAAGGCTTGTTGCTGCCCAGTTCGGCCGCCGGAAACAGCGCGCTCGAGTTCACCCTGGAGCGGCTGGCGCCCAACCAGCGCTCCGAGCAAGCGATCGATCAACTGGCCCTGCCCTTCCAGGCCCTGGCCACCGATCTGGTCAACGGTCGCCTGGTCGTGCTCAAGGACACGCCGCTGAACCAGGCCATGCGTGCGTCGATGGCGGTGCCGGGGCTGTTCTCGCCGGTGCGGGTCAAGGGCCGGCTGTTGGTGGACGGCGGCCTGGTGCGCAACCTCGGCGTCGACGTGGCTAGGGCCATGGGCGCCGACGTGATCATCGCCGTCAATGTCGGCTCGCCCCTGTTGGATGAGCAGGAGATCCAGAGCGCGCTCAGCGTCACGGATCAGATGATCAAGATCCTGACGACCCAGAATGTCGAGCGCTCGCTGGAGGAGCTGGGCAGCGCCGATATCCTGTTGACGCCGGAAATGAGCGGCATCGGCCTGACCGATTTCGAATCCGCCGAGCGCGCCATCGACGACGGCCTCTTGACCGCCCTGGCAGCCAGCGAACGCCTGCGCGCGCTCGCCCTGCCCGCGCCGCGCTACGCCCTGCATGAAGAGCGCCGCCGCCTGCGCAGCCAGGCCGAGGCCGGGCCCTTGCCGCTGGCGGCCCTGCGCATTCAGGGCAGCCGCTTCACCAACCCGCAGGCCCTGCAACGCGAGATCGACCTGCAGCCCGGCCAGTCCACCAGCCGCGAGCGCATCCAGCAGGCCAGCGCCCAACTCTATGGGCGTGGCGACTTCGAGCGGGTGCAGACCCAGGTCAGCGACGATGAGGGGCACCGCGAGGTCGTGATGACGGTGACCGAAGCGGCCTGGGCACGCAGCCGCCTGCGCATGGGCATCGAACTGGCCAGCGACTTCAAGAGTTTCAACCGCAACACCTTGTCGGCCCTGCACACCTTGAGCTGGCTGAACAGCTGGGGCGCCGAGCTGCGCAGCAGCGTCAAGCTGGGCAGCTACAAGGAGCTCAAGTCCAGCGTGATGCAGCCGCTGGGGCCCGGTTCTCGCTGGTATGTCGAGCCTTCGCTCGAGATCATGGGCATCCGCGACAACGAATCGCTCAAGCCCTATCAATGGGACATGGCGCATCTGGGCTTCGCCTTGGGCCGGCAGCTCGGCCCCTGGGGTGATGTGCAGCTGGCGGGCTTGCGCATCCGTTCGGACTATCGCGACGCCGACTACCGCATCCGCGCCAACTTCGGTGTGCCGGAATTCCGCTGGCGCCTGGACAGCTTGGACGCGCCCGCCTTCCCGAGCAGCGGCCGCCTGCTCAACCTGGCCCTGCGCCGCTACCCGCTGACCGTGGAAGGCCAGGCCTCGACCTACCAGCTCAAGTTCATGCAGGCCTTCCGGCGCGGCGAATGGGCCGGCCACATCTACGGCGCCTATGCCGGCAGCCTGGGCGAGGCGCGCATCGAGCTGCCGCAAGGCGAAGGCCTGGGCGGCTTTCTGCGCCTCTCGGGCAGCGAGCCGAGCTCCAAGACGCAGTCCTATGCCTTGACCCGCGTGGTGCTGGCGCGCCGCGTCGGCCAGATGCCGGTCGGCTTCGGTGACGCCGTGCGTGCCGGCTTCTCGCTGGAACTGGGCCAGGAGCTGGCTGTGCCCTACGGCGAGCGCAATCTGCGCAAGCTGAATCGCTTTGCGGCCAGCGGCTTCATCGCGGTGGACTCGCGCTTCGGCCCGGTCTATCTGGCTCTGGGAGCCACGCGCGATGGCGGCGGCCGCCTTTACTTCTTCGTCGGCCCGGTCTGGTGAGCGGCCAGCCTGCGGCCACGTAACGCCCAGCTTACAGAGCCTGATTTGGTAGCGAAATTCGACACCCAGGGCTGCAACAGAGGCCCTGTGCCACAAGTCACTCGCCAAGACGAAGGCGGGCTCAGACACTGCGCATCGCCCTGAAACACAGGGCTTTGCAGCGCCCGCTGAGATTCAAACGACCGCGCCGGGCACCGCAAACCACCATCCAGGGAGGGTGCCCCATGTTTTTCAAACTCAGCCAGCACGGAGCCGTACACGGCCCCGCGTGTCGGCTCGCAGCGCCGCACTGAAGCGGCCCACTCCTGAACACCTCCTGTCGATGACTCACAAGGTCGTCGTGGCAGAGCCCTGCCTGACACCTCCCTTCACCACACTGGGAATTCAAAACATCATGAACAAGCCATCCATCCTGAGCCTGCGTGCCGCCGGCCTGATTTCGACCCTGAGCCTGGCTGCGGGCCTGAGCGCCTGCAGCGACGGCGGCTCACCCGAGCCGCAGCCCATCACCAAAGCCAAGATCACCAATGTGAACTACCTCGACGCCGTGGCCACGGGCGCGGTGGCTCTCGAGCGCTTGGGGGCCATGCAGGCCAGCAGGTCCTTGGCCTTGCCCTTGGTCGAACAGACGCCGGGCCAGCTGCCTTGCCCCAAAGGTGGGACCGTGGGGCTGAGCCGCAATGGCAAGGAGCGCGTGTTCACGGTCAGCAACTGCCAGCTGGAGCAAATCACCTTGATCTCAGGCAGCTACAGCATCAGCTACGACAGCTCGGTGCTGAATGCCGAGCACCGCTTCCAGGCGCTCAACTACCGCATGGACGGCGACATCGCGGTGGAGACCCTGGATGGCAAGTTCACCAGCAAGACCGACAACAGCAACAGCAGCGAGGACGGCGAACTGAGCGTGCTGCGCAATGGCAAGACCGACCGCTACAGCGCCTACAGCCTGCGTGCCAGCCTGGCAGCAGGCGGGCAGACGACGCTGAGCGCCAAGCTGGTGGCGGCGCGCTTCGAGCTGCCCCTGACCGTGAGCATGAGCATGAGCGCGAACCCCAACACAAACGGCCAGCTCACGCTCACAGCCGAAGACCAGTCGAACCTGCGCTCGGGTAAGGCGGCCGACGGACGTGACATCTTCGAGCTGCGCGGCACACCCGGCGACCCGAGCATCGAAACCCTGTACCCGCAAAAGGCCGAGCTGGACGCAGCCCTCAAACGCGCCCGCACCTGAGGCTTCGCCCTCAGGCTCGGCATCCCGTCCGGTCCCGAAGGCCTCGCGAGGCTTTCGGGAGCGACGGCGCCGGGCGACCGCATGTGCCGAACTGAGCTCACCGCACCATGACAAGCACTTTCACCCGCGCCTCCCTGGCGGCCTTGACGGCGACCCTGCTGTGCGCCTGCGGTGGCGGCGGCAGCGCCCAAAGCCTCGAACTGACTCCCAGCCGCGAAGAAAAGCTGATCACGCCGGACCAGATGCTGGCCAGCCTCGCCGTGGCCCTGGTGGCCGATGACTACAGCCAGACCCTGATCTTCCAGCTCTTCCGCAGCCAGGTGATGGATCTCTACCAGACCCAGACGCTCAGCGGCAGCTACCCCTGCAAAGTCAGCGGCAGCCTGAAGCTGATCCGAGAAGGGCCTATCTGGCGCTACAGCGCGTTCGACTGCCACAACATCAATATCCAGCTGGCCTCAGGCAGCTGGACCCTCGACACCAGCCAGGCCGCGAGCATGGGCCTGGATCTGCAGATCAAGCAACTGGTCTTCCACAAGTTCTACAGTGACATCCCGGATATGGTGGCGGACGGCAGCTTCAGCGTCGACAAACCCGGCGCTGGCGGCCTCGAGCAACAGGGCCGGCTGAGCCTGAGCTATGGCGGCGAGACCCGGATCTACGAGCAAATTGCCTTGTCCGGCTCTTTCAGCAGTGGGTCCGGCAGCCAACAGGAACGCGGCCTGCTGGTGAGCCGCTCGCCCGGCACTCCGCTGCCGCTGAGGATGCAGCTGCGCCAAGGGCGGCTGATGACCGTCTCTGCCGCCGACGGGTCGAACGTCAGCACCGACCTCGGCAGCACCGGCGACTATGTCCTGGAACTGCGCCTCAGCGCCCAGGGGCCTGTGGTGCTCAGCCGTCAGATCAGTCGCAAGGACCTGCAGCTGGCCATTGTCAAAGCACGACTCTGAGCCCGGCTGAGGTCCGAAGCACACCAAGTCCAGTCAAAATGCCAGGCGGCGCAACCGCGCCCCGGCCAAACCCTGCAGCCATGACGACCCACCAAAACCTGCCCCACCTTCTTTGTGCCCCTACCGCTCTGGCCCTGGCCTCCGCCCTGCTGACCGGCTGCGGCGGAGGCAGCAGCGAGACCTTGGCGCTGACGCCTGACCGTGAGATCAAGCAGATCAACACCGACACCATGCTCAACGCGGCAGCGATCGGCTATATCGCCCATTTGCATGCCTACCAGGACACGGCACAGTTGCTGCGCGAGCGCGTGCTGGAGCTCTACAAGACCCAGTCGGTTTCGGGCAAGTACGCCTGCGCCAAGAGCGGCAGCCTGAGTCTGGAGCGCAGCGGTGACATCTGGCGCTACGCCGCCCAGGACTGCGACATGATCAACGTCCAGATCCAGTCGGGTCAGTGGGAAATCGACGCCAGCCAGGCAGCCAGCGCGGGTGTCAAGGTCAAGCTGATCAATGTGCTGTATCCCAAAGCCTTTGTCGACACACCCAATATCGTCGTCAATGGTGCCTTCGCCTTCGACATCCCGGGCAGCCCGACGCCGAGCAGCCAGGGCACGCTGACTTACAGCTACTCCAACACGGTACGCGAATACGGTGACATCCGCCTGACCCAACGCCAGGGCAGCAGTGTGTCCTATGACCAACGCAGCATCACCATCGTCAAGTCGCCGGTCACCAGCCTGCTGTTGACGGCCAGCGCAAACGCGGCCAACGAACTCCGCGTCACCGCCGCCGACGGCTCCTCGGTCAGCCTGCCCCTGAACACCAGCAACGCCGCCGACTACACCCTGAGCCTGCGCAACAGCGCCAGCGGGCCGGTGCTGTTGAGCAAGACCGTCTCCGACCGCGACATGCGCGTAGCCCGCATCGCCGCCCGGCTCTGAGGGCGCATGCCCCGGGTTGACCCGGTGTGACCAATGGATGGGTCGAAGGTGAGGGCAAGAATGAGCTCCAACAGCGACGCACCCACCATGAAACTCCTGATCCTCGGCGGCACTCAGTTCCTTGGCCGACACATGGCCGAACAAGCCCTGGCCGCCGGCCATGAGGTGACGCTGTTCAACCGCGGCAACCAGGGGCGGTTGCTGGCCGGCGTCGAACAGCTACAGGGCGACCGACGAGGCGATCTGTCCATCCTGCGCGGCCGGCGTTGGGATGCCGTGCTGGACCCCAGCTGCTATTTGCCCAGCGCCGCTCGCCGCAGCGCCGAGCTGCTGCGCGATGCCGTCGAACATTACTGTCTGGTCTCCACCATCTCGGTCTACCCCACGATCACGGCGGACACCGACGAAGCCTCAGCGGTGGCCGAGCTGAGCGCTGCGGAATTGGACCAGATTGAGGCCCAGGCCCAGGCTCAAATCGGCACCAAGGGCTCGCAATCTGGCGGCGGCTATGGCGCGGCCTATGGCGGGCTCAAGGTGCTGTGCGAGCGCACCGTTCAGGGCTTGATGGGCGAGCGCGCCCTGATCCTGCGCCCGGGCTTCATCGTCGGCCCCTATGACTACAGCCCGCGCCTGCCCTACTGGCTGCAGCGCTTGGCCGATTCAGCCCGCGATGGCGAGACGGTGCTGGCGCCGGGCCGGCCCGAGCGGCCGGTGCGCTTGATCGACGCCCGCGACATCGCCCGTTTTGCCCTGCAGCGGGCTGAGGCGCGCCAAGGCGGCCTGTTCAACACCGTCGGCGCCGACGGCCTCAATATGGGTGGCCTGCTGGAGGCGGCGCATAGCGCCTGCGGCAGCAAGGCCGAGCTGGTCTGGCTGCCGGATGAAGGCCTCCTGGCCGCCGGCATCCAACCTTTTGCCGACCTGCCCTACTGGCTGCCCGAAGCCGACAACGCCATGATGGACATGCGCAACCCAGCCGCCGAAGTGGCCGGACTGCGCTTCACCGCGCTGGCCCAGACCCTGGCCGACACGGCTGCCTGGCTGAACGCTGGCCCGCGCCCGAGCAGCCCATGCCTGAGCCGCGAGCGCGAACGCGCACTGCTCGAAGCCTGGCGGCCGGCTGCGCTGGTAAACCCCTAACGCGCCAGCGCCACAGCAGGCCGCGAGGCGGGTTTCCACCGCTGGGCGTGGCCGGTCGCGCTGCGCAAACTGGTCGTTTGCAGCGCTTCATCCGGCGCAGCCAACCGCAGCGAGACCTGGCCCCATGAAACACACCCTGCCCATCCTCACCGCCACCCTGGCCCTGCTCGGCCTGGGCCACGCTCCGGTTCAGGCGGCGGGCAGCCAGGGCACGGTCGGCCCGGGCATCGCCGGCCAGGAGATGGCCAGCCGCAGCATCGTGCGCGCCTATTTCCGCGACATCCAGCAGGCTCGCGCCATTGCCCACAGCCGCTTCGAGACCCTGGAGTCCAAGTACGAGCTCGGTTATGTGGTGGTGAACGCCAATGCCGAGGAGCAGCGCGAGCTGCGCGCTCTCGGATTCAGCTTGCAGGCCGATGCCAAATGGCAGGGTCGTCAGCTGGCCCTGGCACGCAGCGAGGAAAAAGCCGCCAAGCAGCGCCAGCAGCGCGCCCCGGGAGGGCCGCAGCCCAGCTTTGTCGGCATTCCGAACTACAGCTGCTACCCCACGGTGGAAGAGGTGTTCGCCGAGGGCGACGCCTTGATCGCGGCGCGCCCCGACCTGGCCCGCTGGGTGGACATCGGGGACTCCTGGCAAAAGACCCAGGGCCAGGGTGGCTACGACCTGCGCGTGCTGCGCTTGAGCAACGCGGCCTACCCGAGCGGCAAGCCCAAGCTCTTCATCAACGCCGGCATCCACGCCCGCGAGTACGCCACCACGCCCCTGGTGTTGGAGTTCGCCAAGCGCCTGGTCAACGGCCACGGCGTTGACGCCGACATGACCTGGATCCTCGACCAGCACGAGATCCACCTGCTGCTGGCCACCAACCCCGACGGCCGCAAAAAGGCCGAGACGGGCCTGCTCTGGCGCAAGAACACCAACACCGCCTACTGCGGCGCCAACAGCAACTCGCGCGGCGCCGATCTGAACCGCAACTTCGGCTACGACTGGTTCGGCACCGCCACCGGCTCCAGCGGCAACGCCTGCTCCGAAACCTACCGCGGCCCGAGCGCGGCCTCCGAGCCCGAGACTCAAGCCGTGGAGGCCTACATCCGCCGCCTCTGGCGCGACCGCCGCGGCCCCGGTCGCGACGACCCCGCGCCTCTGGACGCCAGCGGCATCCACCTCGACATCCACAGCCACGGCCGCCTGCTGCTCTGGCCCTGGGGCTCGAACGGCACGCCGGCGCCCAATGACACGCAGCTGGCCACCCTGGGCCGCAAGTTCGCGTTCTGGAACGGCCACACGCCGCAACGTTCCGTGGCCTTGTACGAAACCGATGGCACCAGCGACGGCCCGAGTTATGGCGAACTGGGCGTGGCCGCCTTCACCTTCGAGCTGGGCACGGCCTTCTTTGAATCCTGCGGCTACTACCAGAACACCTTGCTGCCCAGCAATCTGCAGGCCCTGATCTACGCCGCCAAGGTGGTGCGCGCGCCCTACCAGACCCCTGCCGGCCCCGATGCTCTGAATGTCAACATCAGCGGACTGGCGGCCACCGGTGTGCCACCGGGCACGGTGCTGCAACTCAGCGCCAGCATCGACGACACGCGCTACAACAACAGCAATGGCGTCGAGCCCTCGCAGAACATTGCCGCAGCGCAGTTCTATGTCGACTTCCCACCCGGCGGCCGCCAGGCCTCGCCGCGGCCCATGCAGGCGGTGGACGGCGTGTTTGACAGCAAGCAAGAGGCCGTGCGCGCCACCGTGGACACCAGCGCCTGGGCGCCGGGCCCGCATCTGGTCTATGTGCGCGGCCGCGACGCTGCTGGCAACTGGGGTGCTTTGAGCGCCGCCTTCATCCGCATCGACCCGAACGCGAGCACCGCGCCGGTGGCCGCCTTCGACGCGGTGCCCCAGGAGCGCAGCGTCACGTTCACCGACCGCAGCGCTGACAACGGCCAGATCGTCAGCCGAAGCTGGAACTTTGGCGATGGCCAGACCGGCAGCGGCGCCACCGTCAACCATGTTTACGCGGCCGACGGCAGCTACGCAGTGAACCTCGCAGTGACCGACGACGAAGGCAAGAGCAGCAGCACCAGCAAGACCGTGCGTGTGGCGGTCGACACCACGCCGGTGCTGAGCAATGGCCAAAGCCTCAGCGGCTTGGCCGCCAGCACGGGCAACTGGAGCTTTTACCGCGTGCTGCTGCCCCAGGGGGCGCGCAATCTGGTAGTCAACACCAGCGGCGGCACCGGCGACCTGGACCTGTATGTGCGCTACGGCCAAGCCCCCGACGCGGGCAGCTACGACTGCCTCAAAGACAGCAATGGCAACACCGAAAGCTGCAGCCTGCCCACGCCGACTCCGGGCTATGTTTACATCGGCCTGTATGCCTATGCCAGCTACAGCGGCGTCACGCTCAAGGTCACGTACACGCCCTGAGAGCTTAAGAGCTTTTCTACTGCGCCACCGTCAGGCGTCGTTGGCCGGTTCTCGGAATCCTCACGTACAGGAAGTACGTTCCGGTTCCTGCGCGCCGGCCGTCTAGCCTGACGGCGGCTCGCTACGAAAACTCTCAAGCTCTGCAGCTACAGTGCGGTCCTTGTTCGACCCATCTTGAAGTCCGCCCTGTGATCGACCTGCCCAAACTCAGCAAACCCGAAAGCGGCCCGGCGCCGCGCTGGTTCCACATCGCCGTGGCCGGCAGCATGTTGCTCAGCTCGGTGGCCGCCGTCTATGGCTCCTGGCGCACCAGCCAGACCATGGCGGCCCTGGTCAAGGAGAACACCCGGCTGGTGATGGCCAACTCGACACCCTTGCTGGAGTTCGGCACTGGCAATCAGGTGGGCGGCAAGGCGCAGCTGAGTTTCACGGTGCAGAACGTGGGCAATGGCCCGGCACGGGTGGTGTGGTTCGAGCTCAAGTCGAACGGCAAACCGGTCCCACATGTGATGCAGATGGTCGACGAGGTGGCGCCGGAGCTCGGGCGCAAGCTGCTGCTCAGCACCACGACCATCGCGCCGCGCCTGATCTCGGCCGGAAAGGAAATCCAGCTGTTTGGCTGGGACCGCCCACCCGAGTCCGACGCCGCCGGCTTTGCGGCCTGGAACCGCTTTGACCAGCACCGCCAGCGCAAGCTGAGCGTGCAGGCCTGCTACTGCTCGGTGCTTGATGCCTGCTGGATATCAAACCTCGAGGGCGACATCCCGAAACCGGTCGAACGCTGCGAGACCGAGGGCCGCATCTCACCCCAAGGCTGAGGCGGCCTCGCGCCTCAGCTGCCGCAGGACGGCACTTGCGGCTTCTGGCTGGTCTTCATGCACTGCTTGAAGCCTTGCGGCAGGTCACGCATTTCATGCGTCTGACCTGCGGCCACGGTGAACTGGCTGATCACCTGATGGGTGCAGGTGGTGGCGGGCTGGCCGCCTTCACCCTCGGCCGTGCTGCAGCGGCTGGTGTAGAGCGCGTAATGGCATTCACCGCTGGGGCTGGCCACGCACTGGAAGCTGGCCGTGCCGGCGGCGTTCATGCTCAGCTTGCTGCTGTTGCCGCCTTCGGTGTGCGTCACGTGGATGGCACAGCCGGTGGCCAGCAGGGCCAGCGCGGCGGCGGCGGAGAAAGTCAAGAGGGAGCGAATGTCGGTCTTCATGGATGGGCTGTCCAGCGAGGCGCTGGCCTTGGGTGGATGGTTGCTGATCGGGTCAGAGATGACACTGCCGGTGAATCGCGGCTTGGAGCCTGGATCACTGCAGATGGACGCATCCTAGGAAGGGCCGACACGGCCGTCCTGCGTTTTGCGACCCACTGCATGAATCGAGGCCTGAAGCGTCATGCCGGCGCCACTTTCGTTTCGCTTCGCGCCTGATTCGTGCGTTCTGTGCCGCCCAAGCTGCAGACGGTCGGAGCCGGCTGGCTGGGCGCGAACCTCGCCCCTACATTGCGATCCATGCCCTCGCTGCCGGGGGTGCTCCGCACAACTTCGTAAGGTCCGCCATGTCGACAAGCCCCCGCCTCTTCAGCACCCTTGCCCTTTCCCTCAGCCTCGGTCTGGGCCTGATGGCTTCGGCCGCACAGGCCGGCGACGACGCCAACAAGCCCAGCAAGTCCTTCAGGGCCGGCATGGACATCAGCGAACAAGCGGACCTCAAAGACATCGGCTTGCCGGCCTACCCCGGCGCGCGGATGCACCGCGACAAAAAGGACGACAAGAAGGAAGACAAGGGCAACGCCACCATCGGCTTTTCCTTCGGCCCCTTCGGTATGAAGCTGGTGGTGTCCAAATTCGCCAGCAACGACGAGCTGGAACAAGTCAGCCGCTACTACCGCGAGGCCCTCTCCAACTACGGCACGGTGCTGGACTGCAGCCCCGGCAGCCCCGAGGCCGTGGCAGCCCAGGCCCGCAAGAGCCGCAAGGAAAAAGACCCCAACGGTTGCGGCGACGTCAGCGGCGACCGTGACGAACGCGTCTACAAAGTCGGCACCGAGAAGAACTTCCGCCTGGTCTCGCTCAAACCGGTGGGCCGTGAAGTGCAGTTTCAGCTGATGCGGCTGGAGCTGAAGGGTCTCTGACGCCGAACCCTGTACGGCACCCTATTTTTTTATCAGGCCGTGAGGCCGCTTCGACGATGTCACTGTTTTCACCCACGATCCAGGCTTTCTGGAACACCCAGTTCCTCGTCGGCGAACGACTGTCTCAGGACGAGGACTTCACCGTCGTCGTCAATCCCAACTTGGGCGAAGATAGACGGCTCATGATCCTGAGCCGCGCTGATGGCCGGGTCCATATCGCCCTGAGGCCCGAAGTCGCCGAGCAACTGGAGCTCGCCCGCCTGCCCGGCCTGAACGAGCCCCTGCTGCGGCAAGAGCTGAGCGAACACCACGTCCAGCTCCACGGCGCAGACCTTGTCTTCCATTTCAGCGAGGCCGATCAACACAGCCTGCAACTGGAGCAGCCGGCCCCGGGCGTGCGCCTCTTGACTGCCGCGGACGCGGCCGCCTTCGCCGAGTTCCAGGCCTCAGCCTCGGAGCAAGATCTGGACGATGCCTACGTGGAGCTCGACCACTGGGCGGTCTTGGGCGCCTTCGAAGGCGAGCGCCTGGTGTGTGCGGCCAGCATGTACCCCTGGGATGATGATGCGGACGATGACGAACAAAGCAAGATTGCCGATGTCGGCGTGCTGACTCTGCCCCCATACCGCGGCCAGGGCCATGCCCGCCGCGTGATTCGCGCGATCGCTCGTCACGCGCAGGAACAGGGTTATGAGATGCAATACCGCTGCCAGACGGACAACACTGCGTCGGCCGCTTTGGCGCGCGCTGCGGGGCTCAGTCTGTTTGGCAGTTGGGAAGTGGTCGCGGCTGACGATGCGGAGTGAGCGGTGCGGTAGCCGGCGTTGGCGCGGTTATTGGCCAGGATAGAAGTTGCGAGTTCTCAGCTTGCGGAAGAACTGGTGACTACACCAGTGCAGAACAAAGTCCGCTGCTCAAGGTATATACGGCCAGGTCAAACCCGAGGCAACTTCTATAGCTGTTGCGGCAGGAACCACCGGCCAAGCCAATTGGATCTGGGCTGCTGCCGATTCCGTGGACACCGACCTCGAAACCACACGGTCATTTCGGATCGGGTGCTGCGGCAAGTAGCCTCTTCAGAGACTTGCCGTCACGATGAATGTCGTCGATCCGCCAGCAGCTATCAGATTCGCGAACTAGGAGAACATCGGCCCGGAGCGAGGTCGCTTTCGAATCGCGTGTCGGTTTGAAAAAATATCTCAGATCCACCTTGGCCAACTCCGGGCGTTCAAACACAAGCCGAGATTTGGCAGCGCCCTGGACATCTCCGTCCTGAGCGCTGGTCCAGAAGTCCCAATCTACGGCGCAGACCTGCCCTTGTTCGCGGCAGGCGAGCTCACGCGCAACTAACTTTGCTAGCGCTGCAGATAGTGAATCCGCCGGCTCCTTCTCGCTTAGAAACATGTAATGGGAGCGAAAGAAGCTCTGCGCAACTTCCACCGGCTGCTTGATCGCGCATTCAACCGCCGGCACCGGCGTGACTGCCAGTCCCAAGCTAATGGCCGCTGACTGAACCCAGGTTGGCGTCATCGAATGCTACTCACAAGAACAGTTCGGGCGAAAGAATTCGGGTTGTGCAGTTGAGTAGTCTGGAGACACCAGAATGCTGCGTTGCCGGAAGTCCGAGATCCAATTGGATCCTGTATGGATGGCAATGTGTCCGGAACCGTGTCCGGGGACGCGGGGGTACACCACAACATCGCCCGCCCGTGCAGAGTAGCCATAATTGCTGACACCGACGAAACCTTCACGAACGAGCGTCTTGGCATAGTCTGCAGAAGCGACAGGCCTACTTCTCGCGTCGCCACCACCTTCCTCAATTGCATATCGGACGTAGCGTGCGCACTAGCCTTGAGACTTGGAACCAGCCCAGTACTGGGAATAGGCAACCATGGCGGGACTATTGATCGGCGGGGAGTAAGGTCCCAAGCCAGGATTTTCTAACCCGCGAGGGTCCGTATACGTGATCGAGTTACCTCCAACATATGCATAGGTGTTGATACCGCCCGCTCGCCCAATCGGGTCAGATTGCAATTTCGTCTTTTCAGGAACTATGTCTATTGCCTTTCCTTCGTTGGAGAAGGCTTTTGCTCGGACGACTATCCATTGACCTTGCTGCTTCTGTAGATCAACACGGACGTCGAAACGACCGCGCGTACCTTCAACTTTAAAGTTGAAGTAGGCCTCGCCGGTTCGATCGCTGAACGTGTACCTGAAACCTTTCCACCATGCCAGGTACATGGAAGATTGCACACCGGTAGTTCGCTCTACGTGCTCATCTGTCGCGACGTAGTGTTCGGCAAATTCGTAAGGCTCGCTTTTCAGCAAAAGCGCCATCGTGACGACAGTGAATAGAACGAAGATGAGCACATAAGCGACGCGCTGCCCTCGGCGCGGCCAACCGCCTAGCATGTGCACCCTCCTTGTGCCGAACCACCGCCGCCAATAGAGAGTTTGAGACCGGCAGCAGCTTGAGCCTGCATGCCTATGCTGGACACCTCCGCTTTAGGGCTGACGCCGCCGTAATCTGCCTTGCCGCAGCTATTAGCGCTCCTGCCCTTGTCCAGTGCGATTCCGAGAATCGAAGGGCCAGCGTGGACAGAAACCTCTGCGAAGCCGCCAGCCGTCCCAGTCCATGACGCGCACTGACACGGTCGATCGCCTGGCTGATTTCCCAACGGGTCGAGGGACCACCCACCTCCCCACCCCAAACCGACCTTCAGCACGGCGAACCCGGAGCCATTCGGATTGCGCCCAAACGTTAGCGTCGCTCCTGGCCCGGGCACAGGACCAATTCCGGTGACCCCCCCGAACTCCAACGACTGAAGGCCTGCCGGATCAACGTAGCTGACCGGATTCCCCCCAACATAGCTATAGGTATTGATTCCTCCCGCCAGCCCTATGGGATCTGATTGAACATATCTGCCCATCGTCGGATCGTAG